>JAVBLX010000140.1:0-4565 GCA_031553075.1 Acetivibrio sp.
CATACACCGACAAATATTATTGACGAATACTATACTTACATATCCACCATCACTTCCTTTGTTGATGTAATGATTGGTTATAATTTATGTGCAGGTGTGCTGCGTGCCATCGTGAAAAGTATCATGCCTTTGATATTTCTGATTATATCATCGGTACTGAATATCGTACTGGATATCTTGTTTATTACTCAGTTTGGAATGGGAATCCGGGGGGCTGCTGTTGCAACTGTAATTGCCCAGGGAGTTTCGGTAATACTTTGCCTTGTCTACATTTTCCTCAAGTGCCCGATGTTAATTCCTTCCAGAGAGCATTTTCGCTTTGATAAAACATTATATAGAGAACTGTTGGGGCAGGGACTTTCTATGGGATTTATGGTATCCATTGTATCCATGGGAACGGTCGTGCTTCAAACCTCCATCAACGGATTGGGTTACCTGACCATTGCCGGACACACAGCAGCCCGGAAGCTGAACAGCTTTTCTATGCTTCCAATTGTAACCTTGGCCATGTCCATCTCTACCTTTGTGTCTCAAAATAAAGGAGCTGACCAGGGGGATCGCATACGGCAGGCGGTAAAATATGCCAACCTGATGGCAATCGCTTGGGGAGGCTTTGTGACGGTGATTCTGTTTTTTGCTGCACCAGCCATGGTTAAATTTTTATCCGGTTCAACGGATACAACCGTAATTGCCAACGGTGCCACTTATTTAAGATTGAATTCACCATTTTATGCGGTTCTGGGCATGCTTTTAAATTTGAGATTTTCCCTACAGGGAATCGGTTCAAAGATGCTGCCACTGGTTTCCAGTGTGATAGAATTCGCCGGAAAGACGTTGTTTGTGCTGCTGGTAATTCCATCTTTGGGTTATTTAGGCGTTATTATCTGTGAACCTGCTATTTGGTGTTTTATGTGTGCACAGCTGTTTTATTCTTTTTACAAAAACCCATACATTCGGGAGTTTCGAAATAGAAAAAGCCAGCCTGGTACATGACAATGGACTTGGTCCGAAAAACCAATAAAGAATGCGGAGAAAATTTAACTGTCTTCTCTCCGCATTCTATTTTTTTGTATCATTTCTGTCTTACCATAATAGGTAGATCGATATTCTTTTGGCGTAGCTCCCGTATATTTCTGAAATATGGCAGCAAAGTGACTATATGAACTGAAGGACAGGAATTCGCTGATTTCAGAGAGGGAGTATGCTGAAAACATTAGCATATTTTCAGCTGCTTCAATTCTTTTTTTGCGGATGTATTCGGAAACAGATACTCCGCTTATCCGCTTAAAATGAGTGGATAAATAAGAAGGATTCAGTCCAACCTCTGCAGCAATATCCTCAACCGTAATTTTTTCATGGAGATGTTCGTAGATGTAATCCATGGCTAATTTGACCGGTTTGGAATACTGGGTCTGATTCAGGATTTTTGCAACCTCTTGCGTAAAATACCCTGTCATTTCCAATGAAATCTCATTTATTTGCTCCGTTGTAGTACATTTATCAACCATTCGGATGTACAAATCACTAATATTAAAAGCTTTTTCGGATGGCAGACCAGCTTCAATCGCATAACGAGTAGCGGTCGTGATAAAGCAGACGAACAGATATTTTTGGCTTTGCAACGGGTTATCTGAGAGACGTGCCGGATTAGGGGCATTTTTTAGTCTGGCAGCAACTTCATCCACACTGCGCATATCGCCCTTTGAAAGGTAAGCAAATTGGAGCAGTTCGTCATCATATTTGTGATGGGTGACAGAATTCTCTCGTTGAAGAAACTCCATATATGCAAGCTTTTTCTGGATGTTTGTTTTCATGAAGGGCTCCTTCCTGCGGATTGTACACGAATTATGTGTCATCTGATTTGAAGTATAAAGATTAAATCCTTACAAGCTTCTTTTCTATAAACAAATTTTACTATAGATTAGTTACTTTTACCAGCTATTAATATACAAATTAAAACATTGCATCTCGAGGAATGTTAGTAAAAAATTAGTAAATTAATAAAAAGTGCAAAAGAAACTTGCTAAATTTATTGAAACTTGCTAAAATAAGTATAAAGTAAAATCAAAACAGGTAAGGGGATAGAAGTAGGGGAAAGGCAGGTAGAGTATGTTAAGAGAAGAATTGATTGAATTGGCTGATTTAATCCAAAGGTTCCAGGCAGAAGCGCAGCTGATTGAGGTGAAGGCAGCCAGTGGAGGATGTCCGACCAGACTATATGATACGTTATCCAGCTTTTCCAATCAGGATAGCGGGGGCGTTCTGGTATTTGGACTAAATGAAAAGACCGGATTTGAGCCAGTCGGCGTATATGATTTACAGGATTTACAGAAGAAGGTAACGGAGCAGTGTAATCAGATGGAGCCACCGGTACGGGCTGTTTTCACCCTTGCGGAATATCAAGGGGTAAATATCTGTTCCGCAGAGATTCCGCCGACTGACTTGGCGGAGCGTCCTTGCTTTTACAAAGGAGCGGGGAAGGTTAGGGGGGCATATATACGGGTAGGAGATGCAGATTTACCGATGACAGATTATGAGATATACAGTTATGAAGCATATCGGAAGCATCTTCATGATGATGAAAGACAGATTGAGAGGGCAACGTTTAAGCTCTTGGATCAAGGACGGTTGGAAGCATATATTTTAGAAAAGAAAAAGGAACGGCCGCAGTTTGCTTTGATGGAGACCTCACAGTTGTATGAAATGCTGAATATTACCAGAGATGGAGTCACAACTTTAGCAGCGGTCATGAATTTCTGCATATATCCACAAGGTATATTTCCTCAGCTTGGGATTACGGCTGTTGTTGTGCCAGGATATGAGATTGGGGAGGTTGGTGAGGACTTGGCTCGATTTACCGACAATAAAAGAATCGAAGGCACGTTAGCAGATATGGTCGAAGAGGCAGTGACTTTTTGCAAACGAAATATGAAAGTAAAGACGATTATTGACCCAGACACGGGAAGAAGACGTGACAAGACCGAATACCCCATAGAAGCCATACGTGAGGCGGTACTGAATGGGCTGATTCATCGTGACTACAGCATTCATACGGAAGGGACTCCAATTCAGATTAATTTTTTTGCAGATAGATTGGAGATTCATAGTCCAGGCAATCTATATGGACGGATGACGGTGGAGCAGCTGGGAAGAGTCAGACCGGACCTGAGAAATCCTACCCTGGCGATTATGACAGAAAGCTTGACTGGTGCTGAAAACCGATATTCAGGCATTCCCACAATCAGAAGGGCGATGGAAGAACATGGTTTACCGGAACCAATCTTTGAAAACCGTCGGAATGAATTCGTAGTAACTTTATATAACGGAAATGCTCATTATGGAGAAGTAAAATACCTGGAAGAAATGGGAAGTGTCTATGAAGTAAGGGAATCTCTGCGCACAGAACGTTATTATGTTAAAAAATCTCGAGGAATAAAGGATATCTATGGAAAAAAAGAAAACTACGTGACAGAAGACTTGTTTGGAACGGATAGCTGGAACGGAGCCAGAGAATCCAATAAAATACGAAGCACAGATGAATTATTGGATTTTTGCATGAAACCAAAATTAAAATCAGAGATTGCAGAATTTTTGGGAGTAAAAACCACATTTTATGTCATGAGCAAATATGTGACTCCTTTGCTGCAAAGTGGTGATTTGGCCATGACATTGCCAGAAAAACCGCAAAGTAAGCTGCAAAGATATTATGCGGTAAAAAGAAATGAATAAGAGGGTAATAACCTGCTTGACAAGAGGGGAAAAATATCTTACTATAAAGCAAAAGACTTTTGTAAAACATATTTATGAAAGTTATTTACTTTATTTTTTAACTAAGGAACCCGCCTTATTTTGCATGCTTACACTATGCAAGATAGTGCTAAATTCAGAAGGAAATTCAGGAGGAAAAGCCATGCGTTTTTTTGTTGACACAGCGAATGTTGAGGACATAAGACTAGCCAATGATATGGGAGTCATTTGTGGAGTAACTACCAATCCATCTTTAATTGCCAAAGAAGGAAGAGATTTCAACGAAGTAATTAAAGAAATTGCCAGCATTGTGGACGGTCCTATCAGCGGAGAAGTAAAAGCGACAACCACGGATGCCGAAGGTATGATTAAGGAAGGCCGTGAAATAGCTAAAATTCATCCCAATATGGTAGTAAAGATTCCAATGACTACAGAAGGATTAAAAGCAACCAAGGTACTAAGTGCAGAAGGCATCAAGACCAATGTGACACTGATTTTCAGTGCAACCCAGGCATTACTGGCAGCAAGAGCCGGTGCAACCTATGTTTCTCCTTTCCTGGGAAGATTGGATGACATTTCCATGCCAGGAATTGATTTAATTGAAAGTATATCTGCCATCTTTAAAATACATGATTTGAAAACCGAAATCATCGCTGCAAGTGTAAGGAATCCAATTCATGTAATCGATTGTGCATTAGCAGGAGCAGATATTGCAACCGTACCTTACAGCGTCATCGTGCAAATGACCAAACACCCTCTGACCGACCAAGGAATCGAAAAATTCCAAGCGGATTATAGGGCGGTATTTGGAGATTGAG
>JAVBLX010000118.1:0-17512 GCA_031553075.1 Acetivibrio sp.
AGGTTATAAGATCAAGTCAGCTACTTAATATACCTTAACTTTGTCTACATATTCAATTTTGAGGCCACTTATAAATGGCTTATTTTGCTATGCCCATAAATCTTTGGCTTACCTCTACATTTCTTTTTCAACCTTTACCTCCTTTTCTATCTGCCTTTTACTTCAACACAACACGGATATTCCTTAATTTCCAGCATTTCTTAATTTTTATACACCTTATTTCAGGCATCAGGAAAGTTTCCAGTCATCCGGAACTTTCCAGCCATCTGGAATTTTCTAGCCATCTAGAATTTTCTAAGCAACTGGAATCCTTAGACTTTATTCTATCACAAATAAAACAAGTCTGCCATGCATTTTACTACACAGCAGACTTAAATTTTTATAAACTAAATAAATTATTTCACAACCCGTACTTTTAAAACACCATCAATGGCAGCAATTTTAGCAACCTCTGCTTCACTTACCTTGCTCTCAACATCCAACACCGTATAGGCATATTCACCACGGGATTTATTCACCATGTTTTCAATGTTAATACCTTCGGCGGAGAATGCAGCCGTAAACTGTGTTAACATATTAGGAATATTCTTATGGCAGATTGCAATACGTCCGGCCGTTGCACAAATACCAGCATCACAGTTAGGATAATTCACGGAATTGCGAATATTACCATTTTCCAGATAATCAATCACTTCCTTCACTGCCATCTTCGCACAGTTATCTTCAGACTCTTCCGTAGAAGCACCAAGATGAGGGAATGCAATTACGCCATCCATATTAGCCGTCTTAGCATTAGGGAAGTCTGTTACATATTTTGCAACCTTACCAGATTCCAGCGCTTCCTTCATATCATCATCATTTACCAGAAGATCTCTCGCATAATTCAGGATAATCACACCATCCTTCATCATCGCCATGGTATCTTTATTAATCATCCCCTTCGTATCTTCCAACAAAGGCACATGCACACTGATATAATCACAAGTACGGAAAATCTCTTCATTTGTTTTTGTCAATTTCACATCTCTGGACATAGAAAGTGCATTATCCACAGAAAGGAAAGGATCGCATCCATAAACCTCCATCCCAAGAGCCTTACCAGCGTTGGCAACCAGCACACCAATTGCACCCAGACCAATTACGCCCAGCTTCTTACCTAGAGCCTCCTTACCAGCAAAAGCATTTTTCGCCTTCTCCATGGTCTTCCCGATATTTTCATCGCCCTTATTCTGCTCAATCCAGTTCATACCACCAACCAAATCACGAGAAGCAAGCATCAAACCAGCCACAACCAATTCCTTAACACCATTGGCATTTGCACCAGGAGTATTAAACACTACAACACCCCTATCCGCACATTTATCCAAAGGAATATTATTAACACCAGCACCCGCTCTTGCAACAGCCACCAAACTATCACTCAGCTCCAAATCATGCATAGCCGCACTACGTACCAGCACAGCTTCCGCTTCCTCATACTTATCCGTAATCGTATAATCCCCACTAAAATAATCCAGCCCAACCTGAGCAATCGGATTCAAACAATTAATCTTATACATAATCCAGTCTCCTTCTTATTATTCATAATTTTAGCAATCAAACATCTATAGCCACACATTCCGTCAATTACAAACTACTTCCATCACATGTAAAACATAACATATATAAACATAAAACATTGATACCTTGCTGCCTTCTGTTCAAAGCTACCCACATAGAATCGTGATTTTTTTCACAAATCATAATAAATCACAGCATAGCCACCACATCATTCTACATCCAGCATGAAAGATTTCTAAATTCCACACTCCGCCACCTGAAAATTCAACCTCTTCACCTCAAAAAAATTCTCCAAGGCGTTATCAGCAGAGTCCAGCGTGGAGCTGCATGGGTTTTAGGGCTTGCGACATCGAAAAGACATTTTTGCTGATTTGTATGACAATGGCAAACTTTAGTTTGACAGTGGCATACAAATCAGCGAAAATGTCTTTGTCGCTGGCGTGGGCCCTAAAACCCATGCAGCTCCACGCGTCCCTTGCCAACACCCAAACAACCTCTTTTTCTACTTTGAATTTTCAGCCTCAAACTTCTTCATAAAATCAACCAGTGCCACAACACCTTCCTTCGGCATCGCATTATAAATACTGGCTCTCATACCACCAACGCTTCTATGACCCTTCAAGTTCTCAAATCCAGCCGCCTTCGCTTCCTTCACAAACTTAGCATCCAGCTCATCATCACCAGTAATAAATGGCACATTCATAAGAGAACGATCTTCCTTCACAACCGTACCAGAGAACATCTTACTCTGATCCAGGAAATCATATAAAACATTAGACTTTTCAATATTCTTTTGCTTCATAACTTCCAAACCGCCCATAGCCTTCAGCCATTTGAATACCTTACCACAGATATAAATGCCATAAGCAGGAGGTGTATTATATAAAGAGTCATTATCTGCATGAATCTTGTATTTCAACATAGTAGGAGTTCCTGGAAGTGTATCTTCGGTGATTAAATCCTCACGGATAATTGCAATTACAACACCAGCAGGTCCTACGTTCTTCTGTACTCCTGCAAAAATCAAGCCGTATTTGCTCACATCAACTGGCTCAGATAAAATACAGGAAGACATGTCAGAAACTAAATCTTTCCCCTTTGTGTTTGGCAAAGTCCAGAATTTAGTACCATAAATTGTATTATTTTCACAAATATATACATAGTCTGCATCCTCACTGATTGGAAGATCAGAACAATCTGGTATGTAAGAGAAGGTTTTATCCTTGGAAGATGCAATGGCATTTGCTTTTCCATAAATACAGGCCTCTTCATAAGCTTTCTTAGCCCATTGTCCAGTAACGATGTAGTCTGCAACTTTGTTTTTCATCAGGTTCATTGGAACTGCAGCAAACTGCTGAGAAGCTCCCCCCTGTAAAAACAGTACCTTGTAGTTGTCCGGAATATTCATTAATTCTCTTAAATCCGCTTCCGCTTCCTGAATAATGGTCTCATACACCTTGGAACGATGGCTCATTTCCATAACGGACATGCCACTGCCTTTGTAGTCCAGCATTTCTGCTGCTGCCTCTTTTAATACTTCTTCCGGTAATACCGCCGGACCAGCTGAAAAATTGTAAACTCTGCTCACTGGTAAATCCTCCTTCGACTTTTCATTCCACTTTTATTGGTTTTGCTTTTTTAAATCGTCTTCGTTGAAGACTTCTTCAATGGCCGCCCCTGGAGCTACCATTGGAAACACCTTGTCATCGCTGTCAATGATACATTCAATCACAACTGGACCGTCATGTTCCATTGCCTTTTTGAATACCTCTTCCACTTCTTCCTTCTTTGTTACCCGGTATGCAACAGCACCTAAGCCTTCTGCTACCTTCACAAAATCCACTTTATCATTGAGTATGGTCTGGGAATATCTCTGACCATAAAAAAGTGTCTGCCACTGACGCACCATTCCTAATACATGGTTATTGAGAATCACCTGAATAATTGGTATATTGTAACGGGAAGCGGTAGCAATTTCATTCATATTCATACGGAAACAGCCATCTCCCGCAATGTTGATAACCTGCTTATCCGGTCTTCCCAACTGAGCTCCCAAAGAAGCACCCAGTCCATATCCCATCGTACCCAATCCGCCGGAGCTGATAAAGGTTCGGGGATTTTTATATTTGTAGAATTGTGCTGTCCACATCTGATGCTGCCCTACTTCTGTGGTAATAACTGCATCGCCTTGGGTAAGCTCATAAATTTTTTCAATGACATAAGGTCCGGTCAGGACATCGGGATTGTATTTTAGTGGAAATTCTTCTTTTCTGGCCAACACGTGGTCAACCCATTCTTTATGGTTTTGCTGCTCCAGCTGACTGTTGATTTTTATGAGTGCTTCCTTTATATCTCCTACAATATGATGCTTCACCACAACGTTCTTATTTACCTCTGCAGGGTCTACATCAATCTGAAGAATGTTAGCATTTCTCGCAAATTTCTTAGCATTTCCGGTTACACGATCACTAAAACGTGCTCCTATGGTAACCAGTAAATCGCATTCGGTCACACTCAAATTTGCCGTCTTAGTTCCATGCATTCCAAGCATTCCTGTATAATATGGATGTTCGCCATTAAAAGCTCCTTTTCCCATAAGGGTATCGGTAACTGGCGCATCCAGCTTAGTAACAAATTCCAGCAATTCTTCCTTGGCTTCGGAGATAACAGCTCCACCACCGACAAATACCATCGGCTTTTTCGCTTTTCCAATCAACCTAAGTGCCTTTTCCACCACTTCTTCCGTAATCTTATCTTTCATCGGCTCGACTACCTGTGGTGTCTTTTTAGAATAGTCATACTTTTCTGCAGTAACATCCTTGGTAATATCAATTAGTACTGGTCCTGGTCTTCCGGTTTTGGCAATCACAAAAGCCCGTCTGATAGTATCCGCCAGTTTGGAAATATCTTTTACAATAAAGTTATGCTTGGTAATCGGCATTGTAATACCTGCGATGTCAACTTCCTGAAAACTGTCCTTTCCAAGGAGAGGGGTCGCTACATTACAGGTAACTGCTACTATCGGTACGGAATCCATATAAGCTGTGGCAATCCCAGTAATCAGATTGGTAGCACCTGGTCCGCTGGTCGCAAAACAGACTCCCACTTTTCCGGTTGCTCTTGCATATCCGTCTGCCGCATGGGCAGCTCCTTGTTCATGAGAAGTCAATATATGCTTTATCTCGTTCTGATGCTGATATAATGCATCGTAAATATTTAGAATCGTTCCGCCTGGGTATCCAAAAATCGTATCTACCCCTTGTTCTTTCAGACATTCAATAACAATCTCTGCTCCTGTTATCTGCATAAAAAGCTCCTATCTAACTTTAATCTTTTCGAATGTATCAATTTTAAATTTCTAAAAAACACTAGCCTATTTAAGCATTACACTACATTTTTAATATAGCACCCTTATCCGCTGAGGTTACCAGCTTCTGATATCTTGCCAGGTATCCCGTAACCGGCTCTTTCTCTTTCGGCTGCCAGTTTTCTTTTCGTCTTGCCATTTCTTCATCCGATATTTTTACATTCAGAGTATTTTCCGGAATGTTTATTTGAATCATATCGCCTTCTTCCACCAGGGCAATCGGTCCGCCAACGGCTGCTTCTGGTGATACATGACCTATGGAAGCACCTCTGGAGGCTCCTGAAAACCGGCCATCTGTAATAAGGGCCACGGAAGAGCCCAATCCCATACCAGCAATGGCTGAGGTAGGATTTAACATTTCCCGCATACCTGGTCCGCCTTTTGGTCCTTCGTAGCGGATAACTACAACATCACCTGCGACGATCTGTTTTGCCTTAATGGCGCTAATCGCATCGTCTTCACAGTCGAATACGCGGGCAGGTCCTTCATGAACCAACATTTCTTCCACAACAGCAGAACGTTTTACTACTGCAGAGTCTGGTGCCAAATTTCCTTTCAATATGGCAATTCCACCGGTTTCACTATATGGATTTTCAACCGGACGGATGATTTCAGGGTCTTTGTTCCTGCAAACCTTGATATTTTCTCCCACTGTCTTTCCGGTTACAGTCATGCAATCCAGATTTAACAGGTTTTTCTTGGATAATTCGTTCATAACCGCATAAACACCGCCAGCTTCATTTAAGTCTTCCATATAGGTATGACCCGCTGGAGCAAGATGACAAAGGTTTGGTGTCTTTGCACTGATGGCATTGGCAATGTCAAGATTAAGCTCCACATCTGCTTCATGAGCAATTGCTGGCAGATGAAGCATACTGTTGGTGGAGCAGCCCAGGGCCATATCCACGGCCAGCGCATTCATAAATGCTTTTTCTGTCATAATATCTTTCGGACGAATGTTGCGTTCCAACATTTCCATTACCTGCATACCGGCATGCTTTGCCAGCTTGAGCCGTTCGGAATAGACTGCTGGAATGGTACCATTTCCCTGTAAGCCCATTCCCAATACTTCGGTAAGGCAGTTCATAGAGTTGGCGGTATACATTCCCGAACAGGAACCACAGGTTGGGCAGGCTTTGTTTTCAAACTCTTCCACCTCTGCTTCGGTCATCGTACCTGCGGAAAAAGCACCAACTGCTTCAAACATACTGGAAAGGCTGGTCTTTTGTCCTTTTACACGACCTGCCAGCATTGGGCCACCAGATACAAATACCGTTGGAATATTAAGACGGGCTGCTGCCATCAAAAGCCCTGGTACATTCTTATCACAGTTAGGTACCATAACCAAAGCATCAAACGCATGGGCCATCGCCATACATTCTGTTGAATCGGCAATCAGGTCTCTGGTTACAAGAGAGTATTTCATCCCTACGTGTCCCATGGCAATTCCATCGCAAACGGCAATGGCCGGAAATACGATAGGAGTTCCTCCTGCCATAGCAACATCCATTTTTACAGCTTCTACTATCTTATCTAGGTTCATGTGGCCTGGTACAATTTCATTATATGAACTGACAATTCCAACCAGTGGTCTTTCCATCTCTTCTTTGGTCAGTCCCAGTGCATTAAACAACGATCTGTGGGGTGCCTGCTGCATTCCCTTTGTTACAGAATCACTTCTCATATTCTTTTCCCTTTCCTTTCTTTTCAACGTCTAGTTTGTACTCTTTTGGGTATCTATACTCATATTTGAACACCTATATTCACTTAAACGTCTATCCATTAGCTCTAACGGTAGCTTATGATTGCTAGATTCTTTCACAGATTAAGTCACCCATCTGCACTGTTCCAACCTGGTTACAGCCTTCTGCCATAATATCTATGGTTCGGTAATTTTCTTTCAACACTTGTTTTACAGCCGCTTCCACTGCATCTGCTTCTTTATCCAAATCCAGAGAGTAACGAAGCATCATGGCTGCTGATAAAATGGTTGCAATCGGATTGGCAATGCCTTTTCCGGCAATATCTGGAGCGGAACCGCCGCTTGGCTCATATAAACCAAATTTTGTGTCGTTAAGACTTGCAGATGCCAACATACCGATAGAACCGGTAATCATGCTGGCTTCATCCGATAAAATGTCGCCAAACATATTTTCCGTGAGAATCACATCAAACTGCTGCGGATTCTTTACCAGCTGCATCGCACAGTTGTCAACCAGCATGTGCTCCAGTGTGACTTCTGGATAATCTTTTGCTACTTCCTCTACGACCTTTCTCCACAAACGGGAGGAGTCAAGGACATTGGCTTTATCTACACTGATTACTTTTTTTCTGCGTTTCATGGCGATATCAAACCCACGAATGGCAATTCTTCTGATTTCTTCTTCGTTATACGTAAGAGAGTCGGTGGCGGTCATAACACCGTTTACTTCTTTGGTTTTTCGTTCGCCGAAATAAAGTCCTCCGGTTAATTCTCTCATAATCATCATATCAAATCCAGTACCAATTATTTCATCTTTCAATGGACAGGCACCCTTTAATTCTTCGTAAAGGCTTGCTGGACGCAGGTTGGCAAAAAGGTTTAACTCCTTGCGAATTTTTAAGAGTCCGGCTTCAGGGCGAAGATTTGGAGCCAGTTTGTACCAGGGGGAGGTTGTGGTATCTCCGCCGATGGAACCCATTAGGACAGCATCACTTTGTTTGGCTAATGTTACCGTTTCGTCCGTGAGAGGGACACCGTTGACATCAATGGAGGCTCCTCCCATAAGCAAATCGGTGTATTCAAACTTGTGATTGTACTTTTCTGCTATTTTATTTAAGACTTTTTGTGCTTCGGTGACGATTTCTGGTCCGATTCCATCGCCTTTGATGACTGCTATGTTAAAGTTCATGTTGATTTCCTCCTGAGATTTGTTGCTGATTTTAAGTTTTGAGGGGGAATGGCTGCTTTGGAGATAATGGGTGAATCGCCGTGCCCCTTCGGAAGGGAAAGGGCTCATGCAGAACGCAAAAGTCGCCCCAAGCAAACAAAACGTGCTTAGGGCGAACATATCTACATTATCCGCGGTACCACCTAATTTCAGAGACTTCTCTCTGCCCTCGAAGGCCCCTGTAACGTGGGGAATACGTTGGAGTCTACTGAAAAAATTCACTTTTTTGTTCTTCTCCAAGGCTCAAAAGTTACTTTCCATATTACTTCCCTTAAGATTTTCACCAACCATCTCTTCTCTGCGCGTTCCGTTAATATGTACTACTCTTTATCACTGCCTTTTGCTATTCAATTGTTTCGCTGTAATTAGTACTTAGTATAAACAGAAAGATTTCCACTGTCAAGAGTAATTTTTTATAATTTTAACGTATTCAAGTGAAAGAGTAGTAAAGCAGGGGTTTTACCAATTTTTCAACGAAATGTCGCCTTATCCTACCGGCAAATTTTCCAAAAAGCAACGAATGGCCGGTGATAATGGCTTGTTCTTTTTATAGGCAAAGCCAATCTGCCGCCGCTCCATCGGCTGGGTTAAAGGCACCTCTACTAATGCTCCCGTCCGTAGTTCTTCTTCCACAAATTCTCGGATTACACAGGCTATACCAAGACCAATTTTGGCAAATTCAATTAGCAAATCCATGTTAGACACTTCCAGAACCTGTTTTGCCTCAATCCCATTCTCAGCAAAGTAACGATTTAGGTATTGTCGGGACACATTCTCTTCGTCCAACACTAAAAGGTTTCCGGTCTCAAAGATACGGCTGGGGTCAATCTTATCCAAATAGCTTTTCGTTGCCACAAAAGTATCTTGGATTTTCCCTCTCTCCTGGAACTGAATGTCTTTTTCCAAACCAGTCCGACCAATCAATCCGATATCAATCCGATTCTCATCCATTTGCTTCACTGTATGGACAGAAGACTGGCATTCTATCATGACCTTGATATTAGGATACTCCTCCACAAACCTTTTCAGATAAGGAACAAGAACATGCTTGCATAGGGTCGCGCTTACTCCAATACGGATTTGTCCCATATCCAGTTCCTTTAATCTTTTTATTTTTTCCTCACCATCTTCAAACTGCTCAAATCCATTTTTTACACTTTCAAAGAGAATTTTTCCTTCCTCCGTAAGCACCACACCTCGCGAGCTCCGTAAAAAAAGCTTACAGTCTAAACTCTCCTCCAGCTTTCCAATCGCTTTACTAATAGCAGGCTGACTAATGTACAGTTCCTTTGCTGCATAAGAAATATTTCCTTTTTGCGCTACCGTATAAAAAATCCGATAAGATGATAAATTTCCTTCCATAAGTAATCGCTTCTTTTCTCCTTCTTTGAACACATAACAATTGTATTCTTATATTTTAGAATTTTCCCTGTCCATATCCGTCCTTGTTAAATCAAGTATATCATACTGTAAACGTAGAATAAATACAAAACAACTTCTTGCCATAACTAAAATTCATAATAATTATGCTCATTATGTATTTTACTTATGTTTCATTCTATGTTACACTAACTCCAGACAAAAAGAAACACAAAAGGAGGATTTTTACTATGGGTATGACAATGACACAGAAAATTTTAGCAGCTCATGCTGGTTTAGAAAGCGTTACTGCAGGCCAACTAATTGAAGCAAATCTGGATTTAGTTCTGGCCAATGACATTACCGGACCCGTTGCGATTCACGAGGTCGAAAAACTAAATAAAAAAACCGTTTTTGATAAAGATAAAATCGCTTTAGTTCCTGACCATTTCACACCAAACAAAGATATCAAATCCGCAGAACACTGCAAATGCGTTCGGGAATATGCCGCAAAGCATGACATCACCAACTATTTTGAAATCGGTGAAATGGGTATTGAACACGCTTTATTACCAGAAAAAGGCCTCATTGTAGCAGGCGAAACCTGTATCGGAGCCGATTCCCACACCTGTACCTACGGAGCCTTAGGAGCATTCTCCACCGGAGTCGGAAGCACCGATATGGGTGCCGGCATGATTACGGGAAAAGCATGGTTTAAAGTACCAAGTGCCATCAAATTTGTCCTAACAGGTAAAATGCCGCCATGGGTCAGCGGAAAAGACGTTATCCTCCACATCATCGGTATGATCGGCGTAGACGGCGCACTCTATAAATCCATGGAATTTGTCGGTGACGGTATCGCCAACCTCACTATGGATGATCGTTTCACCATCGCCAACATGGCCATTGAAGCCGGTGCCAAAAACGGAATTTTCCCAGTCGATGATTTAACCATTGCTTACATGAATGAACATTCCACCAAAGAATATACCGTTTACGAAGCAGACGAAGATGCCGCATATGATGAAGTAATCACCATTGACTTAAGCACGCTGGAATCCACCGTTGCATTTCCTCATCTTCCAGAAAACACCAAAACCGTAAAAGAATCTGGCGACATTTCCATTGACCAAGTCGTCATTGGCTCATGTACCAACGGACGTATTTCCGACTTAAGAGCAGCCGCCAAGGTATTAGAAGGCAGACACGTTGCCAAAGGCATGCGCGCCATCGTTTTCCCCGCAACCCAAGCCATTTACTTACAAGCCATAGAAGAAGGACTTATCCAGACCTTTATCAAAGCCGGAGCAGTCGTAAGTACCCCAACCTGCGGCCCATGTCTTGGCGGTCATATGGGCATCTTAGCCGCTGGTGAACGTGCCGTTTCCACCACCAACCGGAACTTCGTTGGTCGTATGGGGCACATCGATTCAGAAATATATTTAGCAAGTCCTGAAGTTGCCGCTGCCAGCGCCGTTACCGGTAAAATCAGCCAACCAAGTGACTTAGGTCTATAAATTCAAAAACCAGGCAAAGACTTGGGCCTATAAATAAAGATGCCGCTGCTGAGGCAGTTTGGAGGATAGGTTGAAAGAAGTTCACTTTCAACATCTTGATTTATACGCCTGCTAAAGCAGGCAGATGGGAGTTAGGTTGAAAGAACTTCACTTTCAACATCTTGATTTACACGCCTGCTAAAGCAGGCAGATGGGAGTTAGATTGAAAGAACTTCATTTTCAACCATCCTGATTTGTACGCCCGCCGAAGCGGGCAGATAGGAGCTTACAATGAAAGCATGTGGAATTGTACACAAATATGGAGATAACGTTGATACAGACGTAATCATCCCCGCAAGATACCTAAACTCTTCCGACGGAAACGAATTAGCAAAATATTGCATGGAAGATATCGATAAAGAATTTGCAACTCGAGTAAAAAAAGGCGACATCATGGTTGCCAACAAAAACTTTGGCTGCGGTTCCTCCCGTGAACACGCACCCTTAGCCATCAAATGCGCCGGCATCAGCTGCGTCATTGCTGAAACCTTTGCCCGCATCTTCTACCGCAACGCCATCAACATCGGACTTCCTATTATAGAGTGTCCCGAAGCCGCAAGAGGCATTGACGCCGGCGATGAAGTCGAAATTGATTTTGACAACGGCATGATTTACAACAAAACCAAGGGAACCCAGTTCCAAGGTCAAGCCTTCCCAGAATTCATGCAAAAAATTATCAAAGCCGAAGGCTTAATTAACTACATCAACGAAACCAACTAAGTCAGCTAACTCAACTAATGACTCTACCAATTTGGGCCAGATTTGAAAATTCAAATCTGGCCCAAAACGTTAAAATTATTGTTCGCAACCTATATTTACCTATATCTTAAAATGCCCCATATACTCCTCCATCTTATTCGCTGCCCGAAGCACAATTCCAGTCGACTCATCCACCATCACAGTCTCCTTAGTAAGTCCAATCGCCTTTTCCGTCAAATCATCCGTAGCGTTCACAACCTTCTCCGCACTCGCAGACTGTTCCTCCGAAAGCGCCGCCATATTGGTTGCCACCTGATCCACTTCCTGAATCTCCTCAACAATCCTGGAAAACAACTGATCCGTCTTCTTAATATCTTCATTAATCTTAGCAAATGTATTCAGTGAATTCTCCACCAGCCCAGAACTAACCTCAATATTCTCCGTACTAAGCCTGGTTCTTTCTGTCATTCTCTCCATCTTACCCGTAATGTTTCCCAACAAACTGCAAATCTCCTTGGCCGATCTCCCACTGTCTTCTGCCAGCTTACCGATTTCCTGTGCCACAACAGCAAAACCTTTTCCAGCCTCTCCTGCTCTGGCCGCCTCAATAGAAGCATTCAAAGACAATAAGTTCGTTTGGGAAGCAATACTGGAAATAGCATTGGTTATAGAATTGATTTTATCCATATATTCTTCTATTTCATTTACTACTTCTGAAAGCTCTCTTGATACCACTACGCTTTCCTGCATCTTTTCCTGTACTTCCTGCATTTCCTTATAACCAACCTCAGAGCCTTCCACCGTCTCGCGAATACGTTTAAACACGCGTTTTCCATTTTTGTTCGCCACATCTACCGCTCCAGCCAGGCTGGTCGCATTATCCGCCAGCTCACTAACCGTTTTCGCAAACTGTCCCAGCACATCCTGCATTTCTTCCATCTCACTTGACTGATGTTCTGAAACAGTTCTAAGATTTAAAGCATTTATATTCGTATCAGCCGCTGTCTTATGAAGAACATCTGCCATAGCCGTCATGTCAGTTATCATAATTCTCATATTTTTAATATAAGAAGCAAGGGCATCACTGGCTCTTACTATCTCTCTTCCGCCTCTAGGCTTGTCCATCTCAAGGGTAAAATCACCCTGAGAAATTATCTCAATTGCAGAAGATAATTTTCGTAACGGACCAATAAAAGTCCCAATAGTGACTGATACGACAAAGATAAATAGAGTAACAAACGCAATGGCAATCCCCACAGAAGTAAACTGGGTAGTACGCAAATCCCTCAATATCTTGTCATTTTCAATGCAGCTGACCATGTACCAGCCAGTCCCACGAATCTGATCCATATCAACATTATACTCAATTCCATTATCAGTAAATAACTCTGGATCATTTACACCCTGCTTCTGGATTTTGGACCAGATATTGTCGAGAAAAGAATTCCCTAAATCACTCACTACCTTGCCAATATAATCCCTATTTGGGTGTGCTACAATAATACCAGATTTGGGATCAATAATATATAAATCGCCATCACACAAAATATCAAACTGAGCCAGAGAACCTACGATATCCGCTAGATGAATGTCCGCTGATGCCACCAGATTATTTCCATATTTCAATTTAGACCCAGCAGTCACTATCATCTCGCCGGTCATCTCATCTACGTAAGGCGCACCAAAAGTAAAATCCTCAGAAGTAACCCCTTCTTTATACCAATCAGTATCCGTCAGAATATATCCTTCCTCCGGGATCCAACCAGAACCATCCCATAGATGATTGTTTTCATCTACAAGGTAAATGCCATCCGGATAGTGGTTCTCCTCCTTCATGGTATTCTTTAAAAAACTTATGGTTTCCGTATCTCCCATAAGGGTATGTGAAGCCTCTAAAATTGATACGGATTCCTCCAAATTCCGTATTACGTCATTAAACCATGCTTCTACTTCCTGTGCATTGGAATGGGTTTCTTTCACAATCAATGATTCACTATACTTAAGCACTACGTTTCTCATGCTATAGATATTTATCCCCGCCATTGCCATAATCATAACTAAAATAGTTGGAAGTAGTATCCATAAAATTTTGCTTCGCATACTTGCTATTTTTCTTTTGTTCATAATAGGTTCCTCCAGGCTATCAATAATTACTAATTTCCCCAAAAAAATACTGGAAACAGGTCTTTCCCCCTACTCCCAGTATACATCAAGTTTAGAAATAATGTAAGTCAATTTTTTTGTTTTACCAAAATTTCAACATATTTTATATAAAAATCTGACCATTCTTACTTTATCGTAAAAGTTCTGCCTGATCATGGCCAGCAGCTTATTTCCTTCACAATCTGTGCCGCTTCTTGTTGGTGCTGCTAACAGTACTACAACATCTCGCTTAGCTTGCTTGCCAAATACAATGGTACATTGGTAATCTCCCCATCCTTCGGTATCCTCGTTTGGAAAAACGAATAGCATGGGGCGTATAATTTGCATATTAGTCCATGATAAAAGGAACCATATAGATTGGCAATAATATGACTTCGCCGTCCCTCTTGTAATCCTTGGTATAAACCATATACTTTTCAAGAATTTTCCGTAAAATCTTTGTCCTTAAATGCAAGGGTAACAAATAAACCGGTATCCGCCAAGAACATTTTATATCGACTGGGGTCTTTGTTAAGAGCCATTCCTACGCTTGGATCATTGGCATGATATGCCATATTTACCGTCATGGAGTCGGCTATATCTATATTTAACAAGAACTGGCAGTCATAGCGACTTAAAAGTATAAACTCCAAGCAAAATAGAACAAATCATGCGATCCATTTTATTTGCTGGGAGTTTTTTTAATTTCATATCTAAATGATTTCATGGATTAGAAGTACAATCGGAGGGTTCTTTCATAATAGCTATCTCATCCATTCTATCTAATATACTCTTTCTCACCGTTCCTCCATTATATGCTTCATTCAATGTTCGCTTTGTATACGCAAGATAGGTATTCTTTGTTTTTTCAGTCAACAGTGCTGTAAAAAACTGTTCCCAGCTAGTGTACTTGCTACTTTCTACATAGTCATAGGTTTGGGACAATATATTATCTATTTCACTATCTCTTACTACACCAGCACTTAAAATCAGCCATTCAAAGGATTCCGGCAAATACAGGTACAATTTCCGTTGGAGTTTTTGAAGAGACATCAGTTTTTCCATTTCTGGTCCAAAAGCTGCTCCATCTGCTATCACCAACACCACATCCTCATTAGCCTGTTTCTGTACCCTTTCAAATATATTTGACTTGCCTGCCGCTGAGAGACAGGTTACTTTGCTTTCATTACACACGTTATTAAAAAACTGAAATCCTGCACCTGAATCCTCTGTAATCACTATCTCCGGACAAATCGGTTCATTTTGATTCAAACTTCCATAAATGCGATACATTTCATTATAAATCTGCTTTAACACCCCATACTTCCCTGAGTTCCGAATACCATAAATTTCTGTAACACTATATGGAAGTGTTGGTAAAGCTTCCCTGGTTACTATTATATAATAGTTATCTGTTTTCTGAATTTCTGCTGCAAATTCCGGTGTTCCCACAAACGCATTTCCTTCATCAATAAATAGAATACTTTTATGAAATGCTGCCAGCAATGTTTTCCAATCTCGACCATCTAAAACTGCACAAGTTCTTGCACATTGAACATGAATCCCACTATCTTTTCCATTTTCATAATATTCTGCCACCATATCTACCAGTGTTGTTTTTCCGGTTGCACTATCACCTTTGATTATGGTAAGGTTTCTCTTTATCTCAAAATCATATTTTATTTTTTTATTCTCAATGATGATTCTATATTTTCCCTTCATAACACACCCCTAAACATATAGTCCTGCCACTGGTACCAATTCAGCCATATTATGAACAATCTGATTTGAATTCAAAATACACACCTCAAATTCCTTATCGCCAAAATCCATCAGATGACGAAGGTTAATGGTGATTTCCTTCTCTTTGCTCATTTTTAATAACCATTTTGCACAGTTGTCTCCACAGGTTGATGCATTAAAAATTTTATCCGGTACATTAGCAATTAAAATCAGCGTTTTTACTCCACCTGACAAATTAAGTGGCGGAATCTTTCCCAGAACAGGACTATCAATAACAGCATTATTCAAAACCGTAGATTTATCCACATCCGCAATCATTTCTCTCGACAATGGCTGGGTAAGCCATTCTTCTTCATATACATTTTTAAAATATACCGCAGTATTATAGATTGCCTCTGGCATATCGCCATAATATACATTCAGCATTATGCTACTCCTTTCCTATTCAATTCCTTTCACCCCCAATTATAAATTAACTGCTGCTTTTTATCAAACTATTTATACTATTACTCCGGCGGTTAAATATCGCAGTTTTTGCAGGTGAGAAAGCTTGAATATATGGGTTTCTTGCCTGCAAAAACTTGCGATATTTTAGCGCCGGACAAATCTTGGCATTTTGATTCAAATTCTTCTCAGACCGCCATTCATTCTGAATATTCTGCTTATTTTTAATTACATTCATTCTGCTGCACTGTTATAATATAAGTCTGGCATTTGCAACTCCTGTAGATTGAATTGCATAAATGTAACAAATAGCAGTGGGAATATGCAAGAATGTTACCGCAAAAGTTCTCGAATATCCAACAGACCCCATCCCTGCTTGTCATGAGGCATACCCAAATCAACTGCGCGATTTTTCAACCTTATCTTCACCTCACGAGGGGTCATATCCGGATATTTCTGCAGCAGCAACGCAATCGTGCCCGAAACCACCGGGGTCGCCATAGAGGTTCCACTCTTAGTGGTATACATCGTTCTGGGTTTTCCATATACAAAACGATAATTACAGCTGATGATGTTACTTCCCGGAGCAATGACATCATAGGCTGTCAAGATAGGACTAATTTTGCCTTATGAAACAATTTAATTTTTCCTACTTAAATATTACGTTGCGGCGGAGCCGCCTGTCCGGTGTGGCCCGGAATACTCACCTACTCAAATGCCGATGACCTCATAAGTAGGAAATTTCTTCCATTCCAATTTATTCGCTACGTTTTGAGTAGTAAATTGCACTTAAAAAAATTCACTAGTTTTTCCCTTCAATTCTGTGTTTGTGGGAATTATCCAAATTGAGTAGGAAAAATTTGGAGAAGTTCAGGGTTAAATCAATGTAAATAGTCATTCTGAATATTACGGAAGGAACCTACGTCTGATCCGCCTATCTATAGTTTTGAGGACCGGCAGTTGGCGTCAAAGAGCCCCAAAATACTACTCCACATCTATTGGATACCCTATATATTCCGTTAGCTGATTTTTTCTCAACCCCTTTTGGAACTTCCTATTATTCAATTATACACAAGGCTCCTTATATACCAAAAATTTTTTAATTGTTTTAGCAGATATCTCTAATTTTTCATGCTCTTCCTCTTCCAGACTCCGTCCCATCGATTTCATTACCCCATTAGCATCAACTATGCAGGGAAAGCTCATTGCTACATCTCCAAAACCATATTCGCCTTCAAACACAGTGCTGACACAGGCTAACATAGGATGATTGTTTAGAATTGCATCCGCAAGATTGCAAACGCAGGTCGCAATCCCATAATGTGTACGACCTTTTCCTTTTATAATATTAGTTCCTATGTCAATAATCGCCCGTTCCATCTTGCTTTTTTCTAAATATCCAAACGGAATCATATTTTTTGCACAATATTGGGATATCGGAATGCCCCTAACTGTGGTACTATTCCATAAAATCACTTGAGAGTCTCCGTGTTCTCCTACAATTTCGGCATGGATTTCCACTGGACTTACCCCAACGTAATCTGCTAACACACATACAAAGCGAGAAACATCTAGTACACTATTGCTTAAATAATTATGAATAAAAGTATTTCCTTTTTTTCTTTTATAGCGCATAATAGAAGTATCTATATATTAAGGTGGTACATTATTATGCGAAAGAAAACGATTGATACAATACCTGTGTTATCAGT
>JAVBLX010000035.1:0-65797 GCA_031553075.1 Acetivibrio sp.
CAGCCACAGTCCAGATGCTTTGCCCTAGACCTTCTTGCCCTGCGAAGGTGGATTTTTTTCCATCCCATCCCCCACGTTCCCGCCGAACCTTTCCTGGGCTGCGTCCGGTTTTCCCAACCTGGTTTAATAACTAACTCCCAAGATGGTTGTCTCAGGTGGTGTGAACAGTAATATAGTAAGCAGATAGAAAAGACACTTCAAATGGAATGTCTTTTTTTGAAAATCAATGCTACATATGCAAAAGAACATCCAGCAACTGATCATTTTTCTCCGGTGACATAAAGCAGAAACGAATATATTTATTGTCCAAAAATGGGAAGGTTGAGCAATCACGAATCATTAATCCCTTCTGTATTGCTGCATCAAACAAGTCCCCGGAAGTAAGATCATCTCGCAGTATCTTAAGCAGGATGAAGTTTGCAGACGGATTATATACCTTGTAATGAGGACATTTTTCCAAGATTGCAGTAATGCGCTCCCGCTCAGCAAAGATGAGAGAACGGGTTTTTTCAATGTATTCGGTATCCTGAAACATAATCTCACCGGCAATAGCAGCCAGGGAATTGATGGTCCAGGGATTTTTCTTTTTATTGATTTCTTTTAGCAGGTCCTGGTTGCCACAAATGGCATAGCCAAGACGAAGTCCTGGTGCGGCAAAAAATTTGGAGATGCCACGGAGAATGATGATGTTGTTATAATAATTGGTCAGCGATACCGAGGTGATATCTTCCATATTGGTAGCGAACTCTACATAAGTTTCATCTATCATGACGAAAATGTCACGTTCTTTGCAGATGTCCAGAATCTGACGCATTTCCTCACGGGTTATGTGGGAGGATGTGGGATTGTTGGGATTGCAGATGACTAGCAGGTCGGTTGCGGAATCCATTTTTTCAAAAAGTGCGGGCAGCTCAAGGGAAAAGCCTTTGGATTCTTTTAGGGGGTAATAGTGGGAACGTCCGCCACCCAGAGAGATTTCTCGTTCGTATTCGGAGTAGGTGGGGCCGATGATTAAGGCTTTTTTGGGGCTGCGTATTTGGATCAGGATGGAGATTAGCTCGGTGGAGCCGTTTCCTACCAGAATGTTTTCGGTTTCGGTGTTGACATAGCTGGCGATGGCATTTCGCAGGGAGGTGTATTCTCGGTCAGGATAGGTGGTTATGGCGTCGATGTGGGAGGCCAGGGTTTCCCGGAGTCTGAAAGATACACCAAGGGGATTTACGTTAGCCGAAAAGCTGGTAATGTCCTCTTTTTTGATTCCGTAGATTGTTTCAATTTTTTCTAAGTCGCTTCCATGAAAATGATCTTTGTGTTTCAGCATAATATTACCTAAATCCTCTCTTATAAGTGTTGAATATTGTAAGCGTTATGTTTATAATTATTATAACTCTAATATAGACAGCATTGATATCGATTAACTGGTACATCGTTTTGCAAATTTAAAATGATAACATGAAGTTGATTGAAATCTGTTATACAAGTTCTGATATTGGCGCATTATTTATTTCGATATCTGTTATAGAATGGAACTATCTGTAGTTGTCATTATAACGTTTTTTTTATAAATTGCCAATATTAAGAAAATACAAATATATTAAGAAATGTAAGTTTATATAAAATAAATGATTGAAATAGTAATACAAGTAAATATATAAAATACCAAAACAGGTGGGGAACACGTGAGAGAGAAGATAAAACGATTTGCTAATGAAAATTTCGAATATGAGTTACCGGAGATAATTCTATCCCAGGAAAAGATTGAACTTTCGGTTGTTTCAGGAAGTATATTCCGGGGTACTCTTACCATTGAAAATCAGGCGGGTGTGGATATGCGTGGAGTGGTTTATTCCAATGACCGTTTTTTAAGAGTGGTGAATCCGATGTTTATTGGAGCTCATTCTTCAATTCAATATACCTTTATTGCCAAAACGATGGAGCCTGGTGAATGCTTTGCGGGAGCGCTTTACGTAGTGTCCAGTTGTGGGGAAGTGAGTATTCCGGTGACCGTATCGGTGGTAAAGCCATATTTTGAGTCATCAGTAGGAACGATAGCGGATTTATTTCATTTTTCCAATCTGGCCCAAATAAATTGGAACGAGGCGGCAGGTTTTTTTGAAACAGAGGAGTTTGAGGCTGCATTACTAAAAAAAGAGGGTATTTGTAATGTTTATCGAAGCCTTAAAAAGAGTTATTCTTCCTCCATTGCGCTGGAAGAGTTTTTGCTTGCCATCCAAAAGAAGCTGCCTCTGGGTATCCGCTTGGAAAAGGAAAATCTTGTCTATGAGGAATGTAAGGAAAACTTTGTGGATAAGGTGGTGCTTATCAAAGATTCATGGGGATATGAAGAGTTTTCCATTGGGATAACAGGGGACTTCCTTTCCACTGAGAAAAAAGTGATTACAACAGAAGATTTTTTTGCCAGTCAGTGTGAAGTGGAATTTCTGGTGGATTATAGTCAGCTGGGAGCAGGTATTAATTTTGGCAAAATTGTGTTTACTTCGGCACTGCGGGAGATAACTGCCTGGATACAGGTGGAAATGGAACCATTACATGAGGGAAAGATACAGCGAAGAAAGAGGAAGGAAGATACGCTGTTTGCTATTCAAAATTATCTAAACCTTCGTACCAACCAAATATCTCATGATAAATATTGTCAGGAGCTGGATTTACTGTTAAAACATTCAAAAGCGTATTCATCTGATTTTGAACATCAGATGCTGGAAGCTCATTACTATATTATGGATAGACAAGCTGCGGCTGAGCCTGTTTTACAGACGTTGGAACAAAATCTGGAAACGCTCAAAAAGGACTGGATTATTGGGTATTGTGGGTATTATTATTTGAAAGCCTGTTATACCAAGAGTCCACAGGATGTGGAAGAGGCTCTTGCGAAAATCTGGGCTGTTTATGAAGAGGAGGAAAGCAACTGGCAGGTATTTTGGTTTATTCTTTACCTGGATGAACAATATATGGACGAACCAAAGCGAAAGTGGAAAAAGTTGATGACTTTTTTGGAAGCAGGGGTGACCAGTCCGGTTTTATATTATGAAGTATGTCATATGGTAGGAGAGAATATCGAATGCCTGAAAACCTTGCCTGCAAATGCTCTCCGGGCATTAAACTGGGGGATTAAGATGAACTTCCTTTCCAAAGAGGCAATGGATGTTTATTGTTTGCTGGCTTTAAAGGAAGAGGGGGCATTTAAGACCACAATTAAGAACCTGGAAGCAATATATGCTAAAAATCCAGGAAGAGACGTGCTGGCAACCATTTTGAAGATGATTATCCGGGCGCAGGATAAAAATCCTCGTTATTTTAAATGGTTTGCTCTTGGGGAAGCCGAAAAGCTAAAAATAGAAAATTTATATGAATATTATTTAGACACAGCAGGAGAGAACTTCGAAGAAAAAATTCCCTCTTCTGTTCTCATGTTCTTTTTGTATGATAATGAGCTGGGATGGAAAAAAAAGGCTTATCTGTATGCTTATATTGTAAAAAACAAGGTCCGGGATATGGGGACTTACATAAGCTACGACAAGATGATGCGGAAGTTTACCATGGAACAGGTTAGGGCAGGAAGGATTAATACAAATCTGGCTGTTCTATATGAGGAATATATTTCTCAGTCCAGCGTTGAAGAAGGGATTGCGATTGGGCTTTCCAAGGTTCTGTTCTGCCATGAAGTAATCTGCTGGAATCCAAAGATAACCGGAGTATATGTAAAACATAAGGAACTGGAAACGGAAAACTATGCTTCCTTTACCAATGGCAGGGCCTATGTGGACATTTCCACGGAAAATGCCGTACTTACCTTTGAGGATCGAAGAGGAAATCGTTATTTGGGGTCCATCGAATATTCTGTAAAACGGCTTTTACATATTCCTGGTCTGACCCAGGCCTGTTATCAGTACTGCAAGACAAATTCTTTGATGATTTTAAATCTGTTTGAGGGAATTGATCATTATCAAAAGCAGGATGAAGATTCTATTTCCATACAGAGGCGATGTGTACTTATGCCTCATTTTAGTGGTTACTATAAGGGAAGATGCTACGAGCGCCTGATTGAACACTATTATAATGCGATGGAACAGGAGGCATTGGAGGAAATGCTCCGGGTTGTGGAGCTTAAGACCCTGAGTAAGAAATATCGGGGGCGGGTGTTGGAATATTCTATTATTCATGATTTGCGGGACAAGGTTAAAGCTGGGCTTATGGAATATGGCTTTGGACATATATCAGTAAAACGTCTGTTTATGTTTTGCAGTGATGAGATTAAGCAAAGTGAAGCACAGGAGAAAAATGGATTTCTTTTGGATTTGTCTTATCATGTTTTTTGTGGAGAAAAGTATGATGAACAAATTCTGGGTTATTTGGAATGTTATTATAATGGTGATACGAAATCCATGATGAAGCTTTGGAAAAGTGTTAAAGATTTTGAGATAGAGACTTACCAGCTGGAGGAGCGAATTCTCAGTCAGGCATTGTTTGCTGAAAGCAGGGTAAGAAGAGCCTATGAAATCTTTCTCTCCTATTATGAAAAACGAGGAAACGAAAGACTGATCCAAGCGTTTCTAAAGTATAATGCCTATAAATATTTAGTAAAGGATCGGATTTTAAAGGAAGATATTTTCCGTGTCATGCTAAAAGAGTTAAGCTATGAAGAGTGTACCATGAATCGGCTTGCAGTATTGAAATATTTAAGCGAAATACAAGGTCTGACCAAAGAGGAACTGGACTTCTGTGAACGCAGCATCTGGAAATTATGGGAGCGTAATGTAGTGCTTCCATTCTTTAAAAAGTTTGAAGGAAGCATTACGTTACCACGAGAGATTACCAATTATTATTATGCTGAGTATAAATGTAATCCAGACAAACAAGTGAAAATTCATTACTGTCTGGAAAGTGACCTGGAAGGTGGAGAGTATATTACGGAGATTATGGAAAACGTATATATGGGAATTCACATCAAGACATTTCTTTTGTTCCAGGACGAATATCTGGTGTATTACATTTCGGAAAATGACGAAGAAAAAGCGGTTATTACACAAAGTGTAAAAGCAGAGATGGAGAATAATCCCGAAGCGGATGACAGCATGTTTGGCCTCATTAATCTTATGATTACAGCAAAAGAGATGCAGGATGAGAAAACACTGGTGGAACTGATGGAGTATTTTGTAAAGCTAAAGTATTCCAGTGAAGTGCTGTTTGATATTTTATAGCAGGAGTATTTGTGAGGGAAACAGGTCTTCACACTCACCTGAAGGATATGGTGCATTAAAGTGCACAGATGGGAGTTTACATGGAAGAAAACAAAAATCTGTATGTGGGATTTGATTTGTGCAATGAATATTCCCAGATCAGCTGTTTTCACCCAAAAACTGGTGAAGTCGAAACAATCGGGCTTAGGGGAGAGGAAAGCTACCACCTGATTCCAACGGTTTTAGGTGTAACAGAGATAAAAAAGGAATGGTTATTTGGAGAATATGCCCAAATGATGGCAGAACACAAGGATGGTGTTTTGGTCGATAATATTGTTGAGAAGATTATAATGGAGCAGCCCTTTGAAATCTATGGTGTATCCTTTGAACCAACGGTTATTCTGGCAAAGTTTTTTAAAAAATCACTGGTATTGCTAAAGCGATATTATCCCAATGAAACCATTTTAAAACTGGTTGTTACGGTAGAACAGATGAATGGAACCTTGATGAAGTATATCTATAAAGCGCTTGAGCAGATTGGACTGATGAAGGATCGAGTAACTGTGCTTCCTCATACCCAGTGTTATCTTTACTATGCCCTTAGTCAGAAACGGGAATTATGGCTTCAAGATGTGGGGATGTTTGACTATGGGAAAAGCGGATTGGCTTTTTATCGGATCAATATCAATCGCAAAAACCACCCTATGGTAGTGGGCGTGTCGAAAAAAGATCTGAGTGACCAAATGCCATATGAGATGCTCCATTCAGGGCGTTTTGAAGAAAAGAAGCTGGCAAATCTTTTTTTTGACATTGCGGAAGGGATTTTATATAAGCAGAATATTTCTACGGTGTATATTACCGGCGAAGGATTTTATGATACCTGGGCAGATCATAAGATGCCGGAGCTTTGTGCTGGAAGAAGAGTGTTTAAGGGACCCAATATATATACAAGAGGGGCTTGCTATGGAGCCAGGATTCTTCATACCGGGGAATTTGATGAGACCTTCCTTTTCATGGGCGAAGATTGCATCGAAAGTGCCATATCAGTGCCTTTATATAAAGACGGTGTAGTGCAGAAATTCCAGCTGGCCAAAGCCGGAAGCTTATGGCATGAAGTGAATGAGACAGTGACCTTTATTTTTGACGGCGAAGAAGAAATTCCGGTTGAGGTGAAAAAGCTTACGGAAAAGGAAGGGACTACCCGGCTGATTAACCTGGAGGGCATACCCAGACGTCCCAATAAGATGGGGCGGTATGAGCTGAAGCTGACCTTTTTGGATACCAAAACCTGTTTATTTACAATTAGAGATAAAGGATTTGGAGAATATGCCTTGTCGAGCAGACGGGTATGGGAAAAGGTTATTGAGTTGTAAGAAAATGTATAATGCGGACAGAGGAGAGCCGTTTATGGGAAAGTTGATTTTATGTACAGGAAAGATAACGGAAGAGCCGTATTGCTTTCCACTCACCAATACAAAGGTTTATTCTATGGAGGAATTATGTTATTATATTTATAACAATATATATAGTATTGGCGAGGAGTTGTTTTATGAAAGTCTGGCACATTGGATTGGCAGCAACCTTGAGATGAAAGAGACTGAGGAAAAGCTGATTAAGATGATAACGGAAAAGCAGTCCAAAAAGGATTTGGTAGTAACCGTTCTTTGCAGTGGGGATTACTATGAAGAACAGGAAATCAAAGAACTGATTAAAGTTATGGATCAGCTGGAACAGATGACCGATTTCGAACGAAATAAACTTAAGGGAGATAATTTCCTTAAATTCAAGGATTATGGCAATGCCAAAAAGGTTTATGAATCCTTATTGAACAGTGAGGAAGCCAAAGCCTTATCAGACATGGAGAGAGGAAATATGCTCCATAACCTTGGGGTTGCCAAAATACATTCCTCCTCCTATGAAGATGCAGCCTCTAATTTTCGACAGGCATATGAAAAAAATCAAAATGAAAAGTCAATGTATTCCTGTCTGTTGGCATTAAAATTAGGAAAAAAGGACGAAAAATACAGAGAAATTTTAGAGCTTTTTTCGATTGGAGAAGACATGGCATCCCACATTGCCAATCAGTTGGAGATTGCCATGATAGAGGCAGAAGCTTTGAAGGACTATCAAAAAATCGAAAAGATAAAGGAACTGAAGGAAAACGGTCAAGTAGAGGAATATTATATGCGTCTTAATAATACCGTGTCCAGATGGAAGGAAGAATATAAGAATGGGCTTCTTTAATTGGTTTGGAAAAAAGAAAAGACAAAAAATCAGCTTGGAAGAGCTGGAAAACAGTGGGTTTCAAAGTGAAACCTATATAAGGCAAAGGCCGGACAAGTCGATTTCTTATGTGATTGACCGGTGTGAGCAGATGGCCGAGTCAAAACGCCAGATTCGGGATATTAAGACAGAATATACAGCAGTTTCCCAGTACCTGGCAGATATTCAAAAAATTGATTTAATGCCGCCAATGGAACGGGATAACTTGGAAATAGCAGCAAGAAATATTCTTACCTATACAAAAGAGCGGGAAAAGTATACCACCAAGGATGCCAAACTGACGGATAGCCAGAGAAACAATCTGGAAAGGCATGAAGGAGATTTGGTTAGAGACTTAAAAAGGATGAAGGAAAATGAGAGCTATAGTGGCGTGGTAAAAAGCGACATGGGCTATCTGGAAGGGGAAAAACGGGCACTTTTCCATGAGCGAAAGGAAATAGTGAAAAGGCAGGCCTTCCTAAAGCAGCTTTCGGTGGGAATGTCAGTTGTGGTAATTTCTTTGTTTGTGCTAATTGTATTGCTATTAGTTGCATTTGAAGCCAATTTGGCGATCCCTTTTATCCTTACCATCATTATGGCGGCTGGCAGTGCTACTTATATCTATCTGGAGGCTAACCGAAACCGTAAGGATATGAACCTGGCGGAGCGAAAGTTGGACAAGGCGATTGGTCTTTTAAATAAGGTAAAGATAAAATATATTAACAACCAGAGTCTGTTTGAATATACCTGTGAAAAATATGGAGTGAACAGCTCGGATGAATTGGATTACATTTGGAAGCAGTATATTATTGTCGTGGAAAATGAAAGAAAATACCAGCAGAATACCGAACGTCTGGCAGAGAATAAAAGGCGTCTGATTGATGCGCTGGAGGATATTGGCGTGGCAGATACAGAAATTTGGACCCATCAGACGAATGCTATTCTGGAAAAAAGAGAGATGGTGGAGGTTCGTCATAATCTGAATGTAAGAAGACAAAAATTAAGAGATAATCTGGATTATAATACAAAGGCCTATAACCAGAATCAGACGGAGATTGAGGGTTTCATCAAACAGAATCCGGAAATGCGGGATGAGGTGATGTCAATACTCAGAAACTATCATATCGAATTGTAAGAAAACGACCCGATGGAATTTTAAAAAAACTTGACAAGATAAGGGTTTTTAACTAATCTTGTATAGAAGAGAATGAAAAGATGAAAGGCACGGTAAAAGCATGAAAAAAGAACTTGAAAAAACCTACAATCCCCAAGAGATTGAAGATAGATTATATGGAAAGTGGATGGAAAAAAAATATTTCCATGCCAAAGTGGATAAGAATAAAAAACCATTCACCATCGTGATCCCCCCTCCAAATATTACGGGGAGGCTGCATATGGGACATGCTTTGGATGAAACCATGCAGGATATCCTGATTCGTTTTAAGAGAATGCAAGGCTATGAAGCATTATGGCTTCCCGGAACAGATCATGCCAGTATTTCCACGGAAGTAAAGGTTATTGATCAGCTGAAAAAAGAAGGCATTGACAAGGCTGAGTTAGGTCGAGAAGGCTTCTTAAAAAGAACCTGGGACTGGAAGAAGGAATATGGTGGTGCCATTGTGGAACAGCTGAAAAAGCTGGGTTCTTCCTGTGACTGGGACAGAGAACGGTTTACTTTGGATGAAGGCTGCTCCAAAGCCGTGGAGGAAGTCTTTGTTAAGCTGTATGAGAAGGACATGATTTACAAAGGCTCTCGTATTATTAACTGGTGCCCGGTTTGTCAGACCTCGATTTCGGATGCTGAGGTGGAGCATGAAGAGCAGGCCGGCCATTTCTGGCATATTAAATATCCAATCATGGGAGAAGAAGGCCGTTTTGTTGAGATTGCCACAACCAGACCAGAAACCCTTCTGGGAGATACGGCGGTTGCTGTACATCCAGAGGATGAAAGATATGCTGATTTAGTTGGAAAAAAAGTACTACTTCCTTTGGTAAACCGGGAGATTCCGGTGGTCCAGGATACTTATGTGGATAAAGAATTTGGAACTGGTGTGGTAAAGATTACCCCAGCTCATGACCCTAACGATTTCGAGGTGGGAAAACGGCATAACTTGCCGGAAATTAATGTGATGAATGACGATGCAACCATCAATGAAAAAGGTGGAAAATATGCCGGTTTGGATCGCTATGAAGCCAGAAAGCAGATGGTTGAAGAACTGAAGGAGCTGGGTCTTTTCGTAAAAGTGGAGGACCATTCCCACAATGTTGGAACCCATGACCGTTGTGGTACGACTGTAGAGCCAATGATCAAACAGCAGTGGTTTGTTAAAATGGAAGAACTGATTAAACCAGCGGTGGAATCAGTAAAGAGCGGAGAAATCCGACTGATTCCGGAAAGAATGGAAAAAACCTATTTCAACTGGACGGATAATATTCGTGACTGGTGTATTTCAAGGCAATTATGGTGGGGACATCGAATTCCGGCCTATTATTGTGATAAATGCGGCGAAGTAGTAGTAGCAAAGGAAAGTGAAAGACCTTCTGTATGCCCAAAATGTGGACATGACTCCTTGAGCCAGGATGAGGATACCCTGGATACCTGGTTCAGCTCAGCACTTTGGCCATTTTCAACCTTAGGATGGCCGGAAAAGACGGAGGAACTGGAATACTTCTATCCTACCAATGTACTGGTGACTGGATATGACATTATCTTTTTCTGGGTAATCCGGATGGTATTTTCCGGATTTGAGCATATGGGAGAAAAGCCTTTTGATACGGTATTATTCCATGGTCTTATCAGAGATGCTCAAGGACGAAAGATGAGTAAATCTTTGGGAAATGGAATTGATCCTTTGGAAATTATTCAGGAATATGGTGCTGATGCCCTTCGGTTTACCTTAACCACCGGAAATGCACCTGGAAATGATATGCGTTTCCACATGGAACGAGTAGAAGCCAGTCGAAACTTTGCTAATAAAGTATGGAATGCTTCCCGTTTCATTATGATGAACCTGGAAAAAGGGGAAGCAACCGATTTTGATCCGGAGAATAAGGACAGCTTTACCCAGGCCGACAAGTGGATTCTTTCCAAAGTAAATACACTAATCAAAGATGTAACAGCCAATATGGAAGACTTTGAACTTGGTATTGCGGTTCAAAAGGTATACGACTTTATCTGGGAAGAATTCTGTGACTGGTACATCGAAATGGTGAAACCAAGGCTCTATAACGAAGAAGACCAGACCAAGGGAGCAGCCCTTTGGACTCTGAAGACTGTACTCATTCAGTCCTTAAAACTGTTACATCCATATATGCCATTTGTAACAGAAGAAATTTTTTGTACCCTTCAGGAGAAAGAAGAGTCAATTATGATATCTGATTGGCCGATATATAAAGAAGAATATAATTTTACAAAAGAGGAAGAGGCCGTGGAAATGGTGAAAACTGCCGTAAAGGGAATCCGAAATGTAAGAGCGGAAATGAACGTTCCTCCAAGTAAAAAAGCAACCGTAATCGTCGTAACGAAAGAAGAAAAAATTCATACGATATTTGAAAATAGTAAAGTCTTCTTTGCTACCTTGGGATATGCCAGTGAAGTGGTAATCCAGGCAGATAAAGAAGGGGTTCCTGAGGATGCTGTGTCTACTGTAATCAGCGGTGCAACCATTTATATGCCTTTTGCCGAGTTGGTAGATATCAGTAAGGAAATCGAGCGTCTGGAAAAAGAAAAGGAACGCCTGGATAGTGAGCTCCGCCGGGTAAATGGCATGCTGAATAATGAAAAATTTGTTAGCAAAGCACCGGAAGCCAAGCTGAAAGAAGAAAGAGAAAAGCTTGAAAAATACACCAGTATGATGAACCAGGTAACAGAACGTTTGGAGAACCTTAAAAACTAGTTTGAAAATAGGATTTGGGGAATGTGAGGTGGGTATATGGCAATTAATATTGAAAGAAATCAGTCTGTTGTCAAGATATCACAGGATAGTATGCGTGCTTATTTGAATCTTTGTGAACCTGACCCTGGACAGGAATACAATGTGACTGATTTAATCGAAATTTTAAATAAACACAATGTCCTGGAAGGTATTAAAAGAGATGTACTCAGTCTTATACTTGAAAAAAAAGACTACTATATGGATTTTCTGGTAGCAGAAGGCACACCAGCCGTAGATGGAACCGACGGAAGCTTTGAGTTTCTGTTTAATCTTAGTAACGATACCAAACCAAGAATATTGGAGGATGGCTCCATCGATTACACCAGTATTCGGACCGTGGAAACGGTGGAAGCCGGCTCCGAGATTGCCCGATATAGCAGGGCAACTCAAGGAAAGGATGGTATTGATGTTTGCGGGCGGATATTAAAGTGTCGACAGGGCAGGGAGCTGCCTCAATTAAAAGGAAAAGGGTTTAATCTGTCAGAGGATAAGCTTGTTTATAAAGCTGCCATTACAGGAAAGGCGGAATATGCCAATGACCGTTTGACGGTAAGTAATATTTTAATCATTGAAGGCGATGTTAATAATATCTCTGGAAGCGTTGAATTTGCAGGAGACGTGGAGGTTAGAGGAAATGTTATTACCGGTATGACCATCAAAGCCAGAGGCAGCATTTTTGTCAATGGTCATGTGGAAAGTGCTCAGTTAATATCCGGTGGAGATGTAATCTTGAAAAATGGGATGCAGGGAGGCGGAAAGGGTGAAATCAGGGCAGAAGGTGAGGTTTCTGGTAAGTTCTTTGAGCAGACCACGATTTACACAAAAGGCTCTGTAAAAGCCAATGCCATTTTAAACTGCTATATTATTGCTGAGCAGGAAATATTGGTTTCTGGTAAGCGTGGGGTTATAGTCGGAGGAGATATCAGAGCCATCCGGCGGGTAGAAGCGACCACCATTGGCAATGTGTCAGAGGTTAAGACAAAAGTATCGGCGGGCGTGGATATGGATACCCACAATCATCTGAATCTTGTTCACGATAAGTTAGACAGTGTCTTAAGAGAAACCACCAAGATGGAAGAGGTTATGACCCTCATCAACCGGGCCTTGGAAAATGGCCCAAATCCAGAGCTTTCCGCACGCAAGATGGATATTATGCGTCAGAAGATTGAAAAAGATTGTGTCATCAGCAGTTTGCAGCAGGAAGTAAGAAGCACCAGAATTAAAATTGATAATGCTGGTGATGCAAAGATTATAGTAAGTAAAAATATTTATCGGGGCGCCAAAATTACCATAAATGGAGTTACTAAAATTTTAGAAACAGATAACTATAACGTATTCTATGTAAAAGAAGACGGGGAAATTGCCTGTAAACAGAACTTTTAATGTCGAAAAAGGGAGATAAACTATTATTGACTTTTTTCCATGGTTACAGTTATGATAGAATGGTATTTTAAATAGCCCTATTCATTTAGAAACGATGTATTAGAGGGACAGGAGGTACAGATGATTAATTTCGAAGAAGAGTTAAAGAAGTTCCAACCAAGTCTGGAAGTTGATCAGGCAGAAGATGCCATATATAACAATGATTCCACGGATGTGACAGACATTATTCGTGATATGCTTAAAGAGATGAAAGGCAACTAATGGCAGTAATAAAACTGTCAGCAAAATGGGAGTAAAAAGATGACATGTCCAATTTGTGAGAAAGAAATATCTTTTCAGGAAAAAATCTGCAGTGGCTGTGGACAAGACCTGACGATATATCGAAGAATTATCAGTGTGTCCAACCACTATTATAACGAGGGACTGGAAAAGGCAAAGGTGCGTGATTTATCAGGTGCGGTGGATAGCTTAAAAAAGAGTCTGCGTTTCAATAAAAAGAACACGCAGGCCAGAAATCTCCTGGGCGTTATTTATTATGAAATGGGAGAAGTGGTTTCAGCTCTTCGGGAATGGGTCTTAAGTAAGAACTTTCAGGTGGAGGACAACCCGGCAGATGACTATATGGCAGCGGTTCAGGCCAACGCTACCAAGCTGGAAAACATTAACCAGACAATCAAAAAATACAACAGTGCGTTGGGCTATGCAAAGCAGGGAAGTGAAGACCTGGCGATTATGCAGCTGGAGAAGGTAGTCAGCTTAAATCCTAAGTTTATACGGAGTCATCAGCTTCTGGCATTGCTGTATATGAAAAGCGGGGAAGAGCGAAAAGCCGCCAAATGTTTGGCAAAGGCCAATTCGATTGATAAAAACAACACTCTTACCTTAAAATATATGAGTGAGCTTCCTGATTCTTTGAAAGGAGAAAGCAAAGAAAGCTCTGCCATTCGGAGAAAGCTGCCGGAACAGGATTTAAGTCCCCAGGTATTTAACACGACTACCTATAAAGAGGACAAGGTGAACATCTGGCCTTATCTGAATCTTTTGATTGGCGCCGTACTAGGAATTGCTGTGGTATACTTTTTGATTGTCCCCACAGTAAAGAAAAATGTTGTTGCTCAATACCAGGATCAGCTTAAAACCTATAATGACCAGATGGCTTCACAGAGTATTACGGCCAATCAGCTTACCAACGAAAATGAACAGCTGAAAGATCAGGTGGAGAGCCTTACGAGTGAGATGGATGACTTAAAGATGAAGGCCTCGGATGAAAATCTGTATGACAGTTTTTTTGAAGCCATTGATTTTTACTTAGAGGGAGAAAAGGATAAAGCTGCTGAAAAACTGGCTGAGGTAAAGGAAAGTGATATTGATAACCCGAAGGCAAAGGAAATTTACAGTATCATTAAGGAATCTACCTTCATTGATGCAGCAGAACAGCTTGCCGAAGAAGGACGAAATACTTATAACAGCGGCAAATATGAAGAAGCCATTGTGGCACTGGAACAGGCACTTAGCATGGATTCGAGTAATGTGAAAGCAATTTATTTTCTTGGTCGTTCCTATCATCGGCTGAAAGAATATGACAAAGCAAGGGAATATTACAGTATGATTGTAAACGATTACCCGGATTCAGACCGCGTGTCTGATGCTACAAGGCGATTAAGAGAGATACCAGCAAGTTAATACATACTTACAAAAGAAGTCTACAATCACAGAATGTAATGGATTCTGTGATTGCCGGACTTTTTTTGTGGCATTGGTATTCATAGGAGGAATGAGAAGAGCGATTCTTTCCCGACTCTTGTATGAGGGTAGAAATGGGAAAGGAGCAGTAAAAAGCTTAATATGGAAAGGAGATTTATATGGATACAAACTATGAGGTTTATGAACGCTGTCTTGTAATTTATATGAATGATGATTTGGATCATCATTATGCTGTTCGTCTGCGGGAGGAGTCAGACCGCCTGATTGATTCTAAAAATATTAAAAATATTATTTTTGATTTTAATGGTGTAGATTTCATGGACAGCTCAGGAATTGGGGTCATTATGGGAAGGTATAAAAAAGTAATCTTTACTGGCGGGAAAGTGGCGGTTACTTCTGTAAATGGACCGGTTGACCGAATCTTCAAAGTTTCGGGGCTTTATAAGATTATTGATAAATATAATACAGTGAAGGATGCCTTAGGGGCATTTTAACAGGGGAGGATAAGTATGGACAGAAGTGAAATTTTTTTGGAATTTGAAAGTGATTCAAGAAATGAGAGCTTTGCCAGGATAGTGGTAACGGCTTTTGTTGCAAGATTGGATCCTGACATGGAAGAGATAGCGGATATTAAGACTTCTATTTCGGAGGCAGTTACCAATTCGATTATTCATGCGTACCCGGAAGAAAAGGGGAAAATTCAGCTGCGGTGTGTCGTGGAGGGAAATCAGGTGTTTTTTGAAATTACTGATTTTGGTATTGGAATTGCTGATTTGGAAAAGGCCAGGGAGCCCCTTTATACGTCCAAGCCTGGTTTTGATCGGGCAGGAATGGGTTTTTCCTTTATGGAAAGTTTTATGGATAGTCTTACGGTAGAATCTAAAGTTGGTGAAGGAACCAAAGTACACATGATAAAGAAGATAGGAGGAGAAAAGAAGGGAATGTGACTGGCATAACATGAAAGAAGTTCGGGATTTGATAATAGAGGCTCAGGGTGGAGATAAAGAGGCCAGAGACGAGCTGATTACCAGCAATCTGGCTCTGGTATGGAGTATTGTAAAACGCTTTGCCAACCGAGGATATGAGTCACAGGATTTGTTTCAAATCGGAAGCATTGGTTTGATTAAAGCAATTGATAAATTTGATATAAGTTTTGATGTAAAGTTTTCTACCTATGCAGTTCCCATGATTAGTGGGGAAATCAAGAGATTTCTTCGAGATGATGGAATGATAAAGATGAGTCGTTCTATTCGGGAAAATGGCTGGAAAGTAAGACGGGCAACGGATCTTTTGTGTTTTTCTCTGGGAAGAGATCCTACGATTGAAGAAATTGCAGTGGAAGCAGAGCTTTCGGTAGAAGACGTGTGTATGGCACTGGAAGCCAATGTAGAAGTAGAATCCCTTCATAAGACGATTTATCAGGGCGATGGAAATGAAATAACGCTGGAGGACAAACTGCCTTCTAATGTAGATGAAAGCGAGGCAATTTTAAATCATATGCTGATGAAACAGCTGATGGAGTCTTTGGAAGAGGAGGAACGGGAGCTGATTACTCTTAGGTATTTTGAAGATAAGACTCAGACGGAAGTGGCCAAGCGGCTGGGGGTGTCACAGGTGCAGGTGTCACGACTGGAGAAGAAGATATTAAGGCGTTTGCGTAGTAAGCTTTAATGGTTTAAATAAATGTACAGAAATAAAAGAATAGAAAAAAGAATAGAAATAAAAAGAATAGAAATAAAAAGAATTGAGATAATAAGGTTAAGCTAATAAAGAGGTGATCATGTGAGAAAACGGAATGTTGCAGTAATCACAGCCATGCTCGTATTAATTTGCCTTATTTTTTTTGTAACAAAATCGGGTGGAAAGCAGGCTGAGTATGAAGGAATACTGGTGAAAAGGGAGTGTGAAGTAAATCTATGACCCCAAGGAATGTATTATATTTAAAAGCGGAGCAATGTACAACCATTTCCAATAAAAAGATATTTGTGGAAGATGTTGTGAAGATATATGGGGAAAACAAGAATTTGGTAAAGGATGTATCCCGCCAAATCTTTATGACGATTAAAAAGGATGCTGATATGGATTATATTGTTTCCATATTAAAAGTGATGGAAGTAATTCATAGTACGGTGACGAATGTGGAGTTGATCAATCTGGGAGAGACCGATTTTGTCATTGAATATCGAAGTCCAAAACCAGAGAGAAAGGTTTGGGAATATGGAAAGTCCGCATTTATTTGCCTGATTGCATTCTTTGGAGCAGCGTTTACCATTATGACCTTTAATACGGATGTCGGTGTAAGCGATGTGTTTGATAAAATATATAAACTGGTTCTAGGGAAGGATGCTCTGCGAAATGGTGTAGTGGAAATTGGCTATTCCATAGGCTTGGTTACTGGGGTTCTGATTTTTTATAATCATCTTCTTCGTAAGCATATTCAGTCGGATTTAACGCCCATACAGATTGAAATGCGTAAATTTGAAGAAGAGAAGAATCGAGCAAAGATTATGACTGCATCCAGGGAGGGAAAAAGCATTGATGCTGATTAGAAGCCTTTTTGGCGGGTTTCTGGGGATTTGTGGTGGTGCCGTAGTAGGAGCGGGTGTTTTTGGTTTTATTACCTTAATTGATATTTTCCCAAGACTGGCTGACCGGACCAATACAGCATCCCATATTAAGATCTATGAATGGTGCATTATATGGGGTGGTGCCGTAGGAAATATGATTTCTGTTTTTGACACAAAAATATGGGGCGGAAATCCTATTCTAGGCATTTTTGGCTTGTTTTCGGGTATGTTTGTGGGATGCCTGGCACTGGCCATTGCAGAGACCTTACGAGTCATTCCCATATTTGTTCAAAGAAGTAAACTTAAGTATGGGCTGGTATGGATTATCTTATTCCTTGCCTTGGGAAAAGGAATTGGTAGCTTCTACCAGCTATATATTCATTAATGCACAATAAGCGTGCAGATGGGAGCATGGAGAGAGAAGATGCTTCACTTTCCCCTTATTTAAACGCACGTCAAAGCGTGCAGATAGGAGCTAAATGGAAAAAGATAAAAAGAAACCTGGGATATCGGATGTATTGAAGGAAACGGACCAGACAAAGCGAAATGAAAAATATAATGAATACGTTAAGGAAGTAACGCCAACTCATAACTGCTTTGTTAATTTATTGAATGCCTTTTGGATGGGCGGACTTATTTGTACCTTGGGACAGGTCATCCTTAACTGCCTGATTGGTACGGGAATGGATAAAGAGGTTGCAGGCTTTTATAATGTCATAATCTTGATTCTGTTAAGCGTGCTTCTTACCGGACTCCAGATATATCCTAAGCTGGCCAAGCTTGGTGGTGCAGGAACGGTAGTGCCAATTACGGGATTTGCTAATTCTGTGGCTGCACCGGCAATTGAATATAAGACCGAGGGACAGGTATTTGGAATTGGCTGTAAAATCTTTACCATTGCGGGGCCGGTTATTTTATATGGTATTTTAAGCAGCTGGATATTAGGAATTATTTATTATGTGTTTTAAGAAGTATATACGCGCGAAAGCGCAGATGGGAGCCTGCCATGTCAGAGAAAAATATACAAATGGGAGCGCAAAGTGTAATATTTGAAAATCCTCCGTTCATTATGGAAGGAAGCTCCATTGCCGGAAAAAAAGAGGGAGAAGGTCCGCTGGGTGATTATTTTGATGAAGTAGAAGAGGACCCAATGTGTGGTGGACAGACCTGGGAAGAAGGGGAAAGCAGGCTTTTAAAGCGGGCTATTCAGAAGGTGTTAGATAAGGCAGAGCTAAAAGCCCAGGATATCCGATACCTTTTATCTGGAGATTTATTAGGACAGCTGATTGCTACTTCATTTGGCGTGTTAAATTTTGAAATTCCCATGTTTGGATTGTTTGGAGCTTGCTCTACCATGGGAGAATCCATGTCTTTAGGTGCACTTTTGGTAAATGCTGGTTATGCTGACAAAGTAATTGCCCTGACCTCAAGTCATTTCGGAAGTGCGGAAAAGCAGTTTCGTTTTCCGCTGGATTTTGGAAACCAAAGACCTTTAAGTGCTACCTGGACAGTAACTGGAAGTGGTGCGGTCCTCATCAGCTCGGATGAAGCTAAAAAATGTGAAGGAAATAATATAGTGATTGCGGGAATTACGACAGGAAAAATTATTGATTTTGGGGTAAAGGACTCTCTTAATATGGGAGCCTGTATGGCACCTGCCGCGGCAGAGCTGATCTGTCAACACTTTAAAGATTTTAATCGTCAGCCCTCTTACTATGATGCCATCATTACCGGTGACTTAGGGTATGTTGGCAAGGAAATATTAATAGAACTTTTAAGAGGAAAAGGCTATGAGATAAAAGACAATCATAGAGATTGTGGTATTGAAATTTTTGACCGTGAGAAGCAGGATACGCATTCAGGAGGAAGCGGCTGTGGCTGCAGCGCCATTACCCTTACCGGATATATTCTTCGTAAAATGCGAAAAGGTGAATGGAATAAGGTGCTGTTTGTCCCGACCGGGGCTTTACTTTCGCCTACCAGCTTTAATGAAGGAAATTCAGTGCCTTCCATTGCTCACGGAGTTGTATTGGAGGTGAAATAGATATGGACTATGTAATTGCTTTTTTAGTAGGTGGTGCCATTTGTGGGGTAGTACAGCTGCTAATGGACAAAACCAAATTAATGCCTGGTCGAATTATGGTAATTCTGGTATGCCTGGGAAGTCTCTTAGGTGCTGTTGGAATTTATCAGCCCTTTGCAGATTGGGCCAAGGCGGGAGCAACGGTACCGCTGATTGGATTTGGTAATGCGTTATTTCAAGGTGTAAAGAAAGCAGTGGATGCTGATGGCTTTATTGGCATTTTTAAGGGAGGCTTTACGGCTTCAGCCGTGGGAATTTCAGCAGCCCTCATATTCAGCTATATTGCTTCTTGGATATTCAAGCCAAAATTGAAAAAGTAGCACTTAATGAGCACTAACAATTGAAGCTAGCCGGCAGCTTTTTGAGATAAATAAAGGAGCGCAGATGCGCTCCTTATACATAAGCTTTATCGGGCTTATTTTTATTGTTGTATTGGTAGTTCTGGATTATTCTCCGGCTCTGTGCTTGGTGGAGTTGGTAGCAGGGAGTCGTCTGGCGGCAAGAACGGGTCAATATCCGGTGGTAATGTAGGGAGCGTTGAAGGATCTGGCTCCTGTACCGGTGGGGATGTATGAATATGGCACACGTCCACAAAAGCATCGGATGAAATGCAAATACTGGAATCTGCTGTATGACCAGTTTCTTCTTTAAGCAAAAAGACCTTTTCTTCCACAGAGGATTCCGGACAGTACTCGCCGGCCAATTCTCCTGATTCTGTACAAATCTTGTATTTTACGTGACGATCGCACTTCTCGGTGGGAACCGTTGTAATATCAAAGTATTCTACCTTGGAAGTTGCATCACACAGGCCATCAACGGCAAGCTTACCGGATTTGGTACAGATTCTGGCAGTCGTAATTGACTTTGGCATTTCAAATTCAGTATATTCTTTCTTTAATTGATTATGAACTTCTTCCATGACCGTTCGCCAAAGAACTTTATGGTAGCTGGTGTCGGACTGTTTTTTATTATTGTCATAACCGGACCAGATACCGGCGGTAAAGTAAGGTGTAAATCCAACAAACCAAAGATCAATATCATTAGAGGTTGTTCCGGTTTTACCGGCTATTGGCATTTTGTAGTCGCTAAAGCGGGTCTTGGTTCCGGTACCCACCTTTACCACATCCTCCATGGCATTGGTTAATAGCCATGCGGTAGATTCTTTCATAACCTGATTGGTGGAGGCTTCCTTATCAATTAAGAGATTACCATCATGATCCACAATCTTGGTATAAAGGACTGGTTCGGTGTAAACCCCTTTATTTGCTATGGCAGCATAAGCGGCGGTAAGCTCCAGATTGGTAACCCCCTTTGTCAGGCCACCAAGAGCCATAGGGTATTGGATATCGGAATATACTTTGCCATCCGCACCTACATAGTTATCATAAACAGTAGAAAAGTTCAGTTTTTTCAGATAATCATAGGCTACCTGAGGAGTTACATCGACAAGAGTCTTAACCGTAACAACGTTCATGGAGTTGATGATACCCTGTCTTAAAGTGGTGAGCCCTTTGTATCCGCTTTTGTCCCAGTTCTGTACCTGCTTGGTGGTGCCAGGATAGTAGAACTCACTGTCATCCTGAACGGAGGCTAAGGTTAGTCCCTTAGTATCCAGAGCGGGGAGATAAGTGGAAATTACTTTAAAGGTGGAGCCGGGCTGCCTTGGAGAATCAGTTACCCGGTTAAGGGTTCGACTGGCCGTCTTCTTATCTCTTCCTCCTACCATTGCCAGCACCTTGCCATTGTATTGGTTCATCAGAACAAAGGAAATCTGCGGCTGAATAACATAATTAATCACTTCACCGCTGATTTCATCTCCTTCCTTTAAAAGGTGGCTGCGATATTCTTCAATATAGGGAGTAGCGTCATCTTTTTCATTAAAATATAAATCAAAGTTTTTCTCTTTTTTATCATAGATAAAATAATTTTCCAGGTTTCGCTCGGAATAATGATGTTCTTCCCCGTCTTCGGACATAATGGAAAGGCGATAGGTGAGCGCAAACTCGGAATTGGACGGATAGAGGGACTCATCACTTAATATTTTGTCACAGATTTTCTGGATTCGTTTGTTTTGAGTCGTGTAAATCTGCAGACCACCCCGATATAAAAGATTTACAGCCTGTGCCTCACTATAGCCCAGCTCCTTTTGCAGGTCTTCAATGACATCATCAATTAGTGCATCATCAAAATAGCTGTTTACCGATGTGGTAACATCGGAATACTGTTCATCATTAATCTGGTGAATCCGGGAATATACATCGTCAGCCAAAGCAATTTCTTTTTCGGCAGTGGTAATATATCCTTGCTCTTCCATGTAGCTCAGGACAATTCTTCGCTTTTCTTCATTGTTCTCCGGATGAATAATCGGATTATAAGCGGAAGGTTTTTGGGTAATGCCGGCAATGACGGTTGCTTCGGAAACGGTCAGTTCGCCTACGTCTTTGTTAAAATATCGCTGGGAAGCGGCCTGTATGCCTAACGTGTTTTGCCCAAGGTTTATTGTGTTCAGGTAATATTCTAAGATTAGTTCTTTGACCTGTTTTTTGGTAAGGTTTTCAGAAAGCTTTTTTTCCAGCTTTACGGCTAAAAACTGTTCTTGAAATTTTCGCTCCAATTTGTCGCCAAATGTTTTTTCGGCACCGCCGTCAAAGACCTGATTTTTAAGGAGCTGTTGGGTCAGAGTACTTCCCCCGCCATCAAAGGAACCAGCGGTTACAATGCCGGAAAAAGCACGGAGGATTCCTTTGATATCAATTCCATTGTGTTCCCAGAAACGTTTGTCTTCTATGGCAATGAAGGCGTTATAAACATGCGCTGGAATCTGATCCAGGGTCACGTATACACGGTTAGCGGCAGAACCCACAAGTTGTTGGCTTTCATCGCCGTTGGAATAATACAAAGTGGTAACGAACCCACTTGGTGCAACGTCGATGGAATCTATACTGGGAGCATTGTCAACGATACCTTTAATGATACCTACGCCGGCAAAGGCTCCAATTACGCATACAGCCAGAATGCAGATGATAAATACCCGGAAGAAGGAAACGCCTGCTTTGGAAAGCAGTTTACTCTTTTGGGATTTTAACTGTTTTTGCTTTCTGGTAGTATCTTTTTTACTATAATTCATAATGCACCTCCTGCACACTACATTATAACAAATGTTCCAAGTGAAATAAAGATAAAATTCGTAGAAACAACTTTGCTATCATATGTAGGTTTGTTATAATAGTTAGTAGTGTGTTTATTGAAAGGATTGACAAAATATGGATGAAAAATACAGAATCGCCTATAAAGGTGGCGAAGGGGAGGTCATAGAGAAAAAATCCCGGTTCATTGCAACCGTTTTTCCCGTAGATACAGAGGATGACGCCAATACATTTATTCAGGCTATGAAGAAAAAGTACTGGGATGCTTCTCACAATTGCTTTGCCTACCTGATTGGAGAAAAGCATCAGACTCAACGGTGCAGTGATGACGGTGAGCCCTCCGGTACAGCCGGACGCCCGATGCTGGAGGTACTTTTGGGGGAGGATATCCATAATGTTTTAGTGGTGGTGACCCGATATTTTGGCGGAACTCTCCTTGGCACTGGCGGTCTGGTACGTGCTTATTCCAAAGCATGTAAGGAAGGCATTGAAAATAGTGTCATACTGGATAAGTACAAAGGCAGAAAATATATTATAGGAACCGATTATGGCGGCCTTGGGAAGCTACAGTTCCTAATCGGGCAAAGAGACCTTACCTTGCTGGATACCCTGTATACGGATATGGTAGAGCTCCATGTAATGGTGCCCTCAGGGCAATGTGAGACCTTTGAGCTTGAAGTGACAGAAGTAACCGCCGGAAAGGGAACGATAGAAGCAGGCAATGAAGTGGAATATGGAATTGTTAAGGAAAGCGTAACCATTTTTTCAGAGAAACCAAACTGAATTATTTAGATAGAAATTGAATTTTATTTATTATATATTTATTATTAATTGAAGTTGAATGAGAAATAAATGCCTAAATAATTAAATAAACTGATTTGCGTTGGCATCATAAAAGTAATCAATTGACTTTAAGGTATCCGCTAAAGTAGTTGGATTTAAGTCCAATGCTTTGCAGAGTTCCTCCAAGGTAGGGTAAAAGTCTCTTAATTTTGTGTTGATAAAGCTTAATAGGATTACAGGATCGTTGGGAATTGACATAATTAGACTCCTTTCAAGTATCGGTAGTTAGTATTTGCAAAACGATGTTCTGATTTTCGAAATATTGTATCACAATAAAATCAATTTTACCAGAGTGGAATAAAAATGCGTATTCCATTCCTTAGAAGAGCGTGTCGCAGCGCAGGCAGGTATGACATGGATTTGTTTGAATATATGAGAGAAAGTAAAATGGAAAAAGAGTCACCTTTGGCCAGTCGTTTAAGGCCTTCCACCCTGGAAGAGGTGGTGGGACAAGGTCACATTATCGGAAAGGATAAGCTGTTATATCGGGCAATCAAAGCGGACAAGCTGAGCTCCATTATTTTTTATGGTCCTCCCGGTACTGGGAAAACAACCCTGGCAAAGGTAATTGCCAATACTACCAGTGCTAACTTTACCCAGATTAATGCTACTTCATCCGGGAAAAAGGATATGGAAGAGGTAGTACATCAGGCGAAAGAAACCATGGGGATGTATAGTAAGAGAACCATTCTTTTTATTGATGAGATTCACCGTTTTAACAAAGGGCAGCAGGATTATCTGCTTCCCTTTGTGGAGGACGGCACGATTATTTTAATTGGTGCTACGACAGAAAACCCTTATTTTGAGGTGAATCGGGCGCTAATTTCCAGATCTATTATTTTTGAACTGAAATCGTTGGAAAAGGATGATATAAAACAGCTGATTAATCGAGCCCTTACTGATGTGGAAAAAGGTCTTGGTGCTTATCAGGCTGTGATTGGAGGGGAGGCCCTTGAGTTCCTTTCTGATATTTGCAATGGGGATGCACGCTCGGCTTTAAATGCCGTTGAACTGGGAGTATTAACCACTGGCAGGAGTGAGGATGGCTTGATTCATATTACCACTCAGGTAGCATCGGAATGTATCCAGAAGAGGGTTCTGGGATATGACAAGAAGGGCGATAACCATTATGACACCATTTCCGCTTTTATTAAAAGTATGCGGGGCTCCGATCCGGATGCTGCGATTTATTACCTGGCCCGAATGCTTTATGCGGGGGAGGACATTACGTTTATTGCCCGTAGAATCATGATTTGTGCCTCTGAGGATGTTTCCAATGCCGATCCGAATGCGATTGTGGTGGCAACAGCAGCAGCCCAGGCAGTAGAGCGGATTGGGATGCCGGAAGCACAGATTATTCTGGCACAGGCGGCATCTTATGTTGCTTGTGCACCTAAGAGCAATTCAGCCTGTAATGCTATTTTTGCGGCAATGAAAGTAGTGGCGGAGGAAAAGACTGGTGGGATACCACCTCATCTGATGGATGCTCATTACAGCGGCGCAGATAAGCTGGGGCATGGATTGGACTACAAATATGCCCACAACTATGAAAATCATTATGTAGAGCAGCAATACCTGCCCGATGAACTGGTTGGCAGAACTTTTTATTACTTATCGGACAATGGACACGAAAAAGAAATAAAAGAGTGGTTTAAAAAAATAAAAGGAAAGTGATTTTGTAATTGTTTTTTATTTGACATACTGATACAATAATGGATAATAATGTAATTGCGGAGGTGCAGGCTTGAAAAACTGTAAATTATTAGTAAAAGGAATCGTAAGATGTAATGATAAATATCTCATCGTTGCAAAGTGGTATGACGATTGTATTAATGAACCGGTACGCTGGCAATTTGTGGATGGAGAAGTGGAGCATGGGGAAGCACCGGATGCTGCAGTCGTTCGACTGATTGCAGAACAGACAGGGATTGCGGCAGAAGTGAACCGGATTATATATACCTGGTCCTTTATGGTAGGCGACACCCATAAGGTAGGAATTGCCTATGAATGTCTGGCTGAGCAGGATACCGTTATCTTTTCTGAGGATTTGAATGATTCTAAGTGGATTACCAGGGAAGAATTCGAAGGATATATTTATGATGAAAGGGTACTAAAAGACATCGGACGAGTAGAATATTAGGAGTAGACAATGAAGATTTTAATTAAAAATGGACATATTTTGGACCCTGAATCGGGACGTGACGGAAGCTATGATTTGCTGATAAAGGATGGCATAATTGCAGCAGTCGAGCCATCAATTGTAGTGGATGCGGATGAGATAATTGATGCAGAGGGTCATTTTGTTATGCCGGGATTTATTGACTTGCATGTGCATTTGCGGGAACCTGGTTTTGAGTACAAGGAGACCATTAAGACCGGATCTATGGCAGCAGCAAGGGGAGGTTTTACTTCTATTTGTCCCATGCCCAATACCAAACCGGTGATTGATACGCCGGAGATGATTACCTATATTTTGGAAAAGACCAGAGAAGATTCTGTGGTGAATATTCTTCCGGTTGGAGCGGTTACCATTGGTCAGATGGGAGAAGACATAACGGATATCAAGGCCATGGCCAGGGCCGGGATGAAGGCCATTAGTGAGGATGGAAAGTCTGTTATGAATGCGGAGCTTTACCGCAAAGCGATGAGAGAAGCAAAAGAGGCCGGTATTGTAGTGCTTGCCCATTGTGAGGATAAGAATATGGTTGCTGGTGGCGCTATGAATGCTGGCAAGAAGGCAGAGGAGCTTGGAATTCCAGGGATTAGTAATAGTGTGGAGGATGTTATTGTGGCAAGAGACATTCTTTTGGCTAAGGAGACTGGTGTTAGGCTTCATTTGTGTCATTGCTCGACCAAAGACAGTGTAAGCCTGGTAAAATGGGCGAAAGAGCAGGGACAGGAGGTTAGTGGTGAGGTGTGTCCTCATCATTTTGTACTGTCGGATGAGGATATTCTTACGGATGATGGAAATTATAAAATGAATCCGCCTCTTCGCAGCAAAGAAGATGTGGAGGCTCTTAAGCAGGGATTGAAGGATGGCACGATGACAGCGATTGCTACGGATCATGCACCCCATAGCCGTGAAGAGAAAGAAACTTCCATAAAGGAGGCGGCGTTTGGTATTGTCGGTCTGGAAACGGCCTTTGCGCTTACCATGACGGAGCTGGTGACGAAGGGGTATCTGACACCAATGGAGATGGTGGACCGGTTGAGTGTTCAGCCGGCGAAGATTATTGGAATCGACAGGGGAAGTCTGGCCGTTGGGAAGGTTGCGGATATTACGATTGCGGATGAAACTGCCAGGTATGAGATTGCGGTGGAGGATTTTGTGTCAAAGGGGAGGAATACGCCGTTTGATGGGTATCCGGTTGTTGGGAAGGTGTTGCTGACCATAGTGAATGGAGAGGTGGTTTTTAGGGGGAAATGATTTAAAGAACCTAAAAACGAAACTTAAGGGCAAAACTTAAAAATAAGAACCTAAAAATGAAACGAAAAGTTAAAGCTAGAAGTATCTAAGGTAAAACATAAAATAAATATAGAAGGATGGTAGGAAGATGATTAACAAATTGATAAAGCAGATTGAAGCGACAAAGGCACCGATTGTGGTTGGGTTGGACCCGATGATGTCTTATATTCCGAAGTGGATTCAGGACAAGGCGTTTGAGGAATTTGGTGAGACGCTGGTGGGTGCGGCAGAGGCAATTTGGCAGTATAATAAAGGGATTGTGGATGCTATTTATGATTTGATACCGGCGGTTAAGCCTCAGGTTGCCATGTATGAGCAGTTTGGTATTCCGGGGATGATGATTTTTAAGAGAACGGTGGATTATTGTAAGGAAAAAGGTTTGGTGGTAATTGGAGATATTAAACGTGGTGATATTGGCTCTACATCGGCAGCTTATGCGGTTGGTCATTTGGGAAAGGTACAGGTGGGGTCTAAGATTTATACACCATTTGATGAGGACTTTATTACCGTAAATCCATATTTGGGCAGTGATGGAATTAATCCATTTTTAGAGGAATGTAAAAAGGAAAATAAGGGAATTTTTGTGTTAGTTAAAACTTCGAATCCTTCCAGTGGAGAGTTTCAGGATCAGCTGGTGAATGGCAGACCGCTTTATGAACTGGTTGGTGAGAAGGTAGCTGAGTGGGGCGAGGCTTGCATGGATGGAGAGTACAGTAATGTAGGTTGTGTGGTTGGTGCGACTTATCCGGAGATGGGTAAGATTTTGAGAAAGATTATGCCTAAGCAGTATATTCTGGTACCTGGATATGGTGCTCAGGGTGGAAAGGCTTCAGATTTGGCACCATATTTTAATGAAGACGGACTTGGTGCAATTGTAAATTCTTCCAGAGGAATTATTGCGGCTTATACGTTGGCAGGTTATGAGAAGTTTGGTGAGGCTAATTATGCGGATGCTTCCAGACAGGCTGTTATTGATATGAGAGAAGATTTAAGAAACGCATTATAGAGGAGACTGGAATGGCAGATAAATTTATGAAAAAAGCAATCATTTCTCAGATTGATAGATTGAGTGATGATGTTGTGGATATGTGGATTGACGAGAAAGAAATTGCTCTGGCGGCTAGACCGGGACAGTTTGTATCTCTTTATTGTAAAGATGGTAGTCGTCTTTTGCCAAGACCTATTAGTATTTGTGAAATAGACCGGGGAGCAGGGAAGCTGCGTCTGGTATATCGGATTGTGGGTGCTGGAACCAAAGAGTTTTCTGACTTTGCCCAGGGGGATACCATTGATGTGATGGGACCGTTGGGAAATGGGTTTACTTTAGAAGGTGAGAAGGTTCTTTTGATTGGTGGTGGAATTGGAATTCCGCCGATGCTGGAGCTTTCTAAAGCGCTTTCGGGACAAGGGAAAGAAGTGCAGATGGTTTTAGGCTATCGGGATGCCTTGTTCTTAAATAAAGAGTTTGAGTCTTTTGGCAAGGTTTATATTGCTACGGAAGATGGCTGTGCGGGATGCAAGGGCAATGTCATTGATGCTATAAATGAAAACAAGCTGGAAGCAGATGTGATTTTTGCTTGTGGGCCAACACCGATGCTTCGTGGTGTGAAGGCTTATGGGGAAGAAAAGAATATTAAAACGCAGATTTCCATGGAGGAGCGGATGGCATGTGGTATTGGTGCTTGTCTGGCTTGTGTATGTAAATCAAAAGAAGTGGACCATCATACCAATGTAAACAATAAGCGCATCTGTAAAGACGGACCGGTTTTTTACATTGATGATGTGGAATTATAGAAAGGAGCCAATTGATTTATGGGTAAAATGTCAGTGAACATTGCTGGTGTGGATTTTGCCAATCCAGTTATGACTGCTTCCGGGACCTTTGGCTCTGGAAGTGAGTACAGCGAATTTGTGGATTTAAACTGTTTGGGTGGAGTGGTAACCAAAGGTGTGGCTAATGTACCATGGCCGGGGAATCCGACACCAAGAATTGCCGAGACTTATGGTGGAATGATTAATGCAGTAGGACTGCAAAATCCGGGGATTGATGTGTTTATTCAGCGAGATATTCCTTTTTTGAAGAAATATGATACCAAAATAATTGTGAATGTATGCGGAAAAACAACAGAAGATTATGTTGCAGTAGTAGAGCGCCTGGCTGACCAGCCAGTGGATTTACTGGAAATAAATATTTCTTGTCCTAATGTAAAAGAAGGCGGGATTGCTTTTGGTCAGGACCCAAAAGCGGTGGAGGCAATTACAAAAGAGCTTAAAAAATATGCAAAGCAGCCAATTGTTATGAAGCTTAGTCCTAATGTTACTGACATTACGGAGATGGCAAGAGCAGCAGAGGCGGGAGGCGCTGATGCGTTATCATTAATTAATACATTAACAGGAATGAAGATAGATATTCATAAAAGAGCATTTGCTTTGGCGAATAAGACAGGGGGATTATCCGGCCCTGCGATAAAGCCTGTGGCTATCCGAATGGTTTATCAAGTAGCCAATGCGGTAAAATTGCCATTAATTGGAATGGGCGGAATTATGACTGGCGAGGATGCCGTTGAGTTTATGATGGCAGGGGCAACCGGAATTTCGGTTGGTACAGCTAATTTTGCAAATCCTAGAGCTACTCTGGATATATTAAATGGTATGGAACGTTATATGGAGCAATATGGTGTGACGGATATTAATGAGTTAATTGGATGTGTAAAGTAATAAGAGAAAGCTTTCTTGGATAAAAATTGTGGATAACTATGATACGATAGTGGTAACTTGGAAAGATAATAATGTTATTTCCTTACACGAGTTGATTGAGATGCCTGATAATGAACAAGTTATTTTTTGATAATGGATAGATAAAGACAGGAGGATATGATAAAATGGAACAATACAAGCAGGAGTTTATTGAGTTTATGGTGGACAGTGAGGTTCTCAAGTTTGGCGAGTTTACCTTAAAAAGTGGAAGAAAATCTCCATTTTTTATGAATGCTGGTGCGTATGTGACGGGGAGCCAGTTGACCCGATTGGGAGAGTACTATGCCAAGGCGATTCATGACAACTATGGTGATGATTTTGATGTTTTATTTGGACCAGCGTATAAGGGAATTCCTTTAAGTGTGGCAACGACTATGGCTTACAGCCGTTTATTTGGAAAAGAAATCCGCTACTGCTCCAACCGGAAAGAAGAAAAAGACCATGGCGATGCCGGGATTTTACTGGGAAGCAAGATTAAGGATGGGGATCGAGTAGTAATCATCGAAGACGTGACTACTTCGGGGAAATCCATTGAGGAAACCTTCCCAATCATTAAGGCTCAAGGCAATGTGGAAATCATTGGTCTCATGGTATCCCTTAACCGGATGGAACGGGGCAAAGGGGAAAAGAGTGCATTGGAGGAAATCAAAAGCACCTATGGATTTGATGCAAATGCCATTGTTTCTATGGCGGAAGTGGTAGAACACTTGTATAATAAGGAGTATAATGGTAAAATAATAATAGATGATACCATAAAATCAGCTATTGATACGTATTATGAACAATATGGTGTAAAATAAAAAGGGAGGCCCGATGTATGGGAGAAAAAATCTATACCACGATGAAATCAGTTGGAACAGCAAATTTAGTACTGGGGATTGTGATTATGCTTGTGGGCATCGGTACCGGGGTAGCAGTTATCGTGAGCGGAGCAAAGCTACTGAATAAGAAAAAGGATTTGCTATTCTAAATCAGGATTTTGGAAAAGACAAAATTTGTAAAAAAAATTGTTTACAAAAGGCAGGATATGTTGTACCATGTAAAAAACAACATATTCTGTTTTTTATTTGTAAAAAGGAGGGGGTTATATTTGGTAATTGCTTTTTGGAGCAATGTAAAAGGAAAAGGAGGAGTCACCAGTAATTTAGCTTGCATCAGTGTACAGGCGGCTTTAGAAGGGCGGGATTCCATCCTCTTTGAAAATCATTTTAACATTCATTCAATGGGTGATATTCTGGAGGGAGCAGCAAAAAATCATTATTTAAAGGAGGAGTACAGTTATCAAAGGCGTGGTCTGGAACCATTAATACGACAGTTTCAATGCGGATACGCCGTGGGGAATATTAAGGAAAGCTACAGCGTCTCATATTTACAGAAAGGAATTTCCTATCTGCCCCAAAGTCAGTGGATGAATCAGGAACTATTTGATTATGAATTCTGTCAGGTAATCAGACCGATGCTTAAAGAGCTTAAAAAGGTCGCCGGAACCATTTATATTGATACCAGTCCGGAGGATTTACTTAGTACCAGAAGCATTTTAGAAGAGGCCGATGTCATCGTAGTAAATTTAAATCAAGATCCTCATGTGGTGGATCATTATTTCAAAAATTATCATTCTTATATGGAAAAATCCATATTTCTGTTAAGTCATTATGAAGAAGAATCTAGGTTTAATCGAAAATTAATCTTTAAAAAATATCCAGTTGGAAAAGAAAAGATTGCAGTAATACCTTATTTTGCGCCGTTCAAAGAGGCTGTAGGAGAGGGGAGAGTGATTCGTTTCTTTGAAGAAAATAAGAAAGGGAGTAGAAAAAAAGAGAGTACTTACTTTTTTGAAGAAGTAAAGGAAGCATCGGATATGATTTGGGAGTTTGCAAAGGGGAGGGAAAAGAAGGATTGACAATGGAACACTTGCGGGAAGGAGTTATGGAAACTTTTAACCAGCTGCTGCGGGAAAATCCGTATGAACTTAATTTAAGTGGAGAGGAATTAAAAAGTCGGCTTGAGAGCAAAAAAGAATTGAGAAAGGCTTTAAAAAGCTGCATTTTCGGGGATAAAGAAGCAAAGCTCTTGGTAAAGTCCTACATCAGGGATATCCTGGTAAAAAAATATAAAATAAATAAGGACAACATTGAGGAATACGTTTGCTTTGATAATCCTTTGGGATTGTCTGCTCAGGATAAATTTGGGATTTTACTGTATATATATCAAAAGGAATCAAAGGAACTGGCATTAGAACGTTTGATTGAAGCGTATCAGCTGGATCAGCCAAGAAGAACACCAGCGGGGATGCTTTACTATGAAATCACGGCGGCAGATATCCATGACGTTTATGAAGAAACCCCATGTATCCTGCTTAATTTTATAGATAAGCTAAACATTCTTTCGCAAAAGATTTATGAAAATTATAAGGGGAATGGGGCGATAGACGAGATACGGGATATGAAAATTGATGGAGTAAGTGCCGGAGTGTCGGGGATTCCGGAGGACTTTCAACAGGAAAAGCTGGAACAGCATACGTTACCTTCTGCTTATGACAGTATCTGGCTGTTTTATCATGGAAAATCCATTTCCTTATCATTCTTAAGCTTTTACAGTTACAAAGAGCTTATCCGTGTCTGCCGGAATATCTATCGGTATAATAATCCGGGGCAGCTTTCGGAAACCAAAGGATACATTGTCAATGAGATGAAAGATGGCTCCCGTGTAGCAGTGGCAAGACCACCTTTTTGTGAATCATGGGTTTTATTTATCCGAAAGTTTGACACTGTGCTTCAGGAGAGTATTTACAAGTTGCTTACGGACCGGAATGCAGACCTGGCGATTGAGTGGATTAAGTGGTTGATAAAGGGCTGTATGATAACGGGGATAACTGGCCAGCAGGGAAGTGGTAAGACGACTCTTTTAATGGCACTGATTGGATTTATTTCTCCTGCGTATAATTTACGGATTCAGGAACTGTCCTTTGAGCTTCATTTGAGAACAATATATCCGGAGCGAAATATTGTTTCATTTAAGGAAACGGGGAATATTTCAGGGAAAGCAAGCCTTGATTTCATGAAGAAATCGGATGGAACGGTGACGATACTGGGAGAGGTGGCTACGGATGAAGTAAGTGTCTGGCTGATTAAGGTGGCTCAAGTGGCCTCTTTATTTACGCTGTTTACCCATCATGCTAAAACAACCGAAAACCTGGTGATTTCCATGCGGAATTCTTTATTGATGGAAGGGGGCTTTCAAAATGAACGCATTGCCGAAGAACAGGTGGTAGAAGCGATTAACTTTGACATCCATATGAAAAAGGACAATGACGGGCACCGTTACATTGAACGGATTACAGAGATTATACCAGAGAAGGAAAGGGGATTTCGGACCAGAAACATTGTGGTTTGGGAGGATGGCGAATATCATATGGCAAATCTTGTTTCAGAGGAACGGCTGGAGCAGCTTAAAAGTATGCTGAGCAAAGAGGAACTGCTGCAATTTGATGGGTTTGTAAAGGCACAGTGGGCTGAGGCAAAGAGAGGGTAAGGGGGAAAAATGTATTTATTTCTATCTGAAAACAAAATAACCCGCAGATATGTTAGACGCTTAAGTAAACTATATGGAATCGTGAGTCCATCCAGCCAGGCGGTAAATGAAAGGCGTGTCCTTGAGATCCTTCTTCTCCAGCTTATATTATCTGGCATTTTATTGCTGTTTCCACTGAGGTTTGGAGCTTTTAATATGTACTATTATTTATATTTATTGCCCATGTGTTATCTGGTAAATCGCCAATTGGTTATGGCAAGGCTTGAGAAGGCAGAGTATGGATTGTTAAAGCAGATGGAGCATTATCTGGGAGAAATCCGTCATTTTTATCATTTGAACGGGACAGTAGAGGAAGCAGTCTATGAATCACAAGAGCAGGCACCAGCCCAAATTCTTGCTCACATAAATACTATTTATGACATTTTACTTCTTGGAGATGATGGGGAGGTAGAAAAGTATAAAGAACAGGCACCCAATAAGTTTCTTGTAACTTTTCTGGCACTTTGCTGGTTAACTGTTAAGTATGGCGATACCTACGAAGATGGCAGCTCACTATTTCTGGCAAATCTCAACCATCTGAAAACGGAAATTCATCTGGAGCTGTTAAAACGGGAGAAAGTGGCACATACCTTTGCGGGACTTCTATTTATTACCATAATCCCCATGTTTTCCTTCAAACCAATTGAAAAATGGGGAATGACGAATCTTCCAGAGCTGACGGACTATTATCAAGGGAGCTATGGGCTGGGGGTTACGGCACTGATTTTTGCGGCGACAGTCATTGCGTATTTGGTAATTAGTCAATTAAAAGAGGAGCGGGAATATCTGAGAAGTACTCATGAGTGGTTGGACTGGCTGGGAGAAGTTGGTTGGATAAAAAAGTTTTTGTGGGGGTGGGGAAATCAGAATACAAGGCTGGTTTATCAGTTACATAAGGTAATAAAGCGGACTGGGGAAGGCATATCGGTGAATCAGTACATTCTAAGGAAGCTGATGTTGGGGTTGGGGAGCTTTGGCTTTCTGGTGGCTTTGCTGGAGCGGATGACCTGGCTATCCAGTCATGGAAGAAGCTTCTGGTTTCACTTTATGTGTGTGCTTCTGGCAGGTATGGGTGGCATCATAGTTTCTGGAATCCCCAGGTTTGTAATGGAAATCCGGGGGTTTTTCCTCAAGCAGGATAAGGAGGATGAGGTGATGCAGTTTCATTCCATTCTGCTTATGCTTATTCATATCGAAAGAATGAATATAGAAACCATACTGGAATGGTTGGAGATGTTTTCTAATATCTTTCGGACCTCTCTTCAGGCCTGCGTGGACCAGTATCCCTATGATGGGGAGGCGGCTCTTGAAAAATTGAAAGGGGAAGAACCTTTTCCACCCTTTTTAAGAATTGTGGAAAATTTGGAGGTCAGTGATCGGACGGGGATACGGGTTGCCTTCGAGGAAATTGCATCACAACAAAAGTATTACGAAGAAAAAAGAAAACAGGACAATGAGATTCTAATTACCAACAAGGGAGTAATTGGAAAGGTAATTGCCTATGTTCCCTTGATTCTGACGCTTGGATTTTACCTGATTGTGCCTTTTGTTCTGGAAAGTATTACGCAGCTGGCTGGATTTATGGAACAAATGAACGTGGTCGGCAAATGAATTGATGATAACAGTGCTGCGAAGCTGGTAAATGGTTTGAGGAGTAACAGTGCTGTGAGGGTGGCAAATGATTTAATGATGAATGAATAACAGTGCCGTAGGTACGGTAGAGGGGAGTTTAAATGGATAATAGTTTAAAAGGATTAATATTGGCCGCAGGCACAATCATAACCTGCATAGTTGTGGGATTGGGCTTTTTCATTGCCAGAGAGGCAAGGGATACGGCTGCCAGTGGAGCGGGACAGATATCAAAGCTTAATGCGGAATTTAATGAAAGTGATAAAGTGATGTACGATGGTCTTTCCGTATCAGGGAGTGAAGTAATCAATGTAATTAATAAGTTTAAAAATCAGGATTTATCAATAAAGGTAACCACGGGGAAAGGAACGTTTTACTACAATCATACATTGAATGGTGATGGAAATAGTTTGGGCAGTGGTAGTGGCACATCGGTGAAGGAAGCTCAAAAAACCACCAGTAGCAATTATATAAATCCCAACGCACAGTTTATGGGAGCGGTTGTCCGAGATGCTAATAATGCCATTATTGGTCTGGCATTTGCTCAGGAGGCCTAAAGCGATTCTCTTCATACGGAAAGATGCAAAAGACGTATTCTTTACAGAGTGTTTGCCGCTGGTAGCGGTATTAAGTGAAAGTGTGATGCAGAAAGAGGGAGATGAGAGAATGGAAAATGGATTGGATTTAATGTTTGAAACATTGGGGGTATTTTTATTTTGTCTGGCACTTACCCTCACCATAGAGCTATTTCATAATCTGGAGCAGCTGGAAAACCAGACCATGGATAATTTATATGATTCCCATGTGTTTTACAGTGTGGCAGTAGAGTGAGGTGATGGAGTGGATTCCTTTGGAAGAATGATTGAAATTATCATTACGGTAATTCTTTTGTTTTTGGTTCCTATTCAGTATATGGCTATCCGACAGGACAGCATTTGTCAAAGCTATGTTACCACAGAAACGGCTTACTTCGTGGATTCGGTGCGAAACACAGGATTTGTGACGAAAGGGATGTACCAGACCTTTCTTAGAAAATTGAGCGGAACCAGTCAAGTCTATGAAGTAGAGTTGAATCACTACCGACGTGTAATTGACTTGACCGACGAGAATTACTCGGAATATTATCAGGGCATTTATACACAGGATATTATCGAAGGTATGGAGGAATTGGGAAGGGAGGGGTATCTCTTCGGACGTGGTGATTTCTTTTCTGTTAAGGTGGTAAATGTGAATAAGACACTGGGAACCAGAATGCAGGAGTTGTTTACAGGACGTGCTTTTCCCGGCGGGGAAATTTGTGTTGTATATGGAGGTGCCATACGGGATGAGATTCGTTAGTACAGTGAGTGTATACGGGATTAGATTCATTCGTACATGGAGGAGCCATTTGGGATGAGATTCCATAACACATGAGGTGGTAAAAGGAGAAGTGATGGGGATTAGATGGATATGAGTGCAAATATGGAAGGGGATATGAAATGAAGTTTGCTAATTATGGAATTTTATTTGGTGCGCTATTTCTTGGTCTGATGATCATGGATCATATCCGTTCAGAAGCTGTTTCTAAAATGACCGCTCTTTCCGTACAATATAATAATGCGGTAGACAATAGTGTAGAGGCGGCCATGGCGGAAGCGGTTGAACTGGATACTGGGCATTTTGTATTTGTGAACAAGGAAGAAGTGATGGAGCGCTTTTTCACTGCATTATATGTGAATTTTGATAGTATGGAAAATCCAGGGAAAAAGAAGCTTCTGGAGGCTTGTGTACCAGTTGGTGTCTTTGTGGACCGTGATAGCATGACCATCACTTATAAGAATCAGGAAGGGCGAAAGTGGGATACCATACCATTTATCCAAGAGTATGGGGATTATCGAATATTTTTTACGCTTTCAGATTATATTATAATTGAAGAAAAATCAGGACAATTTCGTCTGGAGGGCGACTATCACGATGTGAAAAGAGAACTTTTGCGGAAAGAAGCAGTTCCAGAAGAAGCAAGACTTCTTCCTTTTGAAAAAGCAATTCTTATGGAAGTACTGGGGGATTTGGTCTTTGAGGAGGAAAGGCGCAGGGTGATTATTGACACTCTGGAGGTGAACTTAACCAAAGCCGTAAAAGAGCATAATCACTATGCTAAGAAAATGGGGGTGGAGTATGAGTTTCAGTTTCCTGTGATTGAGCGGGAGGAATGGTATCAGACAATGGATGATATGAGTTTTTTTGTTCTATTCCAAGGATATCCTTATGGAGGATTTGGGACAAAATGTTTCAGTAAGGTTGCATTTGGTGGCGCACAGCTAAAAAAGACCAGATTTGCAGATAAAAGCTAACAAATAAAATAGTTATAATGCGCGGAGGGGCGCAGAAGGGAGTATAGATGAATTATCGTTGGATACAAATATCATTACTAATCAGCATTTTATTTTTTGTCATATTAGCACCGAGAGCTTATGCAGCTGATAAAAAGCAAAGTAAAATGAAAGAGGTTGAGTTTCTTACCACATTGGAGCAGACAATTGGAGAAGAGAACATGAAGATAGTCTTAGGTGAAGAGGTAAAGAAAAAGGGAATCATTACTAAAGAGCGAGCAGCTTTTTTTCTTGCCCGCGCAGAGGAGGTCTTTTATGAAACGTCGTTCGAGGAGGAATTTTATAAAATATGTATAAAAAAGAAACGGATTTATGATTATTTCAAGATACAGGAAAGATACAAAGCGGGTGTTTTAAAAGTTTATATGAAGGGAATTATGGTAGGGGACTCTAATGGGATGTTTTCAGGCAGCAGGACCTTTTCTCCCAAAGCGTATTTGACAATAGGAGAAAGTGAAGAAGTTTTAAAACGCTTTGCCAATCCGAAAAGCAGGAAGAAGCTGAGTCCAGATGGACAGCTTCTCCGTACTACCAATCTCCCTAAAAATGATAAGCTATTTCCTTACATTCTGGCTAGTTTTCCCAATAGCTACTATGAGGCAGGGTTTGCCTATGAAGGTTATGAACCGGCTTTGAAGGAAGGGCGGGACTACACCAACCCGATAAATGTGAAGGATATAAAAATTACTAAGATTCCCGGTAAAGTAGTACCTATGAGCTGGGCTATGGAACAATATCAAGACCAGTGGGTGAAAAAAGTAAAAAATAATATGGAAGCACGTTTTAATGTGGATTACCGAACGATTGACAAGGATCATAAGTGGTATAATAAGCTTCACGACTCTTATTATTTTTATAAGAATGACCCGGACAATTACATTGACAAAGTAAATGTTAAAGAGATGAAAGATTACATAAAATGGGTTAAAAAGAATCATCTTGTGATGAAAGGAATTGTTCGACTTGATAAGTCCAGTTTTTATACCTGCCAGGGTGGATATTATTTTCGGGTGTATGTGAAGTTTAAAGTAGCATCTATTGACCAGATGCCTAAAAAGACGGAAGATTTATTTTACTCCTGTTCTCATTTAGTGGTATTGCGGCCTTTTAAAAAGGGTGTCTGGATAGAAAAATATTTTGATATTGCAGTAGGTAGTCCGAATGGGTATTCTCTAGGGGAAGATTATGCCTTGTGTGATGATGCCTTAGTTGATTCAGCATATTAAGAGGTGTGCTATGCGGTATTTCAAGGTTTTTGTGATTTTTGTGATATTTGGAATTGGCATAGGTATAGGAACTAATAAGGGCATGACGGCAACAAAACCCAAATTAGAGGATGACGGAAATATTGTTTTTGCAACTACAGATACTATAGCAACTACAGGTATCACGTGGAGTGAGGTTGGGTTTACAATAAGAAGAGATGAATCAGATGGAAGCCCTATGAAAGACAAAAAGTATGCAATTCTTTTGTTAAAGGACTCTTATCGCACCAAAAAGGATAATGGAAATGGTAAATACACGGTAACCTTTCGAATCCCCAAGGAGGATGTGAATGCTGCAATGACAAAGGCTGGCATTTCGGCCATTGAAGATGAGGATATCATTTATCTCAACGGAATTTTCAAAGTCACTCGAAACGGTGTGGCAGACAAGAATTATTATTATACATTGAACGGGATAAGAGGTGCGGCGGACTGGAGAAATAAGAATGATTTTAAAGAGCTGTTTGATCTTAAGATGCCCTTTGAAAGCACAAAATATCCAGTAACGATAGAGTACTATACCAGCCAGAACCAGCTGATTGCCACAAAGTCGCTGGGAGAGTATAAGGAAGGTGAAAAGGTAAGCGTCACGTTGGATACCAGTAAGCGCTTTGATGGTAATTCGTATGAAATATATCGGAGCTATCTGGTTCACCTTAAGAATGAAGGGAAAAAAGTAGAGGATTATCGCACTGCTAATGGAAATACCCTGACAGAAATTACCAATCGTCAGTTTAAGGCGGGAATGGGCGGAACAAAGATAATCGCATTGATGAAAAAGGAAAGCGACCCTAAGACAATAGAAGAGGATGTTGGAAGTATAGGAGATGAGCTTCCTGATAAGGTAGAAAGTTTTGGTGTGATGAATGGGGATGACAGGGGCAACGAGGCTTATGAGGCTACAGATGGAATTCCAGTCATGGAAAATTTATATGCCAATGGCTTTTGCGAGGACTACATTAGGGAATATGAATTTAAGAAAAAAGAAGGAGTAAAAACATATCCAGTGGTGGTCAGACGGACGTATATCCTTACTTGGACGGAAACTTCCAGTGTGTGGAATCAGAAGACCAAGAAAATGGAGACCACATATAGGAACCAATCCTATTCGACAACGGTTATGCAAACCATTTCAATAAAGCGAAATTATGCTTACTGGCAGATTGAGCGGCTTGGATTATACCTGCCAAAGCAGATGATGATTCAAAATGGAGCCTTGCCGGGAGGACTTATTTATCTGGAGGGAAGGGAACCGAGGAAGCCTGTCGTTTTATACCAGCAATGGGGAGCAGAAGAAAACCATATTAAGGACCCTGTCTATCCTAAAACTATAACACTTTCCTCGGTAACCATATCTGGTGGCAGCAGCATGCCATCGGTTCCATCGGAGGACTTTTCCAGCTATGCAGAACACCAGGTTTCTGAAATTATGGTTCGCAATGACAGCCTTTCATGGGAAGGGAAGGAAATCATGAATGGGGAATATACCACCAAACAAGGAAAGAAGCCGAAGGAAATTCCTGGCAGCAGTCAGTTAATTGGTGAAAATGTATTTTATGAAAAAGGGATTGCAATTGAGAAAACAAGAATGAATGGAACTTATAGTTCATCTGGAAAAGTAGTATATGAAGCAATGCTTCGTTTGGGAAAGGGAACGGAAAAGCAAGTCAGCTATGTGGTGGAAGATATTAATCCAGTCACGGTGCATACTCCAGTAGTATGTAATGGCATGGTAGAAGATAAGTACCGGGATTGTCAAATGCTTTTTCCAGATACCAATCGGTGCTCCCTGGTTTTGGGACTGGAATTTAAGGTGCGAATGGAAACAGAAGGGCAACATCGATTGATTAAGGGTTATGGTTATAACGATTACCAAAAATATATGAGTTTGCGTCAGGTTAAATTCCCCTTTGATGTTGTCAAGAATGGAGTACGAAAACCAGCAGATCAGTGGATGGATGCGGAAGTGGAGGAGACCTATTTTCTGCCTTGTGATGTCATGGAAGGTCAGTACGAAATCGAATTTCGAACCGTGGCAGTAAATAATGCGGGCAGCTTGGAGAACGGACAGCCATATGCAAATGAAGATCTGGACTATTATGTGGCGGTAAACCAGGTTCCGGTGGAAGTAAGTGGGCGTTTATATCAGCTTAAGGTCTTTGATATTTCAGACTATCCACTTTGGAAAAGAGTCTTCCGAAAAGAAAATTCGTTGGAAAAAAGCGGATTCTCCTTTTCGGTTCTGGATTTTCCAATAAGAAAGGGAAAGCATCCTCTTTATCCAGCAGAAGGTTCGTTAAAACCCGGATATATGCTGCGAATGTCTCTTATTACCAGTGGAAATATGGAGGGAGAAAAGTGCTGTCTGCGAGTTATACCCAGGTTTTATCATATAAACAAGGTCTATGACAACCCGGTGGAGGTAGAGGTATACTATGGAGAAACCATAGAAAATCGATACTATCCTTTTGTTGAAATGGGAAGTTTGGTAGATGAGAAGAATCGAAAGCTACTTAAGCTTTCCGATATAAACCTGGCCATTGCTCAAGAGGAGCTTGACTTTACAGCAAAGAAAAAGTCATTGACGGTGGAGGAATTAAAAATTCTTACATTTCAAGCATACCAGTATAATCAAATTCTGATTCCGTCTATGGCACAGATATTGCAGGAAACGCAAGGAATGCAGAAATGGTATTTTGAATATAGCCTCCCTTCTAAGATTTATGTAGTGGAAAAGGGGGTTGATGTAAAAGACTATTGTCAGAAAAATACACTGACCTTCCGAGAGGATTTCTGGAAAAAAGAGGGGTATTTAGTTGTGAACTTTGACATTGAAACCATAAAAGATGGGAAAAGGCATTTAAGCTACATAAATGAAACGATGTCACAAATCGGGTATTGCAATATGTGGAAAAAGGAAGGATTTCTTTATGAATATGTATTCCGAGATGGAGATATGGGATTATTTGAGTTGAAAAAATCCGCAGCCTTGGATTATCAGAGCCGAGGTACTCATTGATCATGCATTTCACCTTAAGTTATGAACAAAATATGACGAAAGATTAAACTTTTATTTTCCCAGTATATTTTGCTTGCAGAAATACAAAGTTAAGAGTAGAATAGGTAAGGTAGGCATAGGGCGTAGGACCTATTTAAAGGTAGTTATAGATTGGAGTCATGACATTGAGGAAGAAATCTCATATTTCGGTTGCAAATTATTTGTTAAACAGTCACGGCATGGAATATTTGCAGGGACATAAGAAGTCGTTTTATCTGGGAAGTATCCTTCCCGATTGTGTACCATCGTTTATTACCCGCAGACATTGTATAGAAGACACCATTGACATACTGAAAAAGGAAATAGACAAGGTAACCGAGCACTATGATGCAACCCAGGGGCTTACACCTTATTTTTGCAGACATCTGGGTGTTATTACTCATTACGTAGCGGATTATTTCACCTTTCCTCACAATGAAACCTACCCTGGTAATATAAAAGATCATTGTGTTTATGAAGAAGATTTAAAACATGCTATCAGAGCATATGTAAAATCAGAAGATGCTATGCGAGTACGGGAAAAAAATGGCTTATTCGCCAATTCAGACGAAATTATTTCCTTTATCCGAAGGGCTCACGATGAATATTTGAAGCTGATTAACCAGGTAAAGCTGGATTGCATGTATATCGTGGAGCTTTGCCACAAGGTAGTGGATGCCATTCTTCAGTTGTTTGAAATGGAACTTGGCAGACATGGCATTTTAGTTATGGAATAAAGTATACCAATTACATAAGAAGGTATCACAACTGATATGAATAAGTCTGTGATACCTTCTTTTATTTAGAACGTCTTTTATTTAGAACATCTTTTATTTAGAAAAGAACATCTTAATCTTCCTCTTCTTCCAACTGAACGCTAAGAACCTGTCTCTTTCTGGCCATTTCATCACTATCCAAGTACTCATCATAAGTGGTAATCTTATCAATCAAGCCACTTGGAGTGAGTTCCATAATACGGTTGGCAATCGTCTGAATGAACTGGTGATCCTGAGAAGTAAACAGCACAACACCGGAATATTTCATAATACCATTATTTAATGCGGTAATTGATTCCATATCCAAGTGGTTAGTAGGTTCATCCATAATCAGGACATTGGCAGCCATTAACATCATCTTAGACAGCATAACACGAACTTTTTCACCACCGGAAAGAATATTTACTTTCTTCATACCGTCATCGCCGGCAAAAAGCATTCTGCCCATAAATCCGCGGACATAAGTAACATCCTTTTCAGGAGAATAAGGCATTAACCAGTCCACAATGGTTTCACTTCCAGAAAACTCCTTTGTATTATCCTTAGGGAAATAAGCCTGGGTAGTGGTAACGCCCCATTTATAAGAACCTTCATCCGGTTCCATTTCTCCAGACAGAATTTTAAAAAGAGTAGTAGTAGCCAGCGTATTACTACCTACAAAAGCTGCTTTATCCTCACGATTTAAAATAAAGGAAATGTCATCCAATACCTTAACACCATCAATGGTTTTAGACAAATTAGTTACGGTCAGGACTTCATTACCGATCTCTCTGCTTGGTCTGAAATCAATATATGGATATTTACGACTGGAAGGACGAATATCATCCAGCTCAATCTTTTCCAGAGCTCTCTTACGGGAAGTGGCCTGTTTAGACTTGGAAGCATTGGCACTGAAGCGCTGGATAAAATCCTGCAATTCCTTAATCTTTTCTTCCTTCTTCTTATTCGCTTCCTTCATTTGTTTTACCATTAACTGACTGGACTCATACCAGAAGTCATAGTTTCCGGCATACAACTGGATTTTGGCATAATCAATATCCGCCGTATGAGTACAAACCTTATTTAAGAAATAACGGTCATGGGAAACCACAATAACCGTATTATCAAAATTAATCAGAAATTCTTCCAACCATCGAATTGCTTCCAAATCCAAATGGTTAGTAGGTTCATCCAACAGAAGAATATCTGGATTACCAAACAAAGCCTGAGCCAGTAACACTTTAATCTTCTGAGAACCATTCAAATCCTTCATCAGATAATAATGCAAATCTGTTTCAATACCAAGACCATTTAAAAGAGTAGCGGCATCCGATTCTGCTTCCCAGCCATTTAAAGTTGCAAACTCGCCTTCCAGCTCGCTGGCCTTCATACCGTCCGCTTCTGTAAAATCCTCTTTGGCATAGATGGCATCTTTCTCTTTCATGATATCGTAAAGTCTTTGATTTCCCATAATAACCGTATCCAGTACCGAGAACTCATCATACTTAAAGTGATCTTGCTTAAGGAAAGAAAGTCTTTGCCCAGGTGTAATAATAACATCTCCCTGTGTAGGCTCCAATTCTCCGGTCAAAATCCGCAAAAATGTAGATTTTCCAGCGCCATTCGCACCAATCAGTCCATAACAGTTACCTTCTGTAAATTTAATGTTTACCTCTTCAAACAGAGCCTTTTTGCCCAAACGAAGAGTGATATTACTTGCTTGAATCATATCAAAAATCCTTTCTATTTAAAAAAACAAACAGGTTCATAAATAAGTACATAAATAATATGTAACAAATAAGTACAATATTTTGAACATACCAAACATCATTTTACCTCAAATTCCATATTTTGCAAGGGTTTTTACAAAAAAATTAGAAAAAGATTGGAACTGAAATCAGAATTGTTCAGAATGATCAAAATGTCAATGGGCAGAAATTGAGAATGTTTCGTAATTATTCGTAATTATTCACGAATAAAACTTGTATTCCACCCACATTTCGTGCTATGATAAAGAATAAACCTGTTCAATTAAAGTAAATATTTGGAAGCCAAGCAAAACAAAAAAGCGGAAATATAAGGAGTTACCATGAACTTATTAACAGTAGAAAAGCTAAGCAAAAGCTATACCGATAAAGTCTTACTAAAGGAAGCAACCTTAGGAATCAATGAGGGTGACCGCATTGGCGTCATAGGCATCAATGGCACCGGAAAATCAACCCTTTTAAAAATAGTAGCAGGAATCGAACACCCAGATCAGGGAACCGTAACCAAGGGCAATAAAGTCAAGGTAGAATATCTACCCCAGAACCCGGTTTTTGATGAAAATCTCACCATACTGGAAAATGCCATCAAAGGAAAACAGGCAGAAGAAAGCCACTGGAACATCGAAGGTCAGGCAAAATCCATGCTGGAGAAGCTGGGAATTATGGATGTCAATGATTCCATCTCACATCTCTCCGGTGGTCAGAAAAAGCGTGTCGCCTTGGTTCGAACCCTTCTCACACCAGCCGAAATTCTGGTATTGGATGAGCCCACCAACCATTTGGATAATGAAATGGCAGAGTGGCTGGAAAATTATCTCAACCAATGGAAGGGTGCCTTTATTATGGTTACTCATGACCGCTATTTCCTGGACAAGGTAACGAATCGAATTGTGGAGATTGACAAGGGAAAATTATATACCTATTCCACCAATTATATGGGATTTCTGGAGCTGAAAGCCCAGCGGGAAGAAATGGAACTGGCAACCGAACGAAAAAAGAAAAGCCTGTACAAACAGGATTTAGAATGGATGATGCGGGGGGCCAGAGCACGTTCTACCAAACAGAAGGCTCACATTCAACGCTTTGAAGAACTAAGAGATCGAGAAAAGCCCAAGGAAGACGGATCGGTGGAGGTAAATGCCCTGTCTTCCCGTCTGGGCAAGAAGACCTTGGAGCTTCAACATATATCCAAGGCATTTGGCGATAAAAAGCTGATTGCTGATTTTAACTATATTTTCCTGAAAGGCGAACGGATTGGCATTGTTGGACAGAATGGTTGTGGGAAGTCTACCTTACTGAAGATTATCAATGGTGTCGTGGATGCAGATGAGGGAGAAGTTATCCTCGGCGAAACCGTAAAAATCGGTTATTTCTCCCAGGAAAATGAATATATGGATGAGAGCCTTAAGGTTCTCGATTATATAAAAGAGACTGCCGAATATATAAAAACGACAGAAGGTGAACTGTCAGCCTCGGCTATGTGTGAACGCTTTTTGTTTGACGGTACGTTGCAGCATTCTCTCATTGGGAAGCTGTCCGGTGGGGAAAAGAGAAGGCTTTATTTGTTGAAGGTTTTAATGGAAGCACCTAATATTCTGATTTTGGACGAGCCTACCAACGATTTGGACATTCAGACTCTTTCTATTTTAGAGGACTATCTTTTGGATTATGACGGGATTGTGATCGCAGTATCCCATGACCGTTATTTTCTCGATAAGCTGGCGACTCGGATATTTGCCTTTGAAGGTGGAAGATTAAAACAGTATGAAGGCAACTACAGCGATTATGCCAGTGCCAGAGGAGCGTTTCCCACAGGCGAAACTCAGCCAGTAGAAACAAAGATGAAAACGGAGAAAGTAAAAGATAAAAAACGAAAGTTCAGTTATTTGGAGCAAAAGGAATTTGATGAGATAGACGATGTGATTGGTGGATTAGAAGCAAAAATTGCAAGTCTGGAACAGGAAATGGAACAGCAAGCAACCAACTACGGAAAATTAGCCAAGTTGACAGAAGAAAAGGCAAATCTGGAAGAACGGTTGGAAGAAAAAATGGAGCGCTGGGTATATTTAAATGATCTGGCTCAGCAGATGGAGAGTGAAAATGCAAAGAACTAAAATCGGAACCCCATTTCCTTTGGGAGTGAGTCAGACGGTGGATGGAGTTCAATTTGCACTATATCAGCCTTTTGGGAAGACGTGTAAATTGCATTTATATAAGAATGGATTGGAAGAGAACAAGGAAACCTATGTCTTGACGGATTACCGAGTGGGCGATGTTTTTTCCATTTGTTTTATTGGCAAAAAACTGTCAAACTTTAAGGGCTATGAATATAGTTTTCAGGCAGAGAATTCTTTTGTTCTGGATCCTTATGCGAAAAAGATATCCGGCCGTGAAAAGTGGTCCGTCCGCCCACAGGACCGGGAGGGCGATGAAATCCGCGGCGTTGTCCATTGGGAAAAGTTTGACTGGGAAGAGGACAAAAAGCCTAATATTAAATACTCGGATTTATATCTTTACCAGCTTCATGTAAGAGGCTTTACCAGACATACATCCTCTAAGGTCAAGGCAAAAGGAACCTACAGTGGCATTGTGGAGAAGATTCCATATCTGAAGGAGCTGGGAGTAAATGGTCTATTTTTGCTTCCTTGCTATGACTTTGACGAGATCCTGGAGGAAGACATTCGTGAAGTGACCCGTAAATATTTGGAGAGTTACCGATATAAGGAAAACAATCTGGAAAAGGTGGTGTCGGAAGCTAAGGCCATGTCAGAAGCTAAGGCTATGCCAGATGCTCGGGTCATGTCGGAGGCGAAAGCCATTTCAGAAGCTAAGGTCATCTCAGCGGTTAAGGCTGCCAAAGGGAATGTAACCGAGTTAAATATGGACCAGGGCAGAGACGAAAAAATAGAAGAAAAAGAGATTTTAAAAATAAATTATTGGGGATATACCAAGAAGGCGGCTTATTTCACACCGAAAGCTTCTTATGCAAAGAACCCTAAAAATCCCCAGAAGGAAATGAAGGAATTGGTTCGGGCTCTTCATAAAGAAGGCATCGAGATTATTTTGGATATGTTTTTTGACCGGGGGACCAACCCAAATCTGATCTTGGATTGTTTCCGTTACTGGGTTTTGGAATACCACGTAGATGGCTTCCGCGTGAATGACAATGTGGTTCCGGTTCAGATTGCGGCACTTGATCCGATCATTGGCAGTGTTAAGCTCTTGGCTTCCCGTTGGGATGGGAAAGAAGAAAACCAACCAGTAAATTCCCGCCTGGCAGAGTACAGTGAAGGTTTTTTAACTTCCGCCAGACGTTATTTAAAAAGTGATGAGAGCCAGATTAATGAATTTATGTATCGAATGAGGAGAAATCCCAAGGAGCACGGAGTTATTAATTTTCTTACTTCGGTTAATGGGTTTACCCTTATGGATCTGGTATCTTATGATATTAAGCACAATGAGAAAAACGGCGAAGCAGGACGGGATGGTACAGACTTTAATTACAGCTGGAATTGTGGTGTGGAAGGAAAAACCAAGCGCAAGAATATTCTGGCATTACGCCGTCAGCAGATATGGAATGGATTTATCATGATGTTCTTTAGTCAGGGAACCCCTATGCTCCTGGCAGGAGATGAATTGGGAAATTCGCAAGAAGGAAATAACAATGCGTACTGTCAGGATAATGCCATAACCTGGATTAACTGGGACAATTTAAAGCAAAATGGGGATATCTTTCAGTTTGTAAAAGAACTGATTGCATTTCGCAAGAGCCATCCGGTGCTTCACCGGGAGGAAGAGTTTAAAGGAATGGATTATCTTTCTTCCGGAAGTCCGGATATCTCCTATCACGGAACCAGGGCATGGTATGTGGACAATTCCAATTACAGCCGGATTCTGGGGGTTATGCTAAACGGAGCCTATGCCATGAAGGATCAGGAGCAAGCAGATACCAACTTTTATATCGGTTATAATATGCATTGGGAAGCCCATGCGTTTGACCTGCCAGCACTGCCGGAGGGACGGAAGTGGAGCATCCTGATTGATACCTGTAAAGGAAAGGTAGAGGAAGTAGAGGTTGAGAATCAGAAGAACTATGTGATTCCACCACGTACCGTAATCGTGTTTATTGGTAAGTAGATTTACCGAGGATTCAACGTTTGAAACAAATGAATGGAGTTGTAACAGTCATTGAGTAATCAATTGATTTGTTACAACTCCATTTTTAATTTAACCGGATATTTGATGGAAAGAGTATCGTTACTGTTTACAGACTTACCTGTAATTCGCGAGAGAATATAGTCTGGCAAGTCAGCCTCTTTGTTTGTTTAGATGGCATCTACGTTTGTTTAGATGCCATCTACGATTTTGTCATAAAGATCCAGTACACAATAATGGTCATCATCAAAGTGATTGCAGTTTACACAACTGGTTTCAACAGAGTCACCAGTAGAATTTGTAAAGGAATCCTCCCTATCCGTCTTGGAAAACTCACTGCACCTTTGTGCCACTTCTTTGTATGTTTTCTTATCAGCTCTCATAAAATATCTCCTTTCCGCGAAAAAGTATTTACAGGCTTATTATGGCGGAAAAAAGAAATATTATGCACAAAAGAAATATTTTACCAAATTATTTAATGCTTTCTGGTCTTTGGTACCCATTAACTCTCTTGCTGAATGCATGGCAAGAATGGGAACGCCTAAATCCACGGTTTTCATCGGCAGCCAGGAGGAGGAAAGGGAACCTAAGGTGGTTCCGCCAGCCATATCGGAACGGTTTACAAATTTCTGACAGGGGATATCATATGCCTGACAAAGCTGCTGAATGGCTCCAATGGCTTCTGTGTCAGTGGCATATCTCTGATTAAAGCTCATTTTCAAGGTAACACCCTGATTTAGCTGGGTGACATTTGTCGGATCATTTTTTCCAGGATGATTGGGGTGTAGGCCATGGGCAACGTCGATGGAAATCATATGACTTTTCAAAATGCTGTTATAAACATCAGTGCGGCTAAGTCCCAATCCCTCGTAGATTTTTTCCAGAAGGAGATTACTGACAATGGAATCAGCGCCCTGCTTGGTCCGACTACCAACCTCTTCGTTGTCAAAAAGTGCAATAACATTGATCTGAGAAGGGTTTGGAATCTCAGAAAAGTTAGTGGGGCTTGATATTCCAACGGAACCAAAAGGAGAACTGATTCCGTAGAGGCAGGCAAATACGGAGGTAAGGTTATCCAAACGGGGAGAGGAAATAAATTCATCCTTCATACCAAGGGTACAGCCTTCTTCGGCCACATATACATATAAATCAAAATCCAGGATTTCTTCTTTTGCCTTTCCTAATTCGTTTGCCAGGAAATCGATAAAAAAGGAATCTTTATTTAGCGTCTCATCTAATGTAGCAAACAGCGGAATCATATCAATCTGACCATTCAATTCCACACCCTTGTTTAATTCGGGATTCATGTGAATAGCAAGATTAGGTATGGTAAGCAGAGGGCGCTTCCAGTCAATTAGAACCGTTTCAGGGTGAAAAATATCATTGCTTTTTAATGCTACTTTTCCTGCAATGGATAAAGGTCGATCTAGCCAGGTGCATTTCGTTACGCCGCCATAAACTTCAATATTAAGCTTAAGATAGTTTTTTTCGGAAAGCTCTGCTTTAGGCTTAATTCGTAGACAAGGGAAATCGGTATGTGAGGATGCAACCCGAAAAGTGGGTGTTTCAGAAATATCTTTGCCAATGGTGAAGGCAAACAAAGTGGTGTCATAAACCGTGGTGTAGTAACGTCCTCCTTTTTCCAGAGACCAGGGGGTATCAAAGGGAAGTGATTGAAAACCCTGTGCAGTGAGGAACTGTTGGCTTTCCTTAATGACGTGGAAGGGGGAGGTTGCACTTTTTATAAAAGATATTAAATCTTGTGGTTCGTTCATGGTAATTCATTCCTTTCATAATAACTCAAGAATATACATGGCTAATTTTACATACTTGATTTTGATTTTTTCTATTAATTGGTTATAGTATTGTTTCGCATAGGTATAGATTATACTATTTTGCCTGTGTTGTAAACGAATAAAAACATTCTTTTGGTGTTATGTTCTGCAAAATAATGGACATAATGAGAGCTAGTACATCGTATTTGAAATTCTTGTGTATATTACTGGTCTATTTTTCCGAGAGCACATCGTAAAAAGCCTCAGCGTAGCCCGCTACGCCTACGTTTTTTACAATGCACTCTCAAAAAAATATCCTCAGTAATATACACAAGAATTTGCAAAACGATGTACTAGTACAGTGTATCATAAGTTCATGTACTAGTACCTCGAATAAGTAATTGCTTAGGAAGCATGAAAGGATGAAAACATCATGGTATTGGATGAAAAACGTATGGATGAGTCGGGAGCTTGGAAAGAAGCTTTGAAAATAGATGAACTGGATAACTATATTAATCAACTTCCGACAAAAGAAGGAAAACTAATACAGGTTCTTCACTTAGCACAGGAATTGGTTGGTTATTTGCCGGAGGAATTACAGCTTCACATTGCTGAAAAGATGGAAATTCCCCCTGCAAAGGTATTTGGTGTGGTTACCTTTTATTCTTTCTTCAATAGGAAGCCCAAGGGAGCCTATAAAATCAATGTCTGTCTTGGAACAGCCTGCTTTGTGCGAGGGTCTCAAGAGGTTTATAATGCTTTTCGCGATAAGTTAAAGGTCGACAGCGGAGAGATTACAGAGGATGGATTGTTTTCGTTGGATGGAATCCGTTGTGTGGGTGCCTGTGGCCTTGCTCCGGTGGTTTCTGTAAATGGGAAGGTATATGGCCGGGTCACTTTGGAAGATGTGGATGAGATTATTAATGAGCATATGGAAAAATCTTAGGCTAAATCCCTTAATGACAGCGAGTAGAAAACAAACATAGGTTAATATTTATGCAGAATGGGAGTGCAGAATGAATAAAATGAAATCGCTAGAAGAACTGAAAGCCATCAGGGAAAGGGCGAAGCAGGATACGGAGCTTCGGACCACGGGGGAAGATAAGGAACGGATTGTGGTTGCTGTTGGAATGGCGACCTGTGGGATTGCTGCGGGTGCAAGAGAGGTTATGAGTGCTCTTTCAGAAGAAATCGGGGTAAAGGAGTTGGGGAATGTTTCGGTTGTAGCCACTGGATGTCTGGGATTTTGTTACGCAGAACCTATGGTTGAAGTGCGTACGCCGGGGAAGGAACCAATTCGGTATGGAAATGTAAACAGGGAGATTGCCAGAGCGATTATCGATATGCATATTTGCGAAGGAAAATTTGTGGAGGAAGCTATTTTTACAAAGGGGGTGCCAAAGAATGAGTAAATTCAGGATGCATATATTAGTATGCGGTGGTACTGGCTGTACTTCTTCCGAGAGTCTGGAGGTATATGATACATTTCAAAAGGTGATAGAAGAACAGGGACTTGGTGAAGAGGTACAGATTTTGAAAACCGGATGCTTTGGGTTTTGTGAGCAGGGACCAATTGTGAAGATTTATCCGGACAATATTTTTTATGTTAAAGTATCTGCCCATGATGTGGACGAGCTGGTTTCAGAACATGTAATCAAAGGACGGAGTGTAAATCGGCTTCTATACGTTGACCCGGAAGATGGAGAGCATGTGGAGGAGTTTCATGACATTCCCTTTTATCAGTCACAGGTACGGGTGGCACTTCGAAATTGTGGTATCATTGACCCGGAGAAAATTGAGGACTATATTTCTGTCCGAGGGTATGAGGCTTTGGGAGAGTGTATTTTCCATAAAACGCCAGAAGAGATTATTAATATAGTAAAGGAAAGCGGGCTTCGAGGCCGGGGAGGCGCGGGATTTCCCACTGGCTTAAAATGGGAATTTGCAAGAAATTATCAAAGCGAGAAAAAATATGTAGTCTGTAACGCCGATGAAGGTGATCCGGGTGCTTTTATGGACCGTTCCATCTTAGAAGGTGATCCCCATTCCGTTCTGGAGGCAATGGCGATTTGCGGGTACTCCATTGGCGCAGACGAAGGGATTGTGTACATTCGGGCAGAGTATCCTCTGGCTGTGGAACGGCTGCGGATTGCAATTAAGCAGGCAGAAGAATATGGGCTTTTGGGAGAAGAGATCCTTGGTTCAACGTTTCGTTTTAAAATTTCCCTGAACCTTGGTGCAGGTGCCTTTGTTTGCGGCGAAGAAAGCTCTCTGCTTAATTCATTGGAGGGTGGGCGCGGAGAGCCCAGGACGAAGCCACCCTTTCCAGCAGAAAAAGGATATTGGCAGAAACCTACCAACATTAATAATGTGGAGACCTTTGCCAATATCAGTCCAATCATTTTAAAGGGAGCGGAATGGTTTCGTTCTATGGGAACAGAAAAATCCAAGGGTTCCAAGGTATTTGCCCTGGCTGGCAAGATAAACAATGTAGGGTTGGTTGAAGTCCCAATGGGAATCCGATTAAGAGATATTGTTTATAAGGTAGGTGGTGGAATCCGAGACGGAAAAAAATTCAAAGCAGTGCAAACCGGCGGTCCTTCCGGTGGCTTCATTCCAGCAGAGGAGCTGGACTTACAGATTGACTTTGATACCCTTTCGGCAGCTGGTTCCATGATGGGATCCGGTAGTATGATTGTTCTGGATGAAGATGACTGTATGGTGAATATGGCCAAATTTTATCTGGAATTTACCATGGAAGAAAGCTGTGGCAAATGTACCCCTTGCAGGATTGGAAATGTGCGGATGTATGAAATTCTGGAGAGAATCACCAAGGGTGATGGGACGGAAGAAGATTTATCCGCTTTAGAGGAAATTGGTAATTTTGTAAAAGGTTCTTCTCTGTGCGGGCTGGGACAGTCGTCGCCGAATCCGGTTCTTTCCTCCCTAAAGCATTTCAGGAAAGAATATATGGCTCACATTCGGGAAAAGAAATGCCCGGCAGGTGCCTGTAGCGACTTACTTCAATATGTGGTTCTTGACGATAAATGTATCGCCTGCACCAAATGTGCCAGAAATTGTCCGGTAAACTGTATTTCAGGAGCCCCCAAAGTTGTCCATCACATTGACCAGGGAAGATGTATCCGGTGCGGTGTTTGTGCTTCCATTTGCCCGGTTGATGCAATTACTAAAATGTAGATTTAATTGAAAAGCGAAATTGAAAAGCGAATTTGAAAAGCGCTAAATGAAAAAGCGAATTTAGCTGAGTTGGATAAGTGCGCAGCGCAGCGTACAGATAGGATTAGAATGAGGGAAATAACCGTAACGATTAATAATATAGAACTAAAAGCGGATGAGGGAATTACGATTTTGGAGTGTGCAAGGAAAGCAGGTGCTTACATTCCAACCTTATGCCATATGAATTTTCACGATGCCGGAATGGTAAATCAAGTAGCCACCTGCCGGGTCTGCATGGTGGAGATAGAGGGCAGAAGAAACCTGGCAACCGCCTGCAATACATTGATTACAGATGGCATGAGAATACACACGAATTCCATAAAAGCCATCCAGGCCAGAAGACTTTCTTTGGAGCTGCTATTATCCAATCATCCCAAGGACTGTCTGGTCTGTGACCGAAACCTGAACTGTGAGCTGCAGCGGCTTGCGGCCAGACTTGGAGTTACAGAAATAAAATATAAAGGCAAGCAGTGGAATTTTGAGAAGGATGAATCCAGTCTGTCCCTCATTCGAGACCCCAATAAATGTATCCTTTGTCGCCGCTGTGAAACGATGTGTAATACCATTCAAACAGTAGGCGTCTACTCCACCGTAAGCAGAGGCTTTAATACCATCATGAGCACAGCCTTTGGTAAGCCCATAATGGACACCAGTTGTACCTTTTGTGGTCAATGTGTATCCGTATGCCCCACCGGTGCCCTGACGCAGAAGGATAATGTAACAGCCGTATGGGATAAAATAAACGACCCTGACAAATATGTCATAGTTCAGACAGCCCCAGCAGTCCGTGTTGCCTTAGGCGAAGCGTTCGACTTACCTCTTGGTACAAGAGTAACCGGAAAGATGGTAGCAGCTTTACGGCGTCTGGGTTTTGATAAAGTATACGATACTGATTTTGCCGCTGACCTGACCATCATGGAAGAAGCCGCCGAACTAATCGATCGTCTAAAAAACAATAAGCCTCTCCCCATTCTCACCAGCTGCTGTCCAGCCTGGGTAAGATTTATTGAGCACCAGTTCCCCGAACTTCTGGAGGTCCCCTCAACCTGCCGTTCCCCCCATGAAATGTTTGGAGCCATTGCAAAAACCTACCTGGCCCAAAAGCTGGGCATCAGCCCAGAAAAAATGGTAGTCGTCTCCATCATGCCATGTCTTGCCAAAAAATACGAAGCAGCCCGCCCAGAGCTTTCCTATGAAGAATACCAAAATGTAGACTTTGCCATATCTACTCGGGAATTAGCCAAAATGATAAAAGAAGCAGGCTTATGCTTTGCCGATTTGCCAGAAGAAGATTTTGACTCCATTATGGGAGCCTCCTCTGGGGCAGGAGTTATGTTTGGTACCACAGGAGGAGTAATAGAAGCCGCAGTAAGAACCGCCTATACCTGGCTTACCGGAGAAAAGCCACAGGAAGTAGAGTTTACCGACTTAAGGGGCTTGGAAGGACTTCGTGAAGCTTCCTATGATATAAACGGGCAAAAGATAAACATTGCAGTAGCCCACGGCTTGGGAAATGCCAGACGACTCCTGGAAGAAATCCGCGACCAGAAATCAAAATACCACGCAATTGAAATTATGGCCTGCCCTGGAGGGTGTGTAGGTGGCGGCGGGCAGCCATATCATAACAACAATCCGGAAATCTTAAGAAAAAGAGCAGAAGCCATTTATGAAGAAGACCGTTCCAAAGAAGTGAGATACTCCCATGAAAACCCGGAGATCAAGCTTCTATACGATGAATTTCTGGGAGAACCCTTTGGTGAAAAAGCCCATGAACTTCTCCATACCCACTTCACTAAAAATGGGGGACTTGGGAGTTAGTTATTAAACTAGGTTGGGAAAATCGGACGCAACCCAGGAAAGGTTCGGCGGGAACGTGGGGGATGAGATGAAAAAAATCCACCTCCGCAGGGCAAGAAGGTCTAGGGCAAAGCATCTGGACTGTGGCTGGTTACGGGGCGGGCTCCAAGGTGCATCCGTGCACCAATCGCCCTGTCTCGGCATCCGTGCCTCGACTCCCTACGGTATCGAAGCTTTGCTTAAGACCTTCTAGCCCCGCTACGGAATGGATTTTTTTCATCTCATCCCCCACGTTCCCGCCGAACCTTTCCTGGGTTGCTGGTATTCTCAGCCGGTAGGTTTTATGACTAACGGGTGGCGTGTATGTATGTGGATACCCGGAAGTTTCTGAAAGCTTTTGGAGTAAAAAGATGGTTTTTGCTTTTTTTTGTCTGCAATTGGGAAGTGCTTCCAAACCCGTAGACAAGACTATCTTTTGCATTTAAAATCAAGGCAGTTAGTATATATGGATTGGTATTTTGTTGAATGGAAAGGGGTCCTTTAAGATGAGGAAAGGAAATACTATGTTAAGAGGAATTAAGGTAAAGTTAATTGGAAGTTTTTTAATACCGATTGGTGCGATTATCATTCTTGGGGTAATGACATATCAAAATGCGGCACAAAATAATCGGAAGCATTATGAAGAAGCAACTCAATCGAATGTGGGTACGGTAGCAGGATATTTTGAAATGGGATTGAATGCCGTATCCTCCCAATCTCTGCAAATTGCAGAGACAGATGTCATAAAAGCATATTATGCCGGTGCATATGCAAATGATCCGCAAAAAGAAGAAAGTGCCTACAATGAATGCTATGATGCCCTTTATTCCAGTGTGGTTTCCAATGATTTGGTCAGTGCCGGTTACATTGTGGGGCGATATGGGAAGAGTGTTTCATCCGTTACGAAGGGAGACTTCTTTAAAGGAAATAGCGATACTTTTTATCAATCCAAAGAATGTGAAGCATTTAATAACGCTGGTACGTTAGCGTACTGGGTAGGGTCACATCCCAGTATTGATGGACTGATTGATCTTAATCGGTATGGATATTCTGTTTCTGTTATAAGAAATCTGCTGACCAATGCCAATCAAAAATGCGGCTATGTGATTTTAGACGTAAAAAAGGATTTGGTAGAGTCTATTTTAAATGATACTCAGCCAGAAGGCGGAACCACACTGGCTTTTATTACCAAGGACGGAACGGAAATTGTTGTTGGAACGGAAGGGGAGGAGCCACTTCGTTTTTCGGATCAGGCTTTTTACCAGGAAGCTTTAGGCAGTGAAGAAGCAGATGGTTTAAAATACATAACCATGGATGGCAAAGAATATTTATTTACATATAGCCGGGCAGATGCCTATAATATCATGGTATGCAGTCTGGTGCCCAGTACGTTGATAATGGAATCCAGTGCTCAGGTTAAGAATATGACGGTGATTATTGTAGTGATTGCCTGTATCATTGCGTTTCTTACCAGTACTATTTTAGCAAACGGCATAGGTGGTGCTATTAAACGAACCAATCGCGTGCTGGCAAAGGCAGCGGAAGGGGACTTGACGGTAGTATGTGACCTGAAGCGAAGGGATGAATTTGCCCGGCTGGGACATGGTCTTACGGATATGATTAAAAGTATGGGAAATTTGATTCGTAAGATTACCGATTTGGGAAGTGAAGTGTCTACTTCGGCCCATTTAGTTTCTGAAAGCTCTCAGATTGTTCTTGTTTCTGTTCAGGAACTAAACGATGCGATTGTGGATATTGAGCGGGCTGCGGTGGAACAGGCTGAAAATTCGGATGTTTGCCTGACAAAGATGAATTATCTTTCGGAAAAAATCAGCAGTGTATCTCAAAATGCCAAGGATATGATTGTAATTGCCAATCAGACTAAGGATGCCGCAGTTACGGGAGAAAATGCAGTAGGCGGCCTGGAGGAAAAGGTAGAGGATACCACCAGAATAACCGAAAGTGTCATGGTTGCTATGGCAGGACTAATTGAAGAAACCAGATCCATCGAATCCATTGTGACCAGCATTAACGATATTGCCGAGCAGACCAATTTACTGTCGTTAAACGCTTCGATTGAGGCGGCCAGGGCAGGTGAGGCTGGCAAAGGATTTGCCGTGGTTGCGGATGAGATTCGAAAACTGGCAGCTGGATCTGGTGAGGCAGCCAGCCGAATTGTGGAAATTATTGAGCGGATCGAAAAGAAGACCCAAGCTACGGCTAAAACAGTAGAAAATGCCAGAGGAATTGTTATGTCTCAGAAGGAGACCCTTGGAAACACAGTGGAATCCTTTCATTATGTAAATGAGTGTGTAGAAAATCTGGTGAGGAATCTTACGGTTATCGACGAAAACCTTGATAATATGGATAAAACCAGACTCAGTACCCTGGAGGTTATTCAGGACATTACCAGCTCATCGGAACAGGTTGCGGCAACGGTAGTACAGTTAAGCGCAACGGCCTCCAATCAGTTAGGTGCCGTGGAGAAGCTTAATAATGCTTCCGAAACCCTGGGAGAAAAAGCAGGGGATATGGAAAATACCATCTCTGTTTTTAAGGTAGAATAGGTAAAATTTAATGGAAAATAATTTGTAATTTTTTGGGATTTTCAGAGGCTTTTTAGTTTTTTTATGATTTTACCATGATTTTGAAAAAAGTCATTGACATATACCTGTCTATCTACTAAAATAATAGAGTATGTTTGCATCGGAACGAACCGTGTCTCCGGATCTGGTGCGACAAAAATATTAAATGAACATATTTATAAATTGGAGGTGTACAGATTGGCAAACATTAAATCTGCAAAAAAGAGAATTCTCGTTAATCAGACCAAAGCTGCAAGAAATAAATCAATCCGTTCTGCGGTTAAGACTGCATGTAAGAAAGTAGACGCAGCGATCGCTGCAAATGACAAGGCTGCTGCTACAGCTGCTTTAGTTGCTGCTACAACCGTGATTGATAAAGCTACCAGCAAAGGTGTATATCATAAAAATACAGCTTCCAGAAAAGTATCTCGCTTATCACTTGCTGTAAACAAACTTGCGTAATTATATAAATTAAGTATTAACCCATGAAAAAACACGCTTAGGCGTGTTTTTTTGTTGACATATTTTTATAGAGAAATTTCTGTGGTTAAATTGCTTTTGAGATGTTCGACATTGTATTAGACAATTAGGCAAAAGTTTTTATTAAAATGATAAATAGGAAAAGCAAGATAATTAGTGGTTTTTCTGAATTGCGTTAAATTTTTCTTTGAATTTTTTCTAAATAGTTTTTTTCTTGGGTTGACAATCTTTGACAGTACTGGTATTATAAGAAAAAAGAGACGGCTATTTGTTCATTTGTTGAATTGTAAATAGCTGTGATATTTTTTATCAAATTTTCTTAGAATAACTGTTATACGAAAATTCTTGTAAACAGGCGGTATTTCAACGTTTTTCACAGGCATTTAGTGTTGTCGAATATAATTTCCCACTTTTAAAGAATAAAATATCATATTTTTTCCAATAATAGAGCCCTTTTGCGGGCTTTTTTTTGTGCTTTCGTAGAACAGTTATTCTACGAAGTTTATTATCAAGGAGGAAGAGATATGTTCAAAAAGTCAGAAATGAAAAGCCTGCTGAAAAAAAGCGCAGCGCTTCTCTTAGCATCTGCAGTCGTATTGAGCGGAATTCCTGCCCAAAGTGCAAATGCAGCCACCGCAGTAAAATCCATTACGGTAAGTGCTAAGGATAAGAAGACTGTCCTTACAAAAGGCAAGACTTATCAGCTATCAGTGGCTTATAAGCCAACTGGGGCAAAAGAAAAGGTTACCTATACCACCAGCAATAAAAAAGTTGCTACGGTATCAGCGAAAGGTAATGTAAAGGCAATTAAATCAGGAAGCGTTAAGATTACTGCAAAAACAGCAAGTGGAAAATCGGCTTCTGCTAATTTCCTGGTAGTGGATGCAAACGGAACCGTTTCAACACAGACCAATCTGAATAAGATGTTAGCGGCTAAAAATGTGAAAAAAATCACAATTAAAAGTGCCAAGGAAGCAACCTATACCATTAAAAAAGGTACCTATACCGGCAAAGCATTAGTGGTAAATGCGCCACTCGCTGATGTGACTAATAATGGTAATTTCAAAGCGATTACTATCCAGGATGTTAAAAATGGTACTTGGAAAGAAGTTGGTAAAAACAACAGCTTTAAGATTACCGATAAAGAGTTTTCCTTTATTGCAGATGCTAAAGCGGTAGTTAAAAATATCGTGGTTTCTGCTAAAAATGCAATTGCCAATTTTGAAGTGAAAGGAAAAGTTACAGCATTCTCCACGACAGGAGCGAATGCGCATGTAACTTTGAATACAGCGGTAGGAAGCTCTGTTGGAACCATTAAGATTGAAGGTGACGGAACTGAATTTGCCGGACAGATTAACGGTGCTGCAGATAAAATCGTCATTGATAGTAAGTCAGATGTTCTGATTACTGGTACTGCAGATATGATTCATGTTGAAGTAACGAAAGAGGCAGAGGGCGCTAAGATTGAAACAGCGGTTCCTGTGGAAATCGTTTCAGCAGCTAAGGTGGAAATCGTTGTAGATAAAGGGGCAGAAGGTACTACGATTGAGAAGGCTGATTCTAATGTGAAATTGGATGTAACCAATAACAGCTCAACTAAAGTAGAAGTTGGTGTGGTTGGATCGGATGCAAAGGAAGTAATTGACGCAGCGCCTGTAAGTAGTGGCGGCGGTGGTGGAAGTTCAGATTCTGGAAACAATACGCCTTCAAATCCTGTCACAGAGACAGTAAGTGGTACTGATTCAGGCAATTTTGTATTAACAAAAAGTCTTAGCCAGGTTTCATCAATTGCAGTGAAGATTGATACAACAAAAAATGGAAGCTTTGGCAGTGTTACACCGAAGACGGTTAATAGTACCATGTTAGGTGTGCTGAAACTTTATTTGGATAGAGATCCGTTACTACAGTCCAGTTGGGATAATATTACAAGCAAAACAATAACAGGAGGTCCTACTGGTGATGTATCTATTAGTTCAACTGGAACAGCAAACAAAAAAATTGTTACAGATAACACAGCAATATCGTATGAAGTAACAGTTAATTGTACAGCAGGTACTGTTTCTATTAAAAAGGATGGTTCGTCTATAACTTATACATTAAGTAAAAGTGGTGACAATACATTAAGCATTACTGCAAGTGATGGTAGTAAAGCAAACAAATTAGTTCAGTTTGTAGTAACCTACTAATTTAAATTAAATAACAGGAAGTTTAATGGATATCTTTTGTTCATTAAACTTCCTAAAATATGACTCTATTGCCAAAACAAAAAAGGGAAATAACATGAAAGCAAGTCAACGAATTTTTTTTGTCCTGATATCAGCAATCTCATTTATACTTTCATCACAGATGATCAATGCGGGTAGCATTAATAGCAACGAAGCAGGAATTGTATCGGCTGTATCAGGGGCATTTGAACTGGATGGTGAGACCTATCAGGCAAAAAGCTCCTACATCGCCGAGGTAAAAAGCTTCCTGGCATCTGATGAAGTGGATTTGACCGAGGAGCAGGCGCAAAGACTTATAGGAGAAATTCGTGGTAGTGTAGGGGACGCAATTGCCAGTGGATATCTGATTCCGATTGAGAGAACCCCAGAAGGGTCAAAAGGAAAGGATGAAATAAGTTCAGAGACAGGCTCAAAATCCAATAATGGATTAGTTGAAAAACCAATGGACCCAGAGAATGCTTCAAAGCCGAATTCGAATACCAATATAGTAAATGAAAATGAAGCCAGCAATACAGAGGTTCAGGAAATTAGTGAGGGAGAGTTTGATTCCGAAATACATAATTCTGAAGGCACTATAAGCGATCAGGAAAACATGATAGTAAAGGACGAAGATTTGTCAGAATCGGACGAAGCTTCGACTGAAAGATCTTCAACAGAAGGAACTCTGGTAGAAGAGAGCAAAAAGAATGATGCATCAGCATGGGCACAGCTAACCAGTGAAGCAGCAAAAACAAAAAAGGAAGAAAGAAATTCTTTTATGTTAAAGGTACTTTTGATTACAGTGGTAGCGGGTTCTACTACAGTTACAACGGTGTTCATAATACATAAAACGATACAAAAAACAAAAATCGCAGCAAGTTTACGCAAAATAGAGAATGGATATATTGACATCCATACACACATTTTACCCAAGGTAGATGATGGTTCCAAGAATATGGAGCAAACGATAGAAATGCTGAAAATGGCCCATTCACAAGGGGTAAGAGCAATTATTGCAACACCGCACTATGACTTGGGTCGAAGGATAACGGTGGAAAAAATACAGGAAATTACCCAACGTGTCAGGGAAGAAGCGGAGAAAATTGATTGCAATTTTAAGATATATTCTGGTTGCGAGATATTTTACGAAGATGGATGTGTCCAGGCACTTAAGGAGAAGAAAGCCATGACCATGGCAGGGAGCCGCTATGTATTAGTGGAGTTTGGCATAGGAGAGGCCTACGACAGAATTTACGCCGGAATGAAGGAAATGATTGCGGAGGGCTATATCCCTATTATCGCTCATATTGAGCGCTATGAATGCCTGCAAAAGAAAAGGGGGCGTGTAGCAGAACTAATCGAGCTGGGGTGTCTGATGCAGGTAAATCTAAAAAGCCTCCAGGGGAGTCCGTTTCAAAAGCCAGCAGCAAGCGCCAGACGGTATATAAGGGAAAATCAAGTGCATTTTCTGGCATCCGATTGTCACAATATCAAGACAAGAGGACCTCAGATTGAGGATATGCTGCGAAAAGCAAAAATTCATATTAACGAAAATAACATAAATCAAATGTTATATATAAATCCAAGTAAAGTAATTGATAATAAGTACATTTAGGAGAATCCCATGAACACAATGGATAACGACGAAATTGAAATTGACCTGAGAGAGCTGTTTGGCCTTCTGCTTAATCGCCTGTGGCTGATTTTGCTGGTTGGAATACTTACAGCGGCGGCTGCCGGAGTGGGAAGCAAACTGTTGCTGACGCCTATCTATACTTCTGAGACACAGCTGTTCATTTTAAATAAAAGTGCATCCTTAACGTCCTTATCCTTAAGCGATTTGCAGATGGGAAGCCAGTTGACAAAAGACTATATGGTATTGGTGAAAAGCCGTCCTGTGTTGCAGCAGGTGATTGCAAATCTGGAGCTGAAAGAGATGGAGTATGAAGATCTTCTGGAAATCATTACGATTACCAACCCAGCGGATACCCGAATACTCAAAATAGCAGCGGATTATCCTGACCCGGTGATGGCAAAAAGGATTGTGGATGAAATTGCCGATGTGTCAAGAGAACGAATTGCTACCATTATGGATATGGAGCAGCCTAATATTGCTGAGGAAGGTTATGTGGCGAAAAACCAGACGAGTCCTAATATTTTGAAGAATACGGCAATTGGTGGGTTGATTGGAGCGGTGCTTACTATTTTCATTATCTGTATACTTTTCATACTGGATGACACGATTAAGTCGTCAGAGGATATTGAGAAATATTTGGGAATCAATACGATCGGCTTGATTCCGGTGGAAGACAGTGAGCTTCAGTCACCAGGGAAAAAGAAGAAGGCAAAGAAGAAAAAGAGATAGAGTTAACAAAAAAATGAGTCAAAAAATAGAGTCAAAAAATAGTGTCAAAAATAGAGTCAAAAAATAGAGTTAAAGAAAATAGAGTTAAAGAAAATAGAGTGAAAAATAGAAATCAAAATAGTAAAAAATGTGATGATATATATAAAATTAATGCTTTAGGAGAAAAGAGCATGAAAAAGGTAAATTTTGATACGGTACAAGAACTGGATTATCGCAGCAATGAATCTTACAAAAAGCTTCGAACCAATATACAGTTTTGCGGAGATGAAGTAAAAGTAATTCTTGTGACCAGTTGTACTCCAAACGAAGGAAAAAGTAGTGTTTGCTTTAATCTGGCAAGGTCTCTTTCGGATAATGGAAAAAAGGTGATTTTAATTGATGCAGATTTAAGGAAATCCGTGTTGATTGGGCGGTATAAGGTAGATCAGGTGGTGTTTGGTTTTTCTCATTATCTGTCTGGACAAAAAAAGCCGGAAGAGGTCATTTACAATACTAATGTAAATAACATGGACATTATATTTGCGGGAACAGTACCACCGAATCCTGCAGAATTACTGGGACATAAGCGGTTTGATATGATGATTAACGCATTAAGAGAGGCTTATGATTATGTGATTATAGACAGTCCGCCGTTGGGTTCTGTTATTGACAGTGCGGTTATCGCACCGAAGAGTGATGGCGCAATTTTGGTGATTGAAAATAATAGTATTAGTTATAAATTTGCGCAGGATGTAAAGCGACAGCTGGATGCAACAAACTGCCGGGTTCTGGGCGCAATTTTGAATAAGGTATATATGGGCAAAAAAGGGTACTACGGTAAATATTATGGTAAGTATTACGGTAAGTATTATGGCAAGTACTATGGTAATTACGGGGAAGATACGTCACCAGTTGGTCTGGATGTTTAGCAGGCTGGTGGCTGATTTATAACAATGCGGTGTATTTTAAAAGGGCAAGGAAAGAAAAAGAGCCGCTTTTACATAAAAGTGAACTGGTTAGATAAGACGGTTAATGGACATGTAGATTGTGATTATAAGGGTGGTAGAGTGTAATGAAAGAAAATCGTGTTTTACAGTTGGATTCTGGTCTGTGTGAAGATGGGTATGCAGAATATCTGAAAAATGGAAAGGCTGTTTCTAATATTGCAGGGATATATTCATATGAAACGGTGATTAGTGGAAAAGGTTTGTTTTACTTTGCGGGAAAACGGTTTTTTGATGTTGTTTTTTCTTTGCTGGCATTGATTGTGCTTGCACCGGTAATGGGAATTGTGGCAGTTGCTATTAAGATGGATAGTAAAGGGCCGGTAATTTTTAAGCAGAAGCGGGTGGGAAAAGACGGGAAAGAGTTTATGTTTTATAAGTTCCGGTCTATGGAGCTGGATGCGGAATCCAGGCTGGAGGAACTGAAGGAACTCAATGAAATGGATGCGGTGGCGTTTAAGATAAAGAATGATCCGAGGATTACGAGGGTTGGGAAGGTTATCAGAAAGACCAGTATTGATGAGCTGCCGCAGTTGGTTAATATATTGAAGGGCGAAATGAGCTTTATTGGACCCAGACCGCCGTTGCCTGGTGAGGTGGCGCAGTATAGCTGGTATCAGAGGCAGAGGCTGATGGTGAAGGGCGGACTGAGCTGCTATTGGCAGATTGGTGGGAGAAGTAATGTTGGGTTTGATGAGTGGGTTGAGTTGGATTTGAAGTATATGCGAGAGATGAGTTTTTGGGTGGATTTGAAGATTGCAGTGAAGACGATTGGGACGGTTGTTAGAATGACTGGGGCTGCATAGAAGTATAGGTCTGTGAGAGTGTGAATATAGAAAAAACGAAAGTCCTTTTAATAATATGAAGATGTTGGAAATGACGGCATCTACTTCCACCACGAATAAGGTGACTTTAGAAATCATGATGTCGTCTATTTACGTGCGAAGGAATCTACCAATTGGTGAGAGGAAATTAAACTTATTTTGTATAAATAAAAATTAAAAAATAGAATAATGACATGGTATAAAGATACATAATAAGGATACGGCATAATATGAATACGGCATAATAGGGACGATACAGGGAGCGAAAGTTTGGTATCTGAGTTCATATTTTCTTGCCCGAGAAAATGATTGGTTCTTAGCTTGTGAGTTCTGGTAAGTCATTGTGTTCAGAAGCGCCCAAGTGGTGCACTGAGGGACAAGATAGGAAGAGAGTGAGGGTCATTAGGTTATAGGTTCAGTAGAGAAAACTGGATTTATAGCTCATTAGGAGACTGAGGTTGGTGAGGAACACAGTGGAAACAGCTTTAGGAGTACAACACCAAAGAAAGTAAGAACTACACGATAGATGTGTAGACAAACTAAATTACTAGAGAAAAAGTGCCTTAGAGGTCATGACTTATATAAAAAGCAGTGTATTGGATCATAAGGTTATCGGGACTGAACAAGGCTCCAGGAGATCTAGAACAAGAAAAAGATCCGGAAAAACCACAGCGAAAATATGGACCAAGCATGAAAGAAACAAATAAGTACCCTAGCGGTCAAAAGATTAGACAAGTGGAAACGGTATTAATCAGTGATATGAGTTACAAGAGGGTACTGTAGTTGATATAACTGTTTAATAAGATGTAGTGGTAAGCGGTTGAAAAGAAGATATGACTGTGGGATGTCCACAGTGAAATAAAACCGGGCAAGACCAGAGTAGAAACAGAGGAGAAATTTATGATTATCACTAAAACACCGTTTAGAATGTCGTTTTTTGGTGGCGGCACTGATATGGAAGATTATTTTAAGGAGAATGGTGGGGCCGTTCTTTCTACAACTTTTGATAAATATTGTTATGTCAATGTTAGACATCTTCCTCGTTTCTTTGATTACAGTACAGAACTTTCTTATTCAAAGACAGAGAGGGTAACTAATGTAAACGATATTCAGCACCCAGCAATTCGTGAGGCAATGAAGATGCAAGACATACATGAAATCCGTCTTACATATGAGGCTGACCTTCCAGCCCGTTCTGGACTTGGGACCAGTTCCTCTTTTGCTGTTGGAATGTTAAACGCCTTTTATACACTTAAGGGTAAATATGCAGACAAGAAGAAACTGGCTGATGAAGCTATTTATCTTGAGCGAGTTTTGTGTAATGAAGCTGGTGGATGGCAGGATCAGATTGCTACTTCCTACGGTGGGTTTAACAGAATTAATTTTGGCCCAGATGGATATGAGGTTCTTCCTGTCATTATCTCGTTAGAGAGAAAGAAACAGCTGAATGACAATCTCTTGATGTTCTTTACCGGAGTTACAAGATTTTCTTCTAACGTACAAAAAGCCAATGCCGCAAGTAGTCCTATTGATAAAAAAGCGATGCTCAAGAAAATGTATGAGCTTGTGGATGAAGCTGAACAGGTACTGGTTGATATAACCAGAAATTTAGATG
>JAVBLX010000113.1:0-21391 GCA_031553075.1 Acetivibrio sp.
TGAGACTCTGGGGTATTCTGGAGCCGCAAGGCGAGAGAATTCCCCGCTTAGAGGCTCAATGGAGTGGGTGGAGCGTGGGCACTGGGAGGGATTGGAAAGACGCTGGTTCAGGCGTTCGAAGTCTATATCTCAGGAGCGTCCCCGCAGCCCCCAAACACAAAGTTACTTACCACACCTTCGTTGTCCAGGTGGTGCAGTCCCATACATCGGTTGCCAGACCTTCATAAAATTCTGGTTCATGACATACCATAAGGATGCTGCCTTTGTAAGCAGTTAAAGCACGCTTTAATTCTTCTTTGGCATCTACATCCAGGTGGTTTGTGGGCTCGTCCAAAAGAAGAATGTTGGTTTCACGATTAATTAGTTTGCATAAACGTACTTTTGCCTGTTCTCCACCGCTAAGTACCTTACAGAGACTTTCGATATGTTTTGTGGTAAGTCCACATTTAGCCAGAGCAGAACGAACTTCATACTGGGTAAAGGATGGGAATTCTTGCCAGATTTCTTCAATACAGGTAGTTTTAATGTCCTGTGGCATCTCCTGCTGGAAGTAGCCAATGCTTAGGTAATCACCAAGTTCTACCGAACCTTCCAGTGGCTTGATCATACCCAGAATACTTTTGAGTAAGGTGGTTTTTCCAATTCCATTTGCACCGATTAAGGCAATTTTTTGGCCTCGCTCCATTTCCAGATTGAGGGGAGTTGATAAGGGCTCCTGATATCCGATGACCAAATCTTTTGTCTGGAAAATGTATCTTCCTGGAGTTCTGGCCTCTCGGAAACGAAATTCTGGCTTTGGCTTTTCAGCGGCTAATTCGATGACATCCATTTTATCCAGTTTTTTCTGACGGGACATGGCCATGTTTCGAGTGGATACTCTTGCCTTGTTTCGGGCAACGAAGTCCTTCAGGTCTGAAATTTCTTTTTGCTGTTTATTGTATGCCGCTTCCAGTTGGGATTTTTTCATGGCATAGACTTCTTGGAATTTGTCATAGTCACCGACATAGCGGTTTAATTCCTGGTTATCCATGTGATAAATCAGGTTGATAACACTATTTAAGAATGGGATATCGTGGGAAATTAAAATAAATGCGTTTTCGTAGTCATTTAAATAACGTTTTAACCACTCTATGTGTTCAGTATCCAGGTAATTGGTAGGCTCGTCCAGAAGGAGGATGTCGGGTTTTTCCAGTAAGAGTTTCCCCAGGAGAACTTTGGTGCGTTGGCCACCGCTTAAATCGGTAACGTCTTTATCCAGACCGATGTCCATAAGACCCAAGGCACGGCCAATTTCTTCTACTTTTGAATCGATGATATAAAAATCGTGAATAGTAAGTAAATCCTGGATGGTACCCAGTTCTTCCATATAGGATTCCATTTGGTTTTCATCGGCAGAGCCTAACTGGTCACAAATCCAGTTCATTCGTTCTTCCATTTCATATAGGAAGTCAAATGCGGATGACAGGACGCTTCGGATGGTCATTCCTTTTTCTAAAGCGGTGTGCTGGTCTAAATAACCAACTCGAACATTTTTGGACCACTCTACTTTTCCTTCATCGGGCATAAGCTTATCTGTGATAATATTCATAAAAGTGGACTTACCTTCGCCATTGGCACCAATAAGTCCGATATGTTCGCCCTTAAGCAGACGAAACGAAACATCATGGAATATAGCACGGTCGCCAAATCCATGTGATAAGTGTTCAACGTTTAAAATACTCATAAAACTCCTTTTGTGGGAAACCCACTTTCTATTTAGGTAAGATTATCGGGAAAATGCAGACTGAGTTTAGTTTATCATATGGATTTCGTCTCGTCTATATGAATTTTTGTGCTATGACCCTGATTTATTACTTCAATTTATATCTTTAATTTGTCTTATGGTTCTGGATGTATCTACTTGTAGGATTTATCTACAATAAATGTTTATTATTTACAAAAAATACTTGTTATGATGTCATATAAATTACAAATTCCATAGGATCCTTTATTGTGTTGCATTGCAATAATTAAAGTAAGCTGTAATAACGGAACTTGAAAAGACTGTTATCAAATAAGAGAAAGCATGCTATACTATACAAGAAGGATTGAATGTGTTTAGGGGAAGTAATGAAGTCAGTATGTGTACATATTACTCCGGCGCTAAAATATCGCAGTTTTTGCAGGCAAGAACCCAATATATTCAAGCTCTCTCGCCTGGAAAAACTGCGATATTTAACCGCCGGAGTAATAGCAAATAGATGGGAGTGTAGGTATGAATAAAAACCGTACGATTATCCAAAGTTTTCAAAATGCCTTTTTAGGACTGATCAAAATTATTAAAGAAGAAAGAAATATGAAAATTGAGTTGATAGCAGGTGCTTTGGCTGTTTTCCTTTGCTTTTATTTTCAAGTAACGAAGGCAGAGTTTCTAATCGTGTTTTTATGCTGCATGGTTGTAACTTCATTGGAATGTGTCAACAGTGCTTTGGAGCAGGTTGTAGACCTGGCGAGCCCGGAGTATCATTTGTTAGCGGGACGTGCTAAAGATTTTGCGGCTGGGGCGGTTCTGATAAGTGCTATATTTGCGGCAATAATCGGTGGTATTATATTCCTGCCTTATTTTGGGATTTAGTCATTAAGTGATTGTTCACATCGCTGAATTTTAAAATGTCCTTACATCTCTAATAACAAGGTATCTTTATAATTCTGTTTTATAAGGATACCTTATAAAACGTACAAAATAATTTAATATGCCTAATGAACCATCTCTCATTGTCAAAGAAACACAGTCATGATACAATTTAATTGATGCGTTTTTAAAACATTTTAACTGGAAAAAAGAAACGAAACACAGGATGAATTATTAAATTCAGGAGGAAAGTAGAATGGAAATGATATCATTGGGAAAAGAATTACAGGAAAATTCATACCCGGGACGAGGCATTATCATTGGAAAATCCAAGGATGGTAAAAAAGCTGTGATGGCTTATTTTATTATGGGAAGAAGTGAAAACAGCCGGAATCGTATTTTTGTGGAAGATGGTGAAGGGATTCGGACACAGGCATTTGATCCTTCCAAATTAACCGATCCAAGTCTTATTATCTATGCACCTGTTCGGGTTCTTGGAAATAAAACCATAGTGACCAATGGAGATCAGACGGATACGATTTATGAACTGATGGATCGCCAGCAAACTTTTGAACAGGCTCTTCGTACCAGAGAATTCGAACCCGATGCACCTAACTACACTCCTAGAATTTCAGGAATTCTTCATGTGGAAAATGGCAGATTTAATTACGCCCTTTCCATCTTAAAGAGCAACAATGGAAATCCAGAATCCTGCAATCGCTTTACGTTTGCATATAGTGATAGTCCAGCGGGAGAGGGACATTTTATTCATACATATAAATGTGATGGCAATCCTCTACCAAGCTTTGAAGGAGAACCTAAGCGGATAGCGGTTTCAGATGATATAGAAGAGTTTGCCAATGAGCTTTGGAATAAATTAAATGATGAGAATAAGGTTTCTTTGTTTGTTCGATACATTGATATTGAGACTGGAAAGTATGAGTCTAAGATTATAAATAAAAACAGCTAAGAAGTGAAATAGGAAGGAAAGGAAACGATAAAGATGAAAGAATTTGAATTGAAATATGGTTGTAACCCCAATCAGAAGCCTTCTAAAATATATATGGAAAATGGGGAGCTTCCAATTGAAGTACTAAATGGGAAACCGGGATACATCAATTTTTTAGATGCCTTTAATGGCTGGCAGTTGGTACGGGAATTAAAGGTGGCAGCCGGACTTCCAGCGGCAACTTCTTTTAAGCATGTTTCTCCAGCGGGGGCAGCAGTAGGACTCCCATTAAGTGAAGTAGAGAGTAAAATTTATTGGGTAGATGACCTTGGTGAATTATCTCCTCTCGCCTGTGCTTATGCCAGAGCCAGAGGTGCAGACAGAATGTCTTCCTTTGGGGATTTTATTGCTCTTTCCGATGTGTGTGATGTGGCAACAGCAAAGATTATTAAAAGAGAAGTATCCGATGGTGTGATTGCACCCGGATATGAACCGGAAGCCTTGGAAATTCTAAAGGCAAAGAAAAAGGGCGGATATAACGTTATTCAGATTGATGCAGATTTTGTGCCCAACCCCATTGAGAAAAAAGAAGTATTTGGCATTACCTTTGAACAGGGAAGGAATGAGTTGGTTATTGATAATGACTTCCTTGGGAATGTGGTAACAGAGAATAAGGAAATTCCAGAATTGGCTAAAATTGATTTGATTATTTCTTTGATTACATTAAAATATACCCAATCCAATTCCGTATGCTATGCAAAAGGTGGTCAGGCGATTGGAATCGGTGCAGGGCAGCAATCCAGAATCCACTGTACTCGTTTGGCTGGTTCCAAGGCGGATAACTGGTTCTTAAGACAGGCGCCACAGGTTATGAATCTCCCCTTTGTTGATACCATTGGACGGGCAGACCGTGATAATTCAATTGATTTGTATATTGGTGATGACTATATGGATGTACTGGCAGACGGGGTATGGGAAAAAATCTTTAAAACGAAGCCAGAGGTATTTACCAGAGAAGAGAAGAGAGCTTGGCTGGATAATATGCGGGATGTGGCTCTTGGATCAGATGCATTTTTCCCATTTGGGGATAACATTGAACGGGCCTATAAGAGCGGTGTAAAATATGTGGCACAGCCTGGCGGTTCCATTCGTGATGATAATGTGATTGATACTTGTAACAAGTATGAAATGGCAATGTGCTTTACTGGAATTCGGTTATTCCATCATTAAGTATGATACATCTGGTAAGTCTGGTATAGTAACTATGCACTAGTACATCGAAGATATCAATTATTTATTCTTCGATGTACTAGCTACCTCAGTAATATGTATTACTAAAAAATAGCGCTACACTTTTCAGTGAAGGCGCTATTTTTAAATCATATGCCATTCCTGCTGCAGCAGGGCGGTTTTGTTAGTATTTATATGCGTGATTTACATATATTGTATAATTTGACGGATATAACGTGTTATATTCAGCATCATGAGGATATCTAAATGTTAAGTAGTCTGTGCTTCCAGGGGTAGAGCACTTTGCATAAGTATAATCATAGCCCATAGCCTCACCATTACTGTCATAATAAACAATTGCAACAGATATAGTATCCAATTTAATGGATGAATCATTTGTTACTTCTGCTGTAATATTATCTGCCCCCTCATTTGCAGTGATGCTTATCTTTGATGCTCCATAAGTAGTGTTATAGGATTTATCAACGGATAAAGTAAGCTTGTAATCAGAATAGGGAACATTTTTATAATTTGAATCATAGGGTTGATTAAAGAATAATGCACAGGTGTTTGAAGGTTCTAAGCAATAATTATAATCGGATGTAGCCACTAGCATTTTCCCTGATTCATCATAATAGACAAGTTTGGCGCTTAAGCTTATCGCACGGGTATTTTTGTTAGTCACCAGAGCTACAACGCCCTTTCCGGTATCTTGTAACTCATACTTAACTTTTTTTACTGCATCAGTTGCGCTAAAAACATCTTTAACGGTTATTTTACATTTGTATGTCTTGCTGTTTAGCTTGGCTGAAATCGTTGCCTTGCCTTCTGCCTTTGCAGTTACCTTGCCTTTTGTGGTTACGGTTGCAACTTTTTTGTTATCACTTGACCATTTGGGAGTTTTTGTGGTACCACTTAATTTTAGTGTGCAGGAACCTCCAACATTTAGGGTTTTACTTGCTGCATTCAGCTTAATTGTTGCCGCTTCGGTAGTATACGGAAGTGCCAAGGAAAAAATTAGGCTAAGTACAAGTACCAGTGATAATAGAACTTTCTTTTTTGATTTCATACAAAATCCTCCTTATAAATTATTTAATGGCTTTCCCCATTGCCATTCAGTGAAAATCGACTCCTGATGCAATCAGGAAAGTTTATAACAATTCCTCTACCTGAAATGGTAGGGAATGGTTAGCATAAGAATAAAAGCACATCAAGTGATGTGCTTAAATTGTAATTTCTATTCTGCGCAAAATTCTGTCGTAAATTCTTTTTCTTTAGCCCAAACACTGAAATCCTTGAGTTTTCTAAAGCTCCCGAGGGGATTCGAACCCCTGACCTACGCATTACGAATGCGTTGCTCTACCAGCTGAGCCACGGAAGCCTGCTCAACTATTATACTAACTTCGTGGCACTTTTACAAGTATTTTTTTAAAAGCAGACAATAATTCCACCATCATTGGCATATAAGGTGCTGACACCAGCCATATCGGTAATAAAGATATCTTTGAAATTTACCCGTTTCATAATCTCTTCCTTTACAAACAGGGCACGTTCATAATTATTGCAATGAGAAATAGCCAGGATTCTTTCTTCGGCGTTATTTGCCTTCTCAGCAATAATGTCCGTCATGCGAAGCAATGATTTTTTGATTCCCCGCGCCTGGTCTAATTTGTCAATGTTTCCATCTGGTTTAGCAAACATGACTGGCTTGATGTTTAGAGCATTCACAATCAGTGCTTTCATGGTGGACAATCTACCATTTTTTCGTAGGTTTTCCAGGGATTCTAATACGAACAGAGTCAGCATTTCGTCGCGGAAGGCATTTACTTTTTCAACTATTTCCTGGAAAGGCAGGCCGTTTTCTTCCAATTCTTTTATCTTCATGGCAATCAGGGTCTGCCCTACCGAGGCAGATCTGGAATCAAAGATTGCAATATTTTTTTTGCCATGCTGTTCTATGTACAGAGTTTTGGCTAACTCTGCACAATTGTAGGAGCCGCTTAGTGGAGAGGATAAGGTAACGACATAAATATTATCGGCGTCTCCAAAGAGGTCCATATAAGCCTCAGGAGCCGGACAGGCAGACTTGGGACACAAACTGCTGGCAGACATCTTTTCTAAAAAGTCCTTTTGATTAAAGTTATTATCATCTATAAATATTTCATCACCAATCTGCAAGGTCAGAGGCACCAGGGTATACTCACCGCTTGCTTTTTGCTCCTTGGTTAAATCGGTACAACTATCTCCAATAATACGATATGACATAAAATACAGCCTCCTGCGAAAATTCTTACTACCTTATGTAGTTTTAATTACTATGTACCATGATACCATATCTGCTTTTTGTCGTCAAGAAAAGATAGCAAGTCATATAACACAAATAACACAAATATTCAACAAAAAAAGACGAGGTTATCCCACTAAGTGATTTTACATATTGCAATTAGCAATCCTGGTTTAATATGCAGTATAAAATTAACTTAGCGGGGGCTCTTCTTATAAAATATTGATCATTCCAGCGTAAAATTAACTGAAACATCCAGTGTCAAGTTTTTTAAAAATGCTTCGGGGTTTTTTTCATATCTAAGCCAGATATCTGGTTGTTTATAGCTGCTTTTTTCATATAAATTCAAGAAATCCACTTTTTTATTCAAGATAATAGGCATCATATGAGTTTCGATTAATTCTTTGATGGAAGCATTTAACTTGTTAGCTAATAAAGGATACGCAGAGTGGGAATCAGGTATGGCTTCGCCGGTACCTTTTATCGTAAGCTGAATAAAGGTCTGATTCTGGATAAGCTGATATTTTAATTTTGACTTGACTCTATTCAGCCGCACAACAGTCTGATCTGGCAGATGAAAGAGATAATCATTTCCCTCTCCGCGCATGATGTGAAGTAATTCGCTTTCTTCCTGATTCAACTTTTGGAGGACTTGATCATTTTGAAAGAGGGCGCTGCCATCCAGATAAATAGTCTTATCATCATGATTCAGCGCAGGAATTGCAATGATGTTGTTAGACTCTTCCGCAGTAATTAAATGACCAATAGTAACATTTTGAATTCCTCGCTTTTGAGTGTTTTTATTGAGCTTCAGCAGATAATCACCGATACTGCCGCCTAAAGCACCTTCCATTTTCATCAGTTTCTTTACATCATCTGGATAATAAAATACCAGTACATTATGCGACAATTCATAATTATCGTTCATGAAAGATAATATTTTCTTCATCTTGTCCGGCTTTTTAAGGATAGAGTCATCAAAGACAATGGCTTCTAAATGTCGCAAGTCCAATCGGTTTTTTGAGTTTTGGTTATAGGTCTCCTCAATTTCAGGGAAAGATGTGCCATGAAAGGTACGGATAAAATTGTCTGATTCTCCATCCGTGGATTGACCGGTTATGGCATCCAGATTTGGCAGGGCAAAGGTAATTTTATAATTATCATCATAGGAAATGCCCAAAGCCATGACAAAATCACGTTCCTGAATTTCTACCATATCGGCACACCCGGTTAGCAAAAAAAGCAGAAAAAGGACGGGTAACAGACTCATTCGTTTAAGATTGAATTGCATTTTTCTCATGGTGTTTCACCTTTCCTTTTCTTATTCGGGACACAAGGATAACAAATGCTGGTAACAGGATAGACTGTGGAAAACCGATATATGCCATATATTTACCAAAATAGAAATACAATGTATCCAAGGTAAGTGGCTTCATGGTACAAGCAAACAGAACTGCGGCATAAAACCAAAGGATATATTTTTGTTGGCGGCAGCAGAGCATGGATTTTGTGATAAAACAAAGATAATAAATCAAGGTGCTTATTATGGTAAAAATACTGCACATCCAAAAAGCAAGCATAATGGCATCCTGCCGATGGACAAAGCCACCGGGGATTTCAATCATCTGCATTACGGAGATGGTCGACCAAATTTTCTGGGTGGTACCATAGGTACCTAAAAGCCCAAGAACAACCACAAAAATCAAAAAGTTAAAAATACCGCAAATCAAAATAGCAGAAAGCACTTTTTTTTTCTTAAGTTCTTTCGTTTCTTTATCTGTGACGGAAGGTGCAGAAAATAGCAGAGTTTCCAAAGCAGAATAAGTCAAAAGAACCAGATATCCTGTTTGCAGGAGGGGCATGGAATCCGATGTAAAGAGTGGAGATAAATTTACTGGATTAATTTTGAAAATACCCAGTGCAAACAATAAGAATAAAGGAATCAGAATAATGAAATACAGCAATTCTACCAGACGTGCTCTTACCTCAAATTGCTTTGCTCCATAGTACATGGCAACTAAAAATAAAAACAGCAGAATAATCCGGTAATTTGTATAGGGCAAAATAGTTTCATGGATAATGGTAGTAAATAATGTCATGAGAAAGACACAGCTTATGAAATATTTAACCAGATACAGAAACCCAATCAGGAAAGTGCCTGTTTTTCCCAGAGCTTCTTTGCACTCAGACATATAATCTGTTGTCAGACGATTACTCAGGAAAAGGAGAAGCATAGCATAAAAAAAAGCACCCGCAGTTCCTAACAGCAAAGCTAGAAGACCATCTTTTCCAGCACCTCGTACTGCAAGGTTAGGAACCAGCAAAATGGAGACGCTTAAGATGTCAAATACTAATATTTTCTTTAATTGACCAGTTGATATTTTTGAATTGGAAAACGTTTTATTCACCCACTTACTATATTAGATTATGAAGCAAAGCGTTTGGTACACTTTTGAAGGTGACTTTTTCTTACCTCAAAGACGCTCTTATTTTGTTCTATTATACCCAGATAATCTTCTTTTTTGCTCTTTATTGGAAAAAACAGGTCGAAAAATCAATTGAAAAACAGGTAATTTTACAATTGAGTCACCGCTGGATGAATCCTCCTCTTTTATGCCGCCTGCTACATATGGAGAAAGATAAGGGATTCCAAAGCTCTTTAAATCAGCCAGATGAATGAGTACCAGCATAACACCGATGATGAAACCATACAAGCCTAAAAAGGCACTGAGAAATAAAATCAGATATTTGGTAAGGCGAAAGGCAGAAGCGAAGGTTTCATTTGGAATTGTAAAGGTTGCAATCGCAGTAAAGGCAACCACAATAACTGCCATTGGACTGGCCAGGTTAGCATTAACAGCGGCATCTCCAATAATTAATCCACCTACAATTCCAATGGTATTTCCCATGGGAGTAGGAAGGCGAATTCCCGCTTCCATCAACAACTCAAAGGAAATCAATAGAATAATTGTTTCAATTAAAATGGAAAAGGGCACGCCCTGCCTGGCCGCAGCAAAAGAAAGAGCCAAAGAGGTGGGAATCAGCTCCGGTTGGTAATTCGTCACAGCAATATAGAGTCCTGGCATGGTAAAGGAGAGAAATGCTGCAATATACCTTAAAATACGAATAAAAGAAACAATGCCCCAACGACTATAGTAATCATCTGCAGCCTGGAAAAAAGAATTTAAGGTAGCTGGCAGTATGAGAACCATAGGAGAGTTGTCTACCAATACGACAATTCGTCCTTCTAAAAGAGCAGAAGCTGTTTTATCCGGGCGCTCAGTTGATTGGAATTGGGGGAAAGGTGAGTACCAGTTTGATTCAATCAACTGTTCCAGCATTCCGATATCAAAAATTCCATCTATCGTAAAGCCGTTAATGCGGGTTTTTAGCTCTTCAATAATGGTTTGCTGGGCGATGCCTTCCATGTAGGCGATGGTGATATCCGTTCGGCTGCGGGTACCAACTTTCATGCCTTCCATTTTTAAGTGAGTATCCTTAATTCTTCGCCGGATCAAGACCTTATTAAAGGCAGCCACTTCTGTAAAGCTATCCTTAGAGCCTCTTACGGTAACCTCTGTTTCTGCCGAAGAAATTCCACGGTTTGGAAACGAACGAAGGGAGATCATTACGGCCTTTGAGGAGCCGTCAACCAGCATAATCACATCACCAGACATAATAGCCTGTGTGATTTCATCAAAAGTTGAAAAGTCTTTTACGTCTCCCGATTCCAGTGCATGCGCTTTAATATACTCCAGCTGATTAGACCCGGGAAGATCGGACAGATGGAGCAGGTTTTGGATTATATGCTCATTTAGAAGCTGACGGTCAATCATATTATCCGCATAAGTAATGTATACCTGGGTCTTTAAAATCCCGCCAATTGTCAATTCTCTTTTTACAATATCACTGCAGTTAGCAAAGAGCATTTCCAACTGGCTGATATTTTCTTTCATATCTGATGTTAACAGTTTATTTTCCATTTGTGCTCCTGTCTGCCCGCATTGGTGGGCGTGCACATCTTTTTCTGATTCAGTTTGGTGCTTATTTATCATTATCCGTAGATATGCAGAAAAATATTCTGAAATCGATAGACTTTTTGATATTAGTCGAAAGCATAGCATAAAACAAAGACTGTAATAAAATTGTCAGAACTCTGACATAAAATCACCAATTTTCTCCCATAAGCTTTTTATAAAATACCCAAGGTAAATATTTCCAAGGTTTATTAGGAAAATGATTAAATTGTGCGTATATGCGCACAGATTGGAGCTGTAAAAATGAAGAAATTATGGTTTAAAAAACTGGGAATGATTGTGTTATTTGTCATGCTTATGACACCGAATATTAGCGTTGCGGCGCAGGAAGATGATCCGGGAAGGGAACGTCTGAGTGGTGAAGGGTTCGAGGATGCAGAAGAAGCTCCTGATTTGTATCTGCATCAGGGCATGCAGGTGGGAGACAATGCCAGAGGAATAATGAAGTTATTTCAAAGTCCATTGGGGGTGGGAAATAGTCCGTTTATGAATGACACCTATATGCACACTAATCCGCTGAGTTACAATGGGATACGCAATGGAATCGATGTTTCCAAATATCAGAAAAACATTGACTGGAGTCAGGTGAGGGCAGCAGGTGTGGAATTTGCCATTATTCGAGCGGGCTATCGAGGATATGGTGAAGAAGGAAATATGGGAGATGATGAGTACTTTTATCAAAACATGTCAGGGGCCCTTTCGGTAGGAATAGAAGTGGGAGCCTATGTATTTTCTCAGGCAACTACAGAGCTGGAAGCGATACAGGAAGCGGAATACCTGCTGAATAAAATTCAAGGTTTTCCAATTACCATGCCAGTCGTTATAGATTATGAATATGCCTCTGTGGGAGGAGGTGCTGGAGGCCGTTTATACGATGCAAAGTTAACAAAGAGTCAGGCTACCAATGTATGTATGGCATTTTGCCAGAGAGTGGCTGCTGCAGGCTATGAGCCTATGATCTATGCAAACTCGACTATGCTGAATAACCAGCTGGACGCAGCAACGCTCAGCGCAAATTACAAAATCTGGCTGGCAAATTACACAACCCAGACCGACTATAACGGAATCTATCATATGTGGCAGTACACCAGTAAAGGAGCTGTTCCGGGAATCATTGGAAATGTCGACTGTAATTTCCTCTATGTGGTTCCACAAAATGTGACAGAACCTACCCTTACCTTATCTGCTCAAAATCAGTCTACAACTACCGTAGAGCTAACATGGCAGAAGCCAGAGGATACAACCGGTTACGAAGTTGTTTCTTATGAGATACAGGTATACAATCCGGAATACCAGCAATATATGCCTTTAGTCAGTATATATGAGCCGAATACGACCACCTATCTCCATGAAAATCTGACTCCGGGAACAGAGTATAAGTATCGGATTATTGGAAATTATATTTTAAACTATCAAAGCATGTATGGAACCCCATCCCCGGAATTAACGACCGCAACACTGCCGGAAAAGCTTAATAACCTCACTTCACCCAGCCGAACCGATACCCGTATCCGTTTGAATTGGGACAAGGTGGAAGGTGCCATGGGTTACCAAATATACGAATACATACCTGATTTGGGGATTTACCAGAAAAATACCACCATTTCAGATAGTGATACCCTTACCTTTGTAGATACACAAAAGCTTACCGGAAAAACTTACAAATATAAAGTAAGAGCGTTTTTAAAAGCAGGCGGTAAAAATTATTTTGGAGCGTTTTCCACAGTGATTGTAACCGGTACCAAACCAGAAAATCCAATTGATCTAAAATCCACCGCTCAAACAACTACCAAAATAGCCCTAAGCTGGAAGAAGGTGACTGGCTCAAACGGATATGAGGTGTACCGGGGAAAAGGCGGTGTGTATACCAAAGTAAAGACCATGACATCAGCCTCAACAACAGCCTATACCAATGGAAGCTTGAATAAGAATACCTCATATAAGTATAAAGTAAGGGCATATAAGGTGATTGATGGTATTAAATATTATGGAACCTTTAGTGACATTATCAAGGTAACAACGAAGAAGAAGTAAATTTGCGGATAGCTACAAGAAAAGGGACTGTTGAAAACTAACGAATCAGGTTAGTTTATAACAGTCCCTTAATAGGTTGGCAGAGGTTTGCTTAGGTTCCTTCGCTCGTCACGATCTTTTCTGTCGCATTTTGCAGCGCAACAATGGCTTTTTCAATTCGATGTTCCTTAATCTCACGGATTTTAATAATCAATCCGCAGGCTTCCAATTCAGGGGTTTCACCATCTTCTGGAATGGATCCCATCAGACCAAAGACCATACCTGAAAAAGTATCATATTCTTCCACTGGAAGGGTGACGCCCACAGCTGCTTCAACAGCTTCCAGTTCACAGGAACCATTAATGCTCCAGGTGTTGGAATCTATTTTTTCAATCATGGGTTCTTCTGGAGGTATCGTATTGTCATCATCCAGGTTTCCAACTAATTCTTCTAATAAGTCATTTACAGTAATAACACCGCTCATTCCGCCATATTCATCCAGGACTACCGCAAAGTGGTTTCGGTTCTTTTTCATATTCTGTAGCAGGATATCGGCTTTTACTGACTCAGGAATGAACTGGGGAGCCCTTACGGCATGTTCCATAACCAAATCTCGACGGCGGTCTTTCATGCGGAAATAGTCTTTGGTATATAAAACCCCACGGATATCATCGGCGCTTTCGTTGCAGACAGGATAACAGCTGTGTCGGCTTTCTGTAATGGTTTTATCCCATTCCTCGTCACCTTCCTCCAGCCAAAGGAGCGTAACCTCAGTACGGTGTGTCATAAGTTCGTCGGCTGTTTTATTATCAAATTCAAATACATTATGAATGATTTCTTTTTCGTCGGCATCAATGGTACCTTTTTCACTTCCTACATCCACCATCATACGGATTTCTTCTTCGGTGACCTCTTCATCCTCAGCATTAGGGTCAATGCCCAGTAACCGGAGGATTGCATTGGTCGAAATGGTTAAAAACCATACCAGAGGCGCAAACAGTTTGGAAATGAATACAATCAGACCAGACATGGCAAGACCCAGCTGTTCGGATTTCTGCATAGCGATTCGTTTTGGCACCAATTCTCCAAGGATAAGGGTAAAGTAAGAAAGAATAATGGTAATAAGGATGACAGAAATGGTATCCAGCGTCTTCGTTGGAATGGTCACTCCAAGAGAAACAAGACCATTTACCAGTTTGCCAGAAAAGTTATCGGCAGCAAACGCACTTCCTAAAAACCCCGCCAGGGTAATACCTACCTGGATGGTAGCAAGGAACTTTGCTGGCTGTTTCGTTAAAGATAGAAGTCTGGTCGCCTGCTTATTTCCTCCTGCTGACATACGCTCCAGCTTGTTGTCATTAATAGAAATAACTGCAATTTCTGCACAGGCAAACACAGCATTTAAAAGAATCAATACGACCTGTAATGTGATCTGCCATATAATCGGATCATCTTCCGGCATTTTAATAAAAACCTCCTATAAAATGTATGTATTTTAAAAATATTAGCTATTATTATGCCACAAAAAGATTAGAATGTAAAGATGAATTGCAAAAGCTACGGTTATGCCAACGTTTTTATTTGTTTTTATAATAAAAAATAGCAATTTGGGTTCGATCTCTCAGCTCCAGCTTTTCCAAAATCAGACTGATATAGTTCCGTACGGTGCCTTCACTTAAAAACAGGGTATCGGCAATTTCTTTGTTTGACTTTCCTTCTGCAATCTGTAAAATGATTTCGTATTCCTTTTCGGTGATATCAAATTTTTCATAAGAAAAAGCTTCTTCTGTATGGGAAAGAAGGGAAGGAAGCTTATTAATAATCTCGGTACCATAGACATTATGTCCTTGCTCTACCGCATGAACTGCCGCCAGGATCCCTTCAAAGTCCTGTTTCAGCATATAGCCTTTGGCACCAATGCTCAAGGCTTTGATAATGTAATCGTCATCTAAAAAGGTAGTCAGGTATAAAATCCGGGCATCAGGATGAACCTCAAGTATCTTCTCGCCAGCCTCCAGACCAGTCATAACATCCATACGAATATCCATCAGGAGAACATCCGGTTTTAATTCTTCAAATAACTCACAGGCCTGCACGCCGTTATAGCCCATTCCTACCACAGTAATGTTGCTGTCAGTAGAAAGGATGGTTTTCAGCGAATTGCAAACCAGTTTATCATCATCGATCAGTAAAAGGTTCATATTATTTTTCCTCCTTTGGAATGGTTATGCTAAGCTTGAAACCATGGTCCGTAGAAATAGCAAATTCACCACTCAAACCCTTGATGCGGTCATTGATGCTTTGAAGCCCAAGGCCTTCCGGATATTCGGAACGTCCTTGACACTTTGTAATCAAAAGTTTGGTTCGTTCGCTGACTGGACCATTATCTTCAATGGATAGGGAATAATGCTCCGTTCCTTCTGTAAGGCGAACCGCTACATTGTCTCCTTTGGAATGCTTTGTGATGTTGGTGAGACTTTCTTTGGTGATAGCGATGAGACAATATTTTATCTTTACGGATGGTGCTGAATGAAGCTGGTATTCATAATTGATGGGGCAAAAGGTAAATTCACGGATTAGCTTTGACAGGGTCCCTTCCAGATCAATGGATTCATTATGAATGTTGTGAATGGTTTCACGAATGCTGTCCATTCCTTCGGAAATAGATATCTTTAACTCGGTAAGCGCTTCCTTTACCGGTTCTTCCTTTGAGATGGTGAGAAGAGCACCAATCTGCAACAGAGATCGTGAAAGGAGATGACCGATTCGGTCATGTATTTCTTTGGAAATACGATTTCGTTCGTTTAAGGTGGCGGTCTGAATTTCATAGTCCTGATTTTCCAGGATGCTGCGATTTTTTTCTTCCTGTACTAGGGTTAGTTCTCTGGAGGTCTTACGAAAGGCTTCATAATCCTTTTGTAAAATTTCAATGGAAGAGGTTTTCACGTATAGAATCACCGATAAAGCTAAAAATAAAGCAGTAAAGGCAATTACAATGGTGGAAAAGCTACCCCCGGTAAAAAGGAAAGGAATTCCTGCAAAAACGATGCACCATTTAAATGCTGTGTAACTTAAGTCATAAAAGATAATCGGAAGAAAAATGGGTAGCAGCGGGAAAAAGCAGCAAAGTGCAATAAAGATAAAATAAACCGGAACCAGGAAAAAGGGACTTTTCACCAGAAGAGAAATAATACCTAAAATAACAGTAGCTAAAATAGGCAAAAAAAACATCAGATTTTTTTCACCGTAAGAGAAAAAATACAGCATACTGCAACAGGTTAAAAGCAGACATTTGTCAATAATTCTCTGAATCAAAAGAGCGCCTCCCGTATAAATGATTATAACCATTATGAAGGAAGAAAATTAAAAAAGCAAGCAAAAAAAGTTGCAATCAGAACATATGTGTGGTATCATTAAAACAGAACAAACATTCGACAAATAAGAGGCATTACTTTTTATGCTTTTAAATGATTTTTATAGAAGCAAGCATTTGATGGACAGGAGGGGAAACAGATGGAGCAAGTACTTCTGGGAAATGGTATCACGTCAGTTGCGGAAAAGCTGGCGATTCTTTCTGATGCGGCTAAGTATGATGTCGCATGTACTTCCAGCGGTGTAGATCGCAAAGGAAAGAAGGGCAGTATAGGCAATACAGTAGCAGGTGGTATCTGCCATGCGTTTGCAGCAGATGGCAGATGTATTTCTCTATTAAAAATACTATTTTCCAACGAGTGCATCTATGACTGCAAATATTGTGTTAACCGCAGTTCCAGGGATGTGGTGCGAACCTCCTTTACTTCAAGGGAAGTAGCAGAACTTACCATAGAATTCTACCGGAGAAATTATATTGAAGGTCTCTTTTTAAGCTCCGGCATTATGAAGAGCCCAGATTATACGATGGAACAGATGTATGAAGCCATTCGGATTCTCCGTGAGGAATACCATTTTAACGGCTATATCCACGTAAAGGCCATTCCAGGAGCAGATCCCTATATTATAGAGAAGATGGGTTATGTAGCTGATCGCATGAGTATAAATCTGGAGCTGCCGACTGCAGAAGGCTTAAGTCAACTTGCACCCAACAAGCACCGCAAAAACATTCTGCGCCCAATGAAACAGATTCAGCTGGGCAGCCAAGCCAGCCGATATCGCATCGGTGGGAGAAACGAGGTTGCAGTTCGTCAGAATAACAACCAGTTGGCTCTATACCGACAGGAAAAGTTATTTGTTCCAGCGGGACAGAGCACTCAGGTCATTATTGGAGCAACCCCGGAAACCGATTATCAGATTGTGAAGGTGGCAGAGTCTCTATACGATAAATTTGATTTAAAGCGAGTTTTCTACTCGGCTTTTGTAAATACTACAGAGGATTCCAGTCTCCCGGTACTGCCAGGAGGACCACCGCTCCTAAGGGAGCACAGGCTGTATCAGGCCGACTGGTTACTTCGCTTTTACAACTTTCAGGCGGATGAACTTCTGTCAGAAGATAAACCAAATTTCAATGTCCTGCTGGATCCTAAATGTAACTGGGCTATGAACCACCTGGAGCTGTTTCCCATGGAGATTAATAAGGTAAGCTACTATGAACTACTCCGTATCCCTGGAATCGGTGTAAAATCAGCACAACGCATTATGGCAGCCCGAAAATCAGCTGTTTTAGATTTTAGTGATATAAAGAAATTAGGCGTTGTTTTAAAGAGAGCCCTTTATTTTATTACCTGCAAAGGGAAAATGATGTATCCAGTTAAGATAGAAAGTGATTATATTCTGAATCATATGCTGGAAATCAAAGAAAAGCTCCCACCGGGAGTTGGCGGGAGTGGAGTTTACCAACAGCTTTCTTTATTTGATGATGTGAATTTTGGAGGGATGATAAGTGGAGGAGAAAGCCAAAAGAGTATATGTTTGTGATGGCTCTGTCGATGGTATTTTTACAGCCATTTATCAGGCTTATGACAGTCATTATGGACACCGGGATATCCAAATCCGTGAAGTCGATGGAGAAGAAACGATGGAGCTTTTTCATGAGTATATTACCGTTCTTTCAGATAGCGAAAAGGCAGAAAAAGTAGCCAGAACCATAGAAGAGAAAATTTCCTCAGATGCATATAGCTTTGTTATAAAAAGTGCCTTATCCAAGCGAAAAGGAAGAAGTGATGCCATTTATCGTTTTATCCAGCTGGGTCTTCATGTAGGGCCTGCCGTGCTGGACCAACTAAGTCACCCATATGTACTTCCCCTCTTTGAAATGGAGCGCAATGTGAATTTTGAAGTACTTCATTATGAAGGTTTTATCCGTTTCAGCGAATTAAAAAGTGGTATTCTGGTATCTCAGTTCCGCCCAGAGAATAATATTCTGTCTTTAGTTGCTCCTCATTTTGATGATCGACTTCCGGAAGAAAACTGGCTGATTCTAGATGTGAGTAGAAAAATTGCCGCAGTTCATCGGCAGGGTTACCCATGGATTATGGTAGATGGAAAAGAGATTGATATAGAACAACTGGGAGACTACTCTGAAAATGAGAAGCAGATGCAGTACTTCTGGCAGACTTTTGTGGATACGATTGGAATTCAAGAGCGAAAAAATATTGGTCTCCAATATCAGATGCTTCCCAATCGCTATCGTGAGTTTATGCGGGAGATGCCTTACCGCAAACAAAAATCGTCATAATTTGACAAAATGATGGGATTTTCTACCTTAGTATAAATTATTTCTTTCGTGGGATACTAACTCTGTACTAAAATAAAGGAGGAGCAAACCATGAAAAAGAAAGTATATTTACTATTGACTCTTTGCTGTTTGGCAGGTGCATTTTTAGTAGGCTGTGGTACAACAACCGATGATGGTAACAATACAACCAATGGAACTACAAATGGTACAACCGACGGAACAACCGATGGAACTACCGATAACGGTACTACTAATGACGTTAGTACACCAGCAACCACAACGAATGGCACTGTAAATGGTACTACAACTAGAACCAATAGTACAAATGGCGCCATGAACAGAACAACTACCAATAGTGCTACAAACGGTACTACTACCAATGGTAGAAACTTAGGTTCTGATATTATCAATGGCATGGAAGATGTTGGCCGCGACATTAGTAATGGTGTCACAAATGATGATATGTATTATAATAATACAACAGGAACCAAAACGAATGGAACTACAACTAATAAAACTACAGTAAATGGAACTACAACTAACAAAACCACGACAAATCGATAATTCCAAATAACAGACTTTCCTTTTTGTATATAGTGAAAAGTCAAAAATGGATTTATGATGAAAGGGAGCCGTATGAATTTGCGGCTCCCTTTGTCTTGTCAAAAATGAGCTGTCTAAGACAGATCATTTTGAATAATATTTATGATAATTTGATACAACATCCGCTTTCTCGTAATGGGTTACAGCAGCATCTCTAGCACTTAAGTAGCGTTCAGAGGTAAGATCTATCGTATATAAAAAGCAGTTGCGGTCGTGATATCGAATTTCCTTTTCAAGATGCATATTAAGCTTTTCTGCAAGTCGTACAGAGCGAATATTTAATTTGTCCATAACTGCAACTATGCGAGGGATGGATAGTTCATCATGGGCATAAGCAATGACTGCTTTGCAGCATTCTAATGCATAGCCGGAGCCCCAATGCTGTTCATCCAGCATATAGGAAATCTCAATTTCCTGTTTTCCATCAATAACTTGATTCTGAATGCCGCAACGCCCGATGAGTTCTTTGGTTGTTTTGCTGAATACTCCCCAAAGACCAAACCCATAAAAGGAATAAACATTTTTTATATAAGCTTCATGTTTTTCCATTTCAATTTCCAGATATTCATCAATATCATCAATGAATTCCCGAACATGCTTATTCTGGTAAATGGCATATATTTTTTTGATATCTTCCACCGTCAGTTCCCGAATAATCAGGTTTTTGGTGGTACATATGGTAAGCGGTAGTCCATTTGCCCGCAACAATACCTGGTTGATGTAGGACACCTCCAGATTACCTAAAGATTCTACAGCAACCGTAGCAGCGTAGAGATCCTGATTGCCAGAGTGTGGGTTCATATACCCAATACAGGGAATAAGGGCGGCCTTGGCAGCCTGACAGCCATTACTGGAATCCTCTATGACAATGGTTTCCCCGGCTTTGACACCAAGTTCTTTTAATGCTTTTAAAAAAATATCAGGAGCAGGCTTCGGATTTTGAACCTGAGAGCCAGACACAAATTTTTGAAAATATTTGGAAATATTAAATTCCTTTGTCACAGCTTCAATCCGCTTAATTGGAGAGGAAGATGCTATCGCCATTTTTACGCCAGCTTTATAGAGTGCCTTAATCAGTTCCAAAACACCGGGAACCGGAGTCATACCTTCCTTTTCGTAAAGTGCTTTACATTTATCCTCATCAATTCGAATCAGCTCTTCTGCTGGAACAGAAAGGTTGTATTCTGTAATAATGGCATCATACATCGCTTCTGCAGTGGAACCGACAAATTGTTCGAGAAATTCATTAGAAGGAAATACGTTAAAATCCTTTAATGTTTCCATAGTAGCTTTCAGATGAAGCGGTTCACTATCAATAATAACACCATCCATATCAAAAATTACGGCTTTCAGCATTACAATTCCCCCTTTTCAATCATTTGTTTTTCAGATATAATAATAAGTGATTTAATTTTGATTTATTATACCATATAATTGCAAAAAAGGACACTAAGGATTTATGAGGAAGGGAAACCATTAAGAAGAGGAGGAGTAAGAATGCCATTTATTAATTCTAAAATCAATGTAAAAATCACCAAAGAACAGGAAGAAAAAATCAAAACCAGATTAGGGCAAGCCATTGCCTTGATTCCTGGCAAAAGTGAAACTTGGCTTATGATTGGATTTGAAGATGAGTATCAGCTTTATTTTAAGGGGAAAGAGTTTGATAAAATCGTTTTTGTAGATGTGAAAATTTTTGGTAGTGCCAGCAAAACAGCTCTTAGTAGTTTAACTACGGAGATTTGCAATATATATAATGAAGAGCTTGGGGTTGAAAAGGATAAGATTTATGTGTGTTATCAGACTACTGATAATTGGGGATGGAATGGGAGTAATTTTTAACTTTGTGTTTAGGTGGTGAGGACGCTCCTGAGATATAGGTTGCGAACGCCGAAAGAGCGGGTGGATGAGTGCCTCCCCGGAACGGCTTCCTTGGAAAACGGCTCACATGCGAAAGATTTCTGGCATTCGTAGGAGTGCCGAAAGAACTTAG
>JAVBLX010000184.1:0-6852 GCA_031553075.1 Acetivibrio sp.
CCCCCCTCAAGATAAGATTTCCCATAACACAAGTTAGTAAGACCCCTTGAAGACGACAAGGTAGATAGGGCAGAGGTGGAAGTGCAGTAATGCATGTAGCTGACTGTTACTAATAGGTCGAGGGCTTGACCAAAAGGTTCAGGAACGTGGATGTTTCAATGTGTAATTTTGAAGGTATATATAATATGGCCCAGTGGCTCAGTTGGTTAGAGCGCCGCCCTGTCACGGCGGAGGTCGTCGGTTCGAGTCCGATCTGGGTCGTTTAATATCATACTTCGCAAGGATTTTTATCCTTTGTTATCTGGTTAAATCAGATAATTCCCATGGGATCATAGCTCAGCTGGGAGAGCATCTGCCTTACAAGCAGAGGGTCACAGGTTCGAGCCCTGTTGGTCCCATTTAATGCCGATGTGGCTCAATTGGCAGAGCAGCTGATTTGTAATCAGCAGGTTATCGGTTCGAGTCCGATCATCGGCTTTTTCTTTTGTCTTCTATGAAAGAAAAAGTATTTTGATAAAAGAAAATTAATATGGATGGGTTCCCGAGTGGCCAAAGGGGGCAGACTGTAAATCTGTTAGCGACGCTTTCGAAGGTTCGAATCCTTCTCCATCCATTTTCAACTTAATAATAGGTTGACAGAATATTGTCGCGGGATGGAGCAGTCTGGAAGCTCGTCGGGCTCATAACCCGAAGGTCGTAGGTTCAAATCCTACTCCCGCAATTTTTTGCCCAGATAGCTCAGTCGGTAGAGCAGAGGACTGAAAATCCTCGTGTCGCTGGTTCGATTCCGGCTCTGGGCATTTTGCTTGTTTAGAAATAAGACAAGTAATGAACACATTTTATTAATGTATGGGATATTAGCTCAGTCGGTAGAGCACTTGACTTTTAATCAAGTTGTCCGGGGTTCGAATCCCCGATGTCTCATTTGAACTGTAGTAACCTTGAGATGTAAAAAATACATCCAGGTTGCTTTTTTTATTTAAAATGAATTATGTAAATAATCTAATTATAAAAGTTAATATTAAGGTAGACATAAAGCCTCTGAATTTTGAAATAGTTTCTGTCACAACAGAAAAAGCTAATTCAAATTTGGAAGCTTTATTTTTTTGTATAATGTAGTCTCTATTAAATTTTTATTAGTGGCAACTGCTATTACAGTTATATGTAATATTTTAATAGTTTTGGTAAAATTGGACAGACTACTCATAAGCTCATTTATTCTAAGATTAGCTTGAACATGACCATCATCTTCTAAATAATCGGACCATTCACTGGTCTGATTTTCCGACTAGTCAAGTCAAATGAACGAATGAAGATGGGAATCAGTCGGAGTAATCGGATAAGACATAATATTAAAATAAGGAAAGGCGGGTTCAAATATTAGTTTATGAAGGAAAAGTTTTCTAATGATTTAAATCAAAATATTCAAGATCTAAACACAACCTTAAGGGTTGATAAGAATTATGACATTATTTATCGAGTTATTGAAATTGGTGGTCGAAAGGCTTGCTTTTATTTTATAGATGGATTTACTAAAGATGAAATTATGCAGAGATTAATGCAGGCTTTTATGGCGATTAAGGAAAAGGATATGCCAGTTTCTGCATATGAGTTTTCTAAAAAATTTCTTTCCTATGGTGAGGTAGATTTAATTAAGGAGAAAGAGAGCTTTATTAAGTTCCTTTTGTCAGGTGTACCCTGCCTGGTGGTGGATGGTTATGATGTGATTATTGGGATCGATTTCCGTACTTACCCGGCTAGAAGTGTATCAGAACCGGATAAAGAGAAGGTAATGCGAGGCTCAAAGGATGGTTTTGTTGAGACCATTGTATTTAATACGGCACTGATTCGCCGCAGAGTTCGTGCAGAGGATTTGATTATGGAGAGCTTTTCCATAGGGACAAGTTCCAAGACAGATGTGGTAATTTCCTATATGGAAAGCCGGGTGGATCAGAAGCTTTTGGAGGATATTAAGAACAGAATTGAGGGAATTAAGATTGATGCTTTAACGATGAATCAGGAAAGTTTGATGGAATGTTTATATCAGCACAAATGGCTTAATCCCTTTCCTAAATTCAAAGCCACAGAACGACCCGATTCAGCAGCAGCGGCTATATTAGAAGGCAATATTATTATTGTAGTGGATAATTCGCCATCGGTTATTATTATTCCCAGTTCTATTTTTGATATTATTGAAGAGGCAGATGATTTTTATTTTCCACCAGTTACCGGAACTTATTTACGTCTTTCCCGCTTTGCGATTGATCTTGGGGCTCTTTTACTTGCTCCGGTGTTTCTGCTTTTGATGCAAAATCAGCAGTGGATACCAGAAGGTCTTAAGTTTATTATTATTAAGGATCCTATTAATATACCGATTGTGGTGCAGTTTCTGTTGCTTGAGTTTGCAGTAGATGGTCTGCGGCTGGCATCGTTAAATACACCCAGTATGCTAAGTACACCACTTAGTGTGGTTGCTGCAATTATTTTTGGTGACTATACGGTTAGTTCAGGCTGGTTCAACTCAGAGGTCATGTTGTATATGGCTTTTGTGGCAATTGCTAATTATACGCAGGCAAGTTTTGAGCTGGGGTATGCTTTTAAATTCATGAGAATTATTACTTTGATATTAACACAGTTTTTTAATTTGTATGGATTTATTGCCGGGATTGCTCTTACAGGAATAGCAATCGTATGTAATAAGACAGTTGCAGGGAAAAGCTATATTTATCCGTTAGTACCATTTGATTCTAAACAGCTTTTACGCAGGTTTTTCCGAATCAGTCTGCCAAGTACAGAGAAAAACAAATAACTTGTTTATTTACCACCGCAATCTTTTGAGAGTACGCATGGAAATGCACTAAAGTATGAACGGATATCTATTTGGTGTATATAACGTGCAAGTTACAAAAGAAAATATTTCGAATTCAGAAGTTATATGCTATACTGAAAGATATTAATTAAAAGTTGATTAGCCTGACTAGTGTACTGTATCATTCATAATTAGCTAAACAGCACACTAGTTAAAAGTATTTTTAGGAAACGTGAATCGGAAACTAATTTATTTATAAATCGTAAATGAAATATAAATCGTAAATGAAATATGAATCGGGATAAATTATGGATAAGAAATTATTTCAAAGCGCGTGTGATAAAATTATTGACAAAGAGCGTGAGCGAAAAAAGATAGGCATCTTGGGAGAAAAAACGGTGCATGCTGTCTTAAAAAACTATCTGGAGCCGAATGAACAGTATCAGGAAATTAAAGTGGAGGGCTTTTTCGCAGATATTGCAAGGGAGGATGAGGTGATTGAGATTCAGACCAGGAATTTCAATACCCTTCGAAGAAAGTTGGATGTTTTCTTGGAGCGGGGATATGTAACAGTAGTGTATCCCATTCCATACATAAAATGGTTATGCTGGATTGATGAAGAAACGGGGGAAGTAAGCAAACGGAGGAAGTCGCCCAAGATGGGAAATTATCTTATGGCGTTCCGTGAGCTCTATCGGATTAAGAGTTATCTGGTACATCCCCGTTTGAGGCTTCATATGATTCTTATGAACGTAGAGGAAAGCCGCCTTTTAAACGGATGGAGCCAGGATAAGAAAAAAGGCTCAACCCGATTTGACCGAATTCCTCTGGAGATTGTGGATGAATTATTTATAGATAATGCTAAGGATTATCTAAAGTTGATTCCAGTTGGACTTCCAGATGTTTTTAGTGTTAAGGATTATCAAAAGGCGGGAAAAATAAATAATGGTATGGCCAGTCTGGCTCTGAATATTTTGTATCATGTAGGGACAGTAGAACGGGTAGGAAAAAAAGGAAATGCGTATTTATACAAAATAAGGGCAATTACTCAGGACCCAATGTCATGATATTGCGTCCTGAGCCCCTAACAGTTCCAAATAATTTTTGCCTAAAACAGAGAACTTTTCTATTTGATGAGTGGCAGCAATGCTGTCGTCTATTTTAGTTTCATTCCTTTAATATTTGGTTTTTCTAACTTTTTGCTCATCGTATAATATTGATGATTATCTCCAACGGCATAGATGATGGGGTTTAATTGTTCAATTAAAGGTGATTGTTCATCAAAAGAATCATCTGTTTTTACATTTTTAATTAGTCCGATAAATTGGGTATGAGATCCAATTTCAACTATTTGAATAACTTCACATTCCAGATTAAGTGGAATCTCTTCAATATATGGAGCATCCACAAATTCGCTTTTTACAGGGGTAAGACCTGTTTCTTCAAATTTGTTAACATTATTTCCTGAAGCTGTGCCAAAATAACTGGATTCATTAATAAATTTCTCGTTCGGTATATTAATGGTAAAAGATTTTCTTTTTATCAGGCCTTGATAGGTGTTTGTTTCTTTTCTTACTGAAATTGCGACGCAAGGCGGGTTGCTGTTACAAATACCGCCCCAACCAACGGTCATAACATTAGGTTTTCCGGAATCATCGTATGTTCCTACTAATAGCAGTGGATTTGGATATAATGCGAGCTTAACACCTAAATCTTTTTTTGACATTTTGCATCCTCCTTCTATTTGTCAAATATGACTGCTTTTAGTATAATATATATTGCAAGAAAATAGAAGAGCGCACTTTCATGTGCGTTGGTAACTTAAAGGTAACCAAAGGAGCATGGACAAGCATGATGACGAAGGAAGAACTGCCAATTTGCCCGGTAGAAACAGCACTCAAAGTTATAGGAAGTAAATGGAAACTGTTGATTATTAGTGAATTGTTAAATAATCCAAAGCGATTTAATGAACTACAAAAACGATTATCCCGTATTTCTCATAAAGTCTTAACAGAAAATTTGAAGGAAATGGAAAGTGATGGGGTTATCATTAGAACGATTTACCCTGAAACACCTCCCAAGGTTGAATATTCATTATCTGATTTAGGAAGCGAAATACGTATTTTGATGGATTTTATATCAGTCTGGGGAACAGAATATCAAAAATATATACGTAACCAGAACTCTTAGGAGTCTAAATATATTTGAACAAAATGTTAATGAAAAATTGTTTAGATATAAAGAAGTTACTTGAATTTCTAATGCATTTACGATAACATTAAATAAAGCAAAAACGGAAGAGAGGTAGTCCTATGAAAAAGGATATTATTGTTGTTGCATTAGGGAGAAATGCATTTGGAACCACTTTACCTGAGCAGCAGAAAAATGTTAGAATTGCAGTTGCCGCCATTGCGGATTTGGTTGAAGAAAAATATCAGGTGGTTATTACTCATAGTAATGGTCCTCAGGTTGGTATGCTCCATACGGCCCTTACAGAGTTCAGCCGTTTGGAACCATCCTTTACGTCTGCGCCTATGTCAGTATGTGGTGCGTTGAGTCAGGGATACATTGGATATGATATACAGAATGCGCTTCGTACGGAGCTACTTAATAGAGGGATTTATAAGCCGGTTTGTACCGTAATTACACAGGTTCAGGTAGATCCTTTTGATAAGGCATTTAATAATCCTTCCAAAGTTATCGGAAGATTAATGAACGAAGAGGATGCCAAAAAAGAAGAAGAAAAGGGAAATTATGTTGTGAAGGAAGAAGGTGGCTATCGCCGGATTGTTCCTTCTCCAAAACCTACCAAGATATATGAAATTGATTCCATTAAAGCTCTTCTGGATGCAGACCAGGTGGTAATTGCGGCTGGTGGTGGCGGCATACCTGTACTGGAACAGGGTACTCGGCTAAAAGGGGCCAGTGCTATTATTGAAAAAGATGCAACGGCTGCAAGACTGGGACAGATGTTGGAGGCTAAGGCCGTATTGTTTCTCACAAAAAGAGAATTTTTGACCATCAATACTGGAAAGGAAAATGAATTGCCTTTGAAGAAAATAACAGTTGCTGAAGCAAGTCAATATATCAGCGAAGGTCATTTTGAAGAGGGTAGAGATCTTCCAAAAATTGAAGCTGCAGTTGAGTTCGTGTCCTCTGGTCTTGGCAGAAAAGCAGTTATTACTTCCTTGGAGGGAGCAGCAAGAAGTATGGAGGGTGAAACCGGTACTATAATTGAATAATTGAGTACATTGTTTTCTGAATAACCAGCGATTCCCTTTGTTTAAAGTAAAATTATATATTATGATACCTCTTGCTCAGTTTTTCTTGTAAGAACTGGGTGAGGGGTATTATTTGTTCCTGCGGAATGTCCTTTTTTCGGATAAGGGAGGCAAGACCGGGGGAAAAGTAAAAGAAAAGGTACTGGTTGCTTTCATAAATATTATTAAAATCTTCATAAGAAACGGAGGTCTTGCCTTCTTTTGTCCGGTTACTTGCAGTAAGATAGGTTTCATATATAGTAACGGTTTGCTCTGCTTTAAATGCTTTTTCTGGTTTTATAGAATCTACTCCAAATAGGGAATTTACCTGACGGTTAATTTTCAGCAGGAGAAAGGAGGTAGAAAGGAGGACGGAGAACAGCCAGACACTGGCAATGGTTCCCAATCCACTTAGGCTCAAAATAGAACACAAAAAGAAGCACAAAATAGTCCCAATCACAGTCAGGCTCAGCCATGTGGTCTTGGATTTTCGAAAGGTTATAAAATTCAAATAATGCTTGTAATCTTCTTTTTCCATTGTGGTTGTAAAGTGAAATTTTGGTGAATTCTGGTCCATTTTTATCTACCTTTCCCGCATCAGATTGTATTGCAAATTAGGACGGCTAAATATTTCTTGCCATGTATCTCCTAGTGTACCATCTTCTAAATAACTGGACCAATCGGTGAGGATGATTTTTCGAGAGTACGGATGAAAAAACGTAGGTGTAGCGGGCTACACTGAGGCTTTTTCATTCGTGCTCTCGGGAAATCAGACCAGCGAAT
>JAVBLX010000218.1:0-39691 GCA_031553075.1 Acetivibrio sp.
TCCTCGTATGTAGGAACATGACAAATTGGATTATACAAGAAAAGGAGATTTTATGTCAGAGTAATTTCCACCTATGATATTTCTTGGAGTAATTTCCACTTGGAAGTATAGAGGGGTGGAAATTAATTTGAAAATTAACGGGTTTAGATGAAAATAATAAAAATTTAAAAAAGCTATTGACATCATGATTAAAAGGTGATATATTAAACACAAGAAGCAAAACAAATAGAAAACAACACGAAAAGTGAATGGCATATAAGCAAAATGGAGGGAATATTATGAAGATTACAGAAAAACAAACATTGGATTTAATTACAAGACAACCAGAGATGAACAAGTTATCATTTACTATAATGATTCACCGTATGGCAAGAAAATATCGGGAAAGCAACAGCCAAGAAACTTTAAGAGAATGCACAGAAGAAATCAATGCTTTCCTAGATAAGTATTATCTGGCAATGGCTAAGGATTATGCATCTATTATGAACCAGTATTCCGATAGCTATGCTCATGATGAAGACTTCGTGTTATTAGCAGCCTAATCAAATAAGAAGACAAAGAATGCAGATGTGAAAAATGTCTGCATTTTTTATTGCATTAGTATTCAGAAAAGCGACAGACTGCTAAGCTAGTGTGCTGTATCATTCATAATTAGCTAAACAGCACTGCCTATTTTGCCATCTGCCGCGTTGTCATCAGTCAGCGTAGCCCACTACGCCTCCATCTTCCGCCTTGCAGCTGACAAAAATATTCAGCACTGTTTAGCTAAAGATGAATGATACAGCACACTAGTACATCGAGGAATAAATAATTGACATCTTCGCTGGTCTGATTTCCCGATAGCACAAATGAAAAAGCCTCAGCATAGCCCGCTTCCTACGTTTTTGCATTTGCACTCTCGAAAAATCGTCCTCTGCGAATATATCAACTATTTATTCCTTGATGTATTAGATTATGTCTAAATTTCATCATGTTAGATGATTTGGGTGAGAAGGGTTTTTAGAAGTTAAATTTTAGCTACATCCGATTATTACAGCAGATGTAGTCTTGATTGAAAAGCAGAAGAGTATTTTGAGAAAAAAGTTAGAAAGTAGTTAAATTATTGTTAAATCATTAGGCAGATAAAATCTCCGGGGATGTCTTGAGGGATTTTATCTGCCTTCGACATTTGCGTTCTGTAATAAATGGACGAAGTACTAGATATGAGAGGGCAAATAGACGAATAAAAAACTTAAGTTAAAGCTCTTTAAATCTATCGCTCCCAACCCCGCAAATCGGACAAACAAAATCCAGGGGCATATCACCTTCATGCTCATGGCCACATACCTGGCAAACATATCTTTTGCCATCAGAAGTCTTAGTTACGTTCTCCTCAGGAATATATGTAGGTGCATTCTTGGGACTCTTCCCTTTTATCACCTTATGATAATAAGCATATGTCATGGCATCATCGTCATTGAAAACCTCGGCGTCAACCACTTCACCTAAAAAAACGGTATGGGTAGCTGTTTCCATCTTGTTAATCACATTGCAGACAATATAACCACAAGAATCCTTTATGACCGGAAGTCCACCTGAAATCTGATACTGGACTTTGCTAAACTTATTTACATCTTTTCCCGATTGAAACCCGAAATTCCCAATAATGGCTGGGTCGGAATTTTCTGATAGAATGGAAACGGAAAACTTTCCGCTCTCTACAATACATTGGTTGGTATAGTTATCGTGGTTGATACTGATTGCGATAGTGGCTGGAGATGAGGTGATCTGCATGCAACTGTTGGCAGTGCAGCCAGTTGGTCTTTTATTATCCCATGTGCTGATTACATATACGCCATAGGACAGTTTCCTAAATGTATTTACATTCATAATATTAATTCCTTTCTTAATAACGATAATGGTTACTATTATTATAATATTGTTTAGTTGAAATGTCAACAGGCATTTATAAAAGAAAAATCTTAAAAAAATAAATGATACAGACAAGGAACTGTGACAACGCCTCCAGTCGTATATAAAAAAATTGAATATAAGGTTGACATTCAAAACGAAATCAGTATAATTGTATTTGCAAGTGTCTTGTCAGTGGAAAAGACACTAAAACAAATTTGTAAACCGTTAACAAATAAAAACACAATTATAGGGAGAGTAATGTATGAAAAACAATCTATCAAAAGTAGTAATCGCAGCACTACTTTGTGCCGTAGGTATCGTAATCCCCATGTTTTCCCCGGTTAAGCTGGTTTTGCCACCAGCATCCTTTACCCTTGGGAGTCATGTGGCTATTATGATAGCCATGTTTATTTCACCAGCTGTTGCAGTAGCCGTTTCGTTAGGAACAACCCTTGGATTCCTGTTGGGAGGATTTCCAATCGTAATCGTTCTGCGTGCCCTCACTCACATTGTATTTGCTTTTGTCGGAGCATGGGTGTTACAAAAGATGCCAGCTATCTTAAAATCCCCAGTTCAGTCCACGATATTTTCGCTATTAATCGGTGTAATCCACGCTGTTTGTGAGGTATTAATCGTAACTGTATTCTTTTTTGGCGATGGTATGAACGCAGCTTACTATACCAACGGATTTTTCAATTCCGTTATCCTTTTGGTAGGTGTAGGCACAGTAGTGCACAGTATGGTAGACTTTGCCATTTCTGTAGTGGTATGGAAAGCACTGCATGTTAGTAATGCAATACGTCCAGCAAAGAAGTATGTATAAGCAGAAAAATTGGGCTGATTTGCAAAATTTGAATCGCTAATTTACTTTTTATAATTAAAGAAATGGTCTTGTCTTTTGCATTAAAGACGAGACCATTTCGATTTGTATTCATTTCAACCCTTTTTCATTCTTTTGGTAATTTCAGCCTCCATCAAAGTTACCCAATATAAGTAACCCGCTCGGGCTCAAAGTTCCCTCTTGCACCTGGCTCTTCATCCGCAATGCCCAGGGCGATGATATTAAAGGGTGTGCATTCTACTGCCAGTATCTGCTGTACCTTCACCATCAGCTCTTCATTAGGATATACACCACACCAGCAGGAGCCATAACCAAGCTCAAGGGCCTGCAATAAAATATTCTCAGTAGCAGCACCACAATCCTGCGGAAAATATCCCGCCGAAATGCCACTTTGAACCTCCGGCTTTGCGGAAATCACAATGGCTAGCGAAGCTGTCTTTAGCATAGAAGTATAGGGTTGCACCGTCATAATCTCATTTAACTTATCCCGGTCCTTCACTACCACAAAATTCCAAGGGCGAGTATTGCATGCGGATGGTGCCATCATGGCAGCAGTCAAAATCTGCTCTAAATGTTCTTGTGGAATAGCAGCACCAACCTTAAATTTACGAATGCTCCTTCTTTTCAGAATGGCGTCTGTAACATTCATTAGTAAACCTCCTTTATTCTTCTTGTTTTTTATTTTAAACCTGTTTTCCAATATTAACAATATAATTATCTCTATAAAAACAGCTTAATTATTCCCAGAGCAAACGGCTTAGTTATTCCCGGAGTAAAGGGATTAATTGTTCCTAGAATAAACAGCTTCTAATTATTCTGATAGAAAACGTTTATGAAGTATTTCAAAAACTGCCGCAAAAAGAATCTTTATATTAAATTCTTTGCGGCAGTTTCTGTATTTTAATCAAGCATTCATTTAATCAAGCATTCATTTAATTAGGCATTCATTTAATTCAGAAAGAAATTAATCAATCTTAAATCCTTTCACTAATTCTCCTAAAGCAACAGCGGTATCTTTAGTAGTATTCAGATTTTCCATAACAGCATCGGCGTTTATTGCAATCCTGCCAACCTGTTCAGCAACTGTGGCAGTAGTGGTAGCGCCTTCATTAGCAGCTCTGGCAACTTCATCAATGGTGGTCACTACAGCCTGGATAGAAGCTTGAAGCTCTTCCGCAGTAGAGCTTAAATCAGTTGTCATATCATCTACATCTCTTGCAGCACTGCTGTAATCATCGGTTGCATCTAACATGGAAAGATAATCCTTGCTTACATCTTTCTCTACATAGTCAAGGAGTTGGTTTGCATCACCAATTAAGGAGTCTACTGATTTAACAACAATATTTGCGATTTCCAGAATTTGGGTAGCGGTGTCCTTGGAGCTTTCTGCCAAGTTACGGATTTCATCCGCAACCACCGCAAATCCTTTTCCGGCTTCGCCTGCTCTGGCGGCTTCAATAGCAGCATTAAGCGCCAAAAGGTTGGTTTGGCTGGCAATCCCTAAAATAGCATCTGCCAATGTATTAACCTGCTCTACTGATTTTGCATCATTAAGAGATTCAGATAAGCTACCCTGAATCGTTACAAAGGTCTTATCAGCAGTATCCTTCGCCTGGGTAAAGTTTTTCTTTAAGTTTTGTGCGCGACCAGCTATATCTCCAGCCATTCTCGCTCCATCCTGAGAACGTGAGGCAACAACTTCTACCGCATTGTCAATTTCAATTGCAGTAGCATTTAATTCTTCTGAAGAAGCAGCGGTTTCTTCCATTCCGGCAGAAAGCTCTTCCGTAGCGGCAGAAATATCTTGGATAAAGCCATTCAATTCGACAAACTTTGCGTTGGAAATGTTGGATACATCAAGCAGCTCTTTACTGGAAACCACGATTTCTCCAATAACTTTATTCATATTGTTCTTCATTTCGTTCATAGCATTGGAAAGCTTACCAACTTCATCTTTTCTCTTTAAAAGCTTCGTGTTAAACTGCACGGACAGGTCACCGTTTGCAATGCTCTGAGCCAGTTTCTGCATTTGTGACATACCCGCAGTAATACCAACAGTAATAATAATGGCGAAACCAACAGAAAGAATAATTGCAAATGCAATAATGCTGATAATCGTTTTTGCCGAACCATTATAAGTGGAGGTACCAGCAATTGCGGCATTTTCCATTGAATTAACATTCCATTCCAACATAACCTGCATTTGGTCGAAAGCTGCATTTCTAGCAGCTGCATAAGAACCATTACTGTCAAAGGCTATCTCTTCAGCCAAAACATAATCGTTTACTAGGGCTGCCTCTTCAATCGGGGCAAGCTCACTTTTAAATGTTGCAATTTTGGTCTGTAAATCACGCAAATTTGCAGTATCTTCTGCATTTCCATTTAAATATGTTTCATACTCTGCAAGCTTTTCATCAATTTTTTTAAATGCGTTTGCAATTTGATCCATATATATTTGTGTATCATCTATTAATGATTCATTTATCAGTCCCATTGCAGCCGTACGAATATTTCTCATCTCAGAATCTGTGTCACTAATTGCCGCAAGACTTTTTCCGCATATATACATATCATCCTGCCCTGTATTCAGCTTTCCAACACTGGAATAACTGGATAACCCTAAAAAAACAATTGCCAAAACAGCAATTCCAAACCCTAATGCTAACTTAACACCAATTTTCAAATTATTCATATTGCTTTCTCCTTTGTACTATTTTGTGAACATTTCGAAAAAATAATTCCGATTCGTGTATAACAAAACTGGCGGAATACAATCGAAAATAATCAACGTTATATTGTGTATTATACAACATAAAAAGAGAGAATTCAATACATATATATGAATTTCAAAAAAATAGTAAAAAACTTATAAAATTTGTATAAATAAAAAAAGATAAATTCAAAAAAAAACAAACATAAAACCAAAAGAGATAAATTCTACTTGAATTAGCGAAAAAGCGATGAATAATTCTTGGGCTTCAAATAATAAGGGAAAAGTAATCTGTAAATAATAAATGAAAGTTGACTTTATTTCTAAAAGATGCTAAATTTTAAATCAATATGATAAGGATTATGCAATTTGCTTCAAATTTACAAAAATAGATTGATGAAATGGAGAACTGTAAATGAAAGAATTTAAAATATTGGAAATTAAGCAAAGTGTTTTTGCAAACAATGATCAACAGGCAAGTGAACTTAGAGAAGAGCTAAAGAAGGAAAAGACCTTTTTGCTGAACCTTATGTCCTCACCTGGTTCAGGGAAGACAACCACATTAGTTCAGACGATTCAGGCATTAAAGGACGAAATGGAGATAGGCATCATGGAAGCTGACATTGATTCAGATGTTGATGCCCATACCATTTCCCAGACGGGTGCAAAAGTGATTCAGCTTCACACCGGCGGCATGTGTCACCTGGATGCCGAGATGACCAGACAAGGTCTGGAAGGTTTGGGAACCGAAGAGATTGACCTGGCCATTTTAGAAAATGTGGGGAATCTTGTTTGCCCAGCTGAGTTTGACACAGGAGCATCCAAAAACGCAATGATTTTAAGCGTTCCCGAAGGTGACGACAAGCCATTAAAATACCCATTGATGTTCTCCATTGTGGATGTATTGTTAATTAATAAGATAGATGTACTAGAACACTTTGATTTTGATTTAGAGGCATGTAAGGAACGGGCAAAAAAGCTCAATCCAAATATAAAAATCATTCCAATCTCCGCCAGAACCGGTGAAGGCATTCAAGAATGGGCTGATTGGATACGGAGCGAAGTTAGAAACTGGAATGGAAACTGAGAAGTTCAAACTGAAATGAAAATGGATAGACAATTTAAAAAGCGTGTGGTAAAATATCTTTGCAAATTACCATACGCTTTTTAAATATATTTACTATACAACGATGCGTGGCTCAGTTTGGTAGAGCGCTGCGTTCGGGACGCAGAGGTCGTGGGTTCGAATCCCGTCGCATCGATTCCTTGGCAGGGGCAACAAAGCCTTGAAAATAGAGACTTTGAGCAAAATAAAAAGAAGCATTCCTTTTGATGGGGGTGCTTCTTTTTTGATTTTGACTACCATTTGACTACCAATTAAAAAATTTATGCATTTTTGTGGAACAAAGCGCCTAGGGATTGAGAAGCAATTTCATCTTGCTTTTGTAAGGCGTGGGCATATATATCCATAGTAGTTGATGTGTCAGCATGTCCCAGCCGACCTGATACCGTACGAACGTCTATGTTCTGTGCAATCAACAGGGTTGCTGATGTATGCCGTAGGCCATGTAAAGAAATATCTGGTAATTTGTCTTTTTCTTCAACTGTTTCGTTATATCGGTGGATGATTTTCTTGAATACATGATTTGGTGTGGATATATCCATCTGCTTTCCATTGTCCTGGGTAAATAAAAAATTATTTCCTTCCCAGTATGATCGTTTATGTCCCGTCCTTTACAAACTGTAATCTGATATGTATTGCCTCGTCTTCTAATACTGGCCATTTAATCACGCTCCTTTTCACTCTTCTTTTGTTTTTCCCTACGTCGACGTTGAGCCATGCGATCGTTACATATATCAGAGCAATATATTTTACGACTATTGGTTTTAGAGATTTCAAAGTAGGCTCCACAGCAGGGACATTTTTTTATCAAAACATCTTGTGAGAACGCGATATATAATTCAAAATACATTGCTTCAAATAAATTAGATATTTTCCAATCTCCAATGAATTTTCCGTTTTCATATTTCATAATGGGTGTTACTTCTTTTAAACTCCAATTAAATATGTCATTAATAATGGAGGCTGATAGATTACAAATCTGCTTAGCAATAGGGGTTAAATCCTTATCTGAAAATGGCATATTTACAGTCAAATCATTATTTGCATCAAATCCAGAAAAGCCGAATTCTTAAATTATATAATTTGTAAAAAATAATATGTTTTCAACAGTGAAGCTTTTATTAAGAGCTCTTTCATTAATTCTATGCTGTGCGTTAACCATCAATGGCAAGCAGAATAAAGAATATGCTGGGGTATTCGACACTGATGGCGAAAAGGATGGGTATGGTAAAGCCTGGCTGGTTCATTGGCAGTATTCCGAACGTTTTGTTTGGAAATACAACAGAGACAAGCATTGAGCTATTTGGATATTGTCTAGTAGCGGATTCGTTCGTTTTGGAATAGAGATTGTATTTGGTGGCGGAAATTCCTTTTGCCAGACAGCAGCAGGCCAAGAAAAAAGCGCTGCTATTTCTGGCAACGCCCAGTTTATTCAAGATAATTAGGTCACATACCGAACAGATCAGCATGAGTGCCGGTTCGATGTAATAATAATTCATCATCTGTTTGCTTGTAAATTAGCAACCAGTCCGGCTCCATGTGACATTCTCTATATCCGACATAGTTACCAACTAAAACATGGTCTTTATTCTTCTCTGGAAGCGGCTCCGGAACCCGAAGAGTATCAATAGCTTGCTGTAAGAGTTGCATTTTATAATTTCGCTTTGTACAGGTTTTAAAATCTTTTTTGAATTTGGTAGAATATCGTACATCAAGCATAGTCAATCCTCCATCAGTTCGGCAAATAGATTCTCGGTGCTACCTGAAAACTTATGGCCACCGCCACTTTCCAGTTCGGCAAAGGCTTCCATTGACTCAGCATTTGGCATTTCATCGGGTAAAGCAGCTCCCTGTAGGTAAGGGATGATATAAAGGAGCTTTCCCTCTGGTATCTGGTCTATTAAGTTTTTGGCCAGTTCTTTATTACTCATAAAAACACTTCCTTTCTGCCCTCAATGCGGATAAAGGCATTTACTTAAATGATTAACAGGTTATGGCGGATTATTCATCTCCTGGAATATATTCCATAAGGTCACCGGGTTGACATTCTAATAATTTGCAAAGACTTTCTAAGGTTTCATTGCCAAGTTTCCCTTTTCCATTTTTTAGGTTGTAATAAGTTTGTTGTCCCATTATCTTGTTCTGGCGTAGATAATAGGTGGTAATGCCCTTTTGCTCCAATAGATTAAATAATTTATTATATGAAATTGACAATTATAACACCTCTCTTCCTAAAATCATAATAGCATAAAAAATGGTCAAATACTAGTGTACAAAGTAACTAAATAAATATAAAACGCATGGTCAAATATTTGTGTATAATGCCGGTTGCATATGGTCAAATATTAGTGCGCAACAAAGTCAAGATAAAGAACAGAGCACAGCCGGGAAAGCCGAAAGCTCCCGATACTTTAAGCAATATACCTGTGACCAAGCCACTATGAGCAGAGGAATAGTCAGGAAGATTCTTAGAGGGCTAGTTCTAATCATTGCAAATGGAAGGAGATTATCATTGGTGGAGTTATAGTCCAAGTAGGAGTCGCACTTTTGCTAAATCAAGTAATGAATAGTAAGATAAAACGGTTTTTTCAAACCTTGGTATATTTGCCTAATTTTCTTTCCTGGGTTATTATGGCAGGAATATTAATGGATATATTGGCATCGGTTGGCATCATAAACCGGGCATTAAATTCCATTGGCGTGGATAGTATTAATTTTCTTGGAAATCTAAATGTGTTTCCCTGGACTATGATTGTCTCGGGTATTTGGAAAGGCTTTGGGTTTGGAACGGTGCTTTACCTGGCGGCTTTGACCGGAATAGATCCGGGGCTCTATGAGGCGGCAATGGTAGATGGTGCCAAACGGTGGAAACAGACCTTACATATTACCCTACCGCTCTTGACCCCGACAATTGTTCTGATGACGGTTCTGGCACTTGGAAATGTGCTGAATGCAGGATTTGATCAAATATATAACTTATATTCACCCGTCGAGTACGAATCAGGTGATATTATTGATACCTACGTTTATCGGCTTGGATTGGAGCAAGCACAATTTTCCGTTGGTGCAGCAGTAGGGCTGTTCAAATCCCTGGTTTCCTGTGTTATGGTTAGTCTATCTTATCTGTTGGCGGATAAGGTGGCGGGATATCGTATTTTCTAATTGAAAAGGAGAACATATGAAGTATAATAGTAGAGCAAGAAAAATATTTATGTAATTTGATGTTGATATTTCAGCAGACCTGTCAAAATACACAAATTCTACTCCTAAAGACACTAGTTCTTGGCGGTTTTTAATTTCGTGATTTCTGTATTTTGCCTCGATTCCACCATGAAAAACTCGATTAAAATGATACTCATTCCAAATTTTCCTCTTATCAGTATCATCTATAATAAATGCGTAATCAACATAACGAATTGACGCTATAATATTCAATCGCTCTTTTTCATTGAAAATCGGCGTTTTTTCTTTTAATTCAGCTACTAACCTATCACTACAAGTAAGCGATGAATAACTTACCGTTCCCGCTAACCTTGGTTTTATGAAATAATAGAGTCAACTTGGAGTGTCTCTATCTAATCAGTTCTTGATTGCACATATTGGATTCGTTTTCTACATTTCTTGCGAATCCGATTCTTGATTACTCCAAAATAAATATTCGTGAACCTTGTGGAGAAATCAGGTTGTATTTTTGTTGAAAAAATAGGCATTTGAGTGTATAATAAAGGATAATTAGGGATTATCCTTTATTAACATCCATGAGATTTCGAGGGTGCTTATTAAATAAAATATCTTTTTGCTTAACATTGGACACATGCGTATAGATTTCAGTCGTACTAATTGAACTATGGCCAAGCATTCGTTGGATATATCGTATGTCAACATCCTGTTCAAGTAAGAGAGTGGCAAAGGAGTGGCGGAACATATGCGGTGTAATATGCTGGTTAATTCCAGCAAGGTTTACATAGTGGTTTATCATAAACCGGACAGACTGATCAGATAGTTTATGCTGCAGTCTATTTACAAAAAAATAGCCACACTCAGTTATATCAGTTTTAAATGTTTCCTGATACAAAAGCAAAGCAGAAAGAACGTCTGGATTACCAATTTGCAATACTCGCTCTTTGGCTCCCTTCCCGTATACCAATATATTGTTGTTCTGAAAGTCAATATCAGTTGGTTTTAGGGAACACAATTCCGATATACGCATTCCGGTAGCAAATAATAGCTCAATGACAGCAATATCTCTGATACAGCAACGTTCTTGGTATTTGGACTTTGCTTGTTCCTTTTGGACATAAAGTTCTGATAAAAAGGCTTGTATGGAATGAAAGGAAATTGTTTTGGGCAGTAGCTTTGCTTCGCGAAAGCGAATGTCCAATTTATCAAAGGGATTTTCGATTAACAATTCCTGATACTTCATATAGTAAAAAAATGCCTTTAAACTTGCAATTTTACGTTTTACAGTTTTAGGTTTATATTGCTTATGCAAATGGGTTATGTAGCTGTCTACAACAATTTTGGAAAAACAATCCGATGAGCTCTGAGAAAAAATGTTATATTGCTCCATATCAATTTTATATGCTTTTAGTGTTTTCTTATCTAGTCGTTTCCTGTATTGACAATATTCCATGTATTCCATAATGCGATTATCTAAAGTATTCATAATTAGGCACTCTCCTTGGTTTTTTAACCATTATGAGTGCCTATACATAAACTTGTCCATAACTTATTTTTCTGGGAAAAATCGAACTAACACCTCCAAACAATCTTTTGAGGTGTATCCCCAAAGAACTGTACTTAAAGCTTCAACAGCCAAAGGACGTTTCCGGTAGTAAGTACGATGAGACATATTCATAATATGGGGCTGAAGTTTTTCGATAATCTCGTCTGTATTTTGTAGCTGCTGCGGCGAAAGATATGTGTAGTACAAAATCCAATAGTATTGTTCTCCATGCTTATGCTTATTGCGCAGAATATCTACAGCAGAATTTAGTAATGTAAGCATCTGGTTGCTTCGTTCAATGCTTTTTGAATAACTCTCCAACTTTGAACCACCAATATCGGCTCCGGCAATATAAATGGATTCCAAAAACGCTTCGATACTGTTTCCGTGATCGATCTGAAACGTATTTCGAACCTGCCTTACTGCCAGCTCCAGGAATGAAATCCTAATGAAAAGCATACGTTGTTGTCGGTATAACCGTACTGTTTAAACAAAGTAGACATAGTAATCAAAGTAACTAAGCTTTTGGGCTTTTGACAAGAACCCCGAAACCCCTGAAACGTAGAGTGAAGGGGTTTCGGGGTTCTTCAAAAAAATTTGACTTTCAAAATTTAAAATTGACAACGCTACTTCTTTCTCATACAATGGACTTTAAGAAAATATTGCAACGTTAGTTTTTTGTTTTCTGCCAATAGACTGATTCAGTTTTGATGTTAATAAATTTATATTTTGTACAAGGAGGATAATATGAATTTAGGTTCAATATATTTGATAGTAAACGACTTTGACAAAACAATAGATTTCTATGAAAAGTTGCTTGAAATGCCTGTAACCTGTAAAAACATGAGCCGATTCGCCCAATTTGTTTTTGAAGGTCACAATATTTCAATAATGAACGGTCATTTTGATGCCGTACATCCTGACAAAGTAGTGCATAAAGGCGAACGTACAGAAGCGATGGATAGCCTGCAAAGCATCGCACTTGCTCCCAATACTCATAAGTTCGTTCTGAATTTTTGGGACGAAGATTTGCGGAGGGAATATGAAAGGGTTAAAAGCCTTAACATCTCAAATAACCTCACCAAAATTAAATATGTGTGTAATGTTAGCCCGTACTACTACTTTCAACTGACCGACCCCGACGACAATGTTATTGAGGTAACAGGGGCATACACACCGACAGCAGGTGAATTTGATGAATGATTTTATCGCCAATGCAGAAAAAGAGCTGGGCATGCAAATATAAAAGAGAAGCATCCCTTTGAGGGGGAGTGCTTCTCTTAATTTGGCGGCAGAGAATTACGCTGCCAGACAACAGGGCAGTCTAAATGCGGAAGCGATATCCGACCCCCCAAATAGTCTCAATATACTGTGGTTTCGAAGTGTTAACCTCTACCTTTTCACGAATTTTCTTAATATGCACAGTGACAGTGGCAATATCTCCAATGGATTCCATATCCCAGATTTCCTGGAAAAGCTCCTCTTTGGTGTATACGTGGTTAGGATTTGAAGCCAGAAAAGTAAGCAAATCAAATTCCTTGGTAGTAAAAATCCGTTCTTCATCATTAACATAAACCCGCCGGGCTGTTTTATCAATGCGCAATCCGCGGATTTCAATAATCTCATTTTCCTCCCTGGAACCAGAGCCAATCAGCCGCTCATAGCGGGAAAGATGGGCCTTTACCCTGGCAACCAGTTCACTTGGACTAAAAGGTTTCGTCATATAATCATCGGCACCCAAACCCAGTCCTCGGATTTTATCAATATCATCTTTTTTGGCAGAGACCATAATAATTGGCGTGTTTTTCTCACTTCGAATCTGCTTGCATATTTCAAAACCATCCACATTTGGCAGCATTAAATCAAGAATAACCAGATTAAAATCCTCACTCAGAGCCCGTTCCAAGCCAGCGTCGCCTTTGGTCTCGATGGATACTTCGAAATCGCTTAATTCCAGATAGTCCTTTTCCAGCTCTGCAATGGCCAGTTCATCTTCGATAATTAAAATTTTGCTCATTTTCCGATCTCCTTCGTCTTACTTTCTCCCGTTTTATTTTTCTGTTTAACTTTTTTGTTTGTCTCTCTTGCTTTCACTTTTTATCTGTCTTCACTTAATTCACTTCGTTCGGATTCGTTTGCTTTCTGTGCCGATTCTGTCAGATCGGCTTCAATTATACTGCTCTCAGCAGGCATACTCTCTTTTGTTTTGCTTTCTTTCGTTTTATTATCTTTTAGCCAAATCTCTTTAACCTTACTCTCTTTTGGCTTAACTTCTTTTGGCTTAACTTCTTTTGGTTTAACTTCTTTTGGCTTAACTTCTTTGGCCTTGCTCTCTTTGCCTTTACTTTCTTTGGTCTTAATCTCCTTTAAAGATCTAGTTTCCTTTGAAACCTTTTCACCGCTTTCTGACGGGTTCTCTGATTCTTCTTCCACAGTCTCAGCATAGGAAAGCTTCATCAATGTAAAATAAATCGTGGTTCCTACGCCAATCTTGCCAGAAGCCCCAATGTATCCACCATGATCCTCAATGATTTTCTTAGAGATGGATAAGCCGAGTCCCGTTCCACCCTGAGAGGAATTACGAGAAGAATCCGCCCGGTAAAACCGTTCAAAAATATTTACGGTATCATAGCTTTCAATACCCTTGCCATTATCCTCTATAGAAATTTTAACATATTCCCGTTCATCTTCAATGCGGAGATTAATAATTCCTTTGGACTTATCCATATATTTGGCCGAGTTTCCGATGATGTTGTTCACAACCCGCTTTAACTGTTCCACATCGGCCCAGACCTCCTGGGATTCATCCACATAGTTAAAGTATCCTAAATCTATGTTTTTTACTTCCAAATCCAGCGTTAATTCATTGATACAATCGGTAAAATAATCATTCACATTAATGGCAATAAAATTATAAGGTACGGAATTGGTATCAATTTTAGAATAAAAAGAAAGCTCATCTACCAAAGCCGTCATATCATTTGCCTTGGTATAAATCGTTTTCAAATATCGGTCCATTTTCTCCGGCGTATCGGCAACTCCGTCAATAATTCCTTCCGCATACCCTTTAATTGCGGTCAGAGGAGTCTTTAAATCATGAGAAATATTACTGATTAATTCTCTGGAATCCTCCTCGTATTGAATTCGGTCTTCAATAAGCTTTTTCAAACGAATTCTCATCTGATCAAAATCTTTACAAAGTTCGCTAATTTCATCACTGTCCTCAATATCCAGTGAATAATCCAAATTGCCATCCCGCATTTGAATGGTGGCAAACTGGAGTGCATTTAATGGTCGAATAATTCCCTGATAAATCCACAGAATCAAAATAATGGCAGTAAAGCAGATGATAATAATAAAGGATGAAATAAATTGAATGGCTGAAGAACGAAGCTGAGGAAGGACAGTGTCCGTTGCCGTTACAATGTAAATACAGCCCTCAGTTCCATCCGAATAATAAAAATCCTGCTGTTTAATCAGGCAGCTATACTTGCCATTTACATAAAAACCACCATCCACATTGGAACTGTCAGCACCAAATCCGCGCAGGTACTCTTTGATGTGTTCATATTGTTCCTCGTTGCCAATATAAGTAAAGTTTTCGCCTTTTTTGACCACTAGAAAAGAGAATTTATTTTTCAAATCCTGGTTGATGGCGTCAAGATTAGCTGCATCTTCAAAACGGTCCGGGTCCTTTTTCGTCTGGGTCTGAATGGAATTGAAGATACCGCGGGTAAGGCGGTTAAAGACCTTTATTGGATCAATCAGAATCTGTATGGTATTAGATTCTACATCATAGGATTGTTCAATGGCATTCTTCTGATGACTGATAATGGCACTTCCTACTGCGGAAATTAAGATGATTGGTATGGTTATAATAATTAAAAAGGCAATAACTAGCCGCTCCCTGATTTTCATATGGGCCATCCTTTCCTGCTTATTACATACAGTATACCACACAATTACCGACTTGACACGTAAACTAAATAGAACCTTTCTAAACTTTTTGTGAAATTTTAGCTGTAATTAACCTCTTAAAGCATATGCTCAAGTTGTTTTAGCTGTTTTAAAAGGTCTTAGTTTAAGTGGCTGAAAGCAGTTGCAAACTGAAAAAATTTCTTGACGTATGGGGAAAATGAGAGTACACTTTAAGCGTACAACAGAATATATTACTATTTCTCTTATTAAGAGTGGTGGAGAGTTAAGGCTCTGTGAAACCACGGCAACCCCAGCAATGGAAGGTGCCAATCTAAGCGAAACATTGCCGCAGGCAATTCGAACAATAAGAGGATTTGATTGCATACAATCGGGTCCGTCTTAACGGACTCTTTTTTATCTTACAGGAAGTTTAGATTTCATCTGTTTTGTGGAAACTACCACAGATAAAAAACCTCTGGGAGGGAAATAGTAAAATAGATTTGTTTGCCCGCCAATGCGGGCAGAAGGGAGCACAAATGGAAAAATTATTATTTACTTCAGAATCTGTAACGGAAGGGCATCCGGATAAAATCTGTGACCAGATTTCCGACGCCGTATTAGACGCTCTAATGGAGCAAGACCCAATGAGCCGGGTTGCTTGTGAAACCGCCATCACCACAGGACTTGTTCTGGTTATGGGAGAGGTTACCACCACTGGCTATGTTGATATCCAGAAAATCGTTCGTGAAACCATCCGGCAAATTGGATACGACCAATCCGAAAAAGGTTTTGATGCCAATACCTGCGGTGTAATTGTAGCTCTGGACGAGCAGTCCAAGGACATTGCCATGGGAGTAGACAAGGCATTGGAAGCAAAAGAGCATCAGATGAGCGATGCAGACATTGAAGCCATCGGAGCAGGCGACCAGGGGATGATGTTTGGCTATGCCACAAACGAAACAGAAGAATATCTGCCATATCCAATCGCCCTGGCCCATAAGCTCACCAGAAAGCTGACCGAAGTTCGGAAAAACGGTACATTACCATATCTCCGTCCAGATGGAAAATCACAGGTAACCGTAGAGTATGATGAAAATGGAAAACCAGTACATGTAAATGCGGTTGTTATTTCTTCCCAGCATGCAGAAGAAGTTACTCAGGAGCAGATTCATGAAGATGTCCGCAAATATGTAATCGATACCGTAATCCCACAGGAATTGGTTGATGAAAATACCAAATATTTTATCAATCCAACCGGTCGCTTTGTAATCGGTGGACCAAATGGTGATAGTGGACTGACTGGACGTAAGATTATTGTGGATACCTATGGCGGATACGCTCGTCATGGCGGTGGTGCTTTCTCCGGAAAAGACTGCACAAAGGTAGATCGTTCCGCTGCTTATGCAGCCCGCTATGTAGCTAAAAACATTGTTGCAGCAGGACTTGCAGACAAATGTGAAATTCAGTTATCCTATGCCATCGGTGTAGCACAGCCAACCTCCGTTATGGTTGATACCGCAGGAACCGGAAAGGTGAAGGATGATGAGCTGGTAAACATCATTCGTGAAAACTTTGATCTCCGACCAGCAGGAATCATTCATATGCTGAATTTAAGAAGACCAATTTACAAGCAAACTGCAGCTTATGGGCATTTCGGCAGAACCGATCTGGCGCTTCCATGGGAGAGCCTGGATAAAGTGGATGATTTGAAGAAATATTTATAAGAAGAAAAGTACAGGCAGTAAGGGGAGAATGATATTTCATTCTCCCCTGATTTAAAGATAGTGCAGGCATATGGTAGGCATATTTGTACACAGGCAGGAGCTCAGGAATGAAGAAAGAAATACCGATTATTTATGAAGATCAGGAGATTCTGGTATGTGAAAAGCCACCAGGAATCCCATCACAAAGTGATAAATCAGGCGATTATGATATGGTAAATTACCTGAAAAATTATATTTACCGCCAAAATCCCAAAGGTGGCCAACCATATATTGGTGTAGTACATCGTTTGGACCGACCGGTAGGTGGTGTTATGGTCTTTGCCAAACATGCACAGGCGGCAGGAAGGCTAAGCGAGTCCATTCGCACAGGGGCAATGAAAAAAAGGTACTATGTTGTATTAAACTTTGACGGAACCCACAAGACTGCAGATGAATGGGTACAGCTTACCGACTATTTGGCAAAAGATGCAAGAACAAATCTTTCCTGTGTCGTTGAGATGAATGTTGAGGAAACTGGGAGAGATGCTGTTTCTTTAGGTAAACGTGCGCCCGGCATACATGCTTCAGGTAGCGCTGGAAACGGCAAGCAGGATGCAAAAAGAGCCGAGCTCTTATATCAGGTGAAGGCAGTAAAAGATGGACTGTCTCTGGTGGAGGTAGAGCTGCTTACCGGCCGGCATCATCAGATTCGGGTGCAGATGGCGGCCCATCTGGGTGGAATATGGGGAGACACAAAGTATAATTCGGAATTTCAAACAAAAAAAGGCTGGTATGAAATGGGGCTGTATTCTCACTATTTGGAATTTCCCCACCCCAAAACCGGGAAACTGGTATCTTTTGAACAGACACCAAAGACAGAACCGTTTACAAATTTCTTTGCATAAAAAACAGCACCTTACAAATACTTTAGGGTATGTGAGGTGAATATGTTGGAGAAAAGAGATGTAAAAGATTTATGGTATATGATTGGAACAACAGTGGCAGTTTATTGCGGTATTCGTTATCTTCTGCCCCTTGTGGTTCCTTTTTTGTTTTCCTACTTTTTTGCAAAACTGGTTTACCCAATGGTAGCAAAATTAAAAAAGAAATGGAATATACCAAAAAAGTGCAGTCTTCCGGTCCTGTTTATTGGGATACTGGGGTTTCTAGGTGTTCTTTTCTTTGCGATAGGAAAAAAGGGAATGGAGCAGTTTCAAAGACTGGTTGCTAATCTGCCACGTTATGAACAGCAATTCTGGCAGGCTATGGAGAAAATTTGTTCCAAATGTGATGATTTGTTTTATGTGGATGGTGGAACCACCTATGCATATATTAATAAGCATGTTGATGGAATGATAGTTCGTTTCCAGGAGAATGCCATGGGAGGGTTTTCCACCAATGCCCTGGTAGAAATAGGAAAAATATTTACTCTGATGTGGGTGTTGTTTATTATAATCTGGGGTAGTATCATGATTGTAAAAGATATGGAGGAATTGCGAATTATTTACGAAGAGTCCATTCTTTGCCGACATGGAGGTTTTATTTTCAAAGGTTTGGGAGAGGTAGGCATGGCATATGGAAAAAGCCAGCTGATTATAATATCTGCTGTGTTTGCAGTTTGTTCAGCGGGATTTTTGCTGATTGGAAATTCGTATGGAATACTCCTTGGACTTTTTGTCAGTCTGTTTGATGCGCTGCCTATTTTTGGAAGCGGACTGGTGCTGATTCCCTGGTGTCTGGTGAAGCTTTTTCAGGGAAATTGGCTGCATGCCGCTATTTTATTTACTGTTTTCGTTATCTGCCAGGTTATTAGAGAGTGGGTAGAGGCAAAAATAATAGGCAACCAGATTGGGATTAAACCAATTTACACCATTATGTCCATGTACGCAGGGGTACAGCTGTTTGGTCTGTTTGGTTTTATCCTGGGTCCGATTGCCTTGATGATTGTTAAAACGGTTCTGAAAAGTCAATTTTAATTAAGCCAACCCCACCTGTAATCTGCATGGAGTTATCCGTATTCTCCCGGGTAATCAGGTCAGAATGATAAGAGGAGCCGTCCACAAGGATACTGCCAAGTCCTTTTTCGATGTGGAGGGAATAGGAGTCTTTTGGGTCATGTAAATAAAGAGAAATAGTTCCTACTCCACAATCCATGATGTTTCTGCCCAACATACGCCCCTCGATTTCAACAGAACCTGTTCCGGCATCGATATCCGAGTTATAAAACAGGACATTGTTAAATTCAACGGTGCCTGTACCACTGTCCAAATCTAAGTAATCGGCTGTAACGCCGCTACCCCATATGTTTCCTACCCCAGCATCCAGAGTCAGGTTTTTCACATGGATATCCTCCAGTTGGAGGCGTCCTGTACCCGAAGAAACGGTACATGTGCGCAAGGTTACAGTAGGTGGAATGGTTATCATTATATTACCGGTCCGCAAAGTTGGAGCATTTCCCTTGAGCAGGTCCTCTATCCAGGCGGAAAAGGTCCTGCCAGAGAAAGATGGATTTCCTATTTTGAGCGTATCTTTGTTCACATCGACCGAACAAGGAGTGCTCATATTCGTTCCGGAAACCCGGAATTCATCCCCGGAGCAAATGGTAACATTATGAATAGAAGCATCTACCTCTAATATTTCAATACCAGTATATACATTGGAAAAATCAAAATCCGTGTCTGAGGTTTCGCTGGTGCTGGAATTGCTAGAATAACCGTTTGTATTCTGATCTGAGTCATAGCCGGAATCATGATTTGAATCATAGTCTGAGCCGTTGTTTGCACCATTAGTGAACTCTTCAATTAGACGAACAGGGTTACTTCCACTTGTTATCTGAAAAGCAAAAAAGACACCGCCGACGATTCCACAAATAATGGCAATTGCTAGAAAAATAGCAAATACAGTGGCAAAAAGCTTGATGATCCTTTGTCCTGTGTTCACTTAATCTCCACACCTCCAAACATGCAGGTGGCATTGATATACACAACGGGAGCGGAATCATTCACATAAGTCCTGCGCCGATTGCTGACACCACCAAAGACAGGGGTACTGGATACCCTTACATTTACATCCGATGGAAGGAAAATTTCGATTCCACCAAAGGTCGCATTACAATTAATTACCACATCCTGGCTGATAATGGAATGCTCCAGACGAAGACATACGGAACCAAAAATGGCATCCATATTAGCACCTTCAAATACCTGATTGTCGCAATTGATATTTTGTCCCGAAAAGGTAGCGGAGTAGTTCCGGTTTCCTTCCTGCATCCGGGAATACTCTGTCTGAGAGGGGCGTGGTCCCCGCATCCTTTTAAAGGAGCTGGCAAACATAATCCCCAGTCCAACTACAATCAGAATAAGAGGAAAAATCAATTTTCCAATAATGGCCCCATCCAAAATGTTTTGTTGGGTCAAAAGAAGGAGCAGTCCAATAATCAATCCGAGGATAGAGCCAGTATTGGCACCGTTCTCAATAATAGAAATAAAACAGGGGACAATAATGAACAAGGTCCACCAACCCGCAAAAAGTATTGTGAAATGCCATAAAGCTAAAGCATTTCCCGCATACCCAACACCTAAAATTATAAAAAATAATCCCCACAGGAGATTGGAAGTCTTTGGTCTCATAGCGTAAAACTCCTTTCCATTTTTAAATACATATGCCTATCATACCCAAAACCGTCAAGATTTTATAGTTACAAATGTCATTTTTTCTTAGTAACGATATCTGTCAACCATTTTTCTTAGTAACGATATCTGTCAACCATTTTTTAGTAACTATATCTTGACAATTGCTCAATTCTGGAATAGAATCATCCTAAATGAACCACATAAGCAATGAAGAGGATTAGTACACTTTACGGCCAACTCAGAGAGAGAATCAATGGTGAAAGATTCTTATGGAACGGAAATGGAACCTGCCTTGGAGCTTCTTTCGGAAACGGAAGCGTGATTCCGGCGTTAACGGAAAACGAGAGAACTGTATTTATAGCAGTTAATAAGGGTGGTACCGCCGAGTCTTCGGTCCCTTTTGGAGGGATTGACAGGCTTTTTTTATTTGTTTTAAATCTTATATTTGCAATTTTAAATGGTTTTTTGATTTCACTCTTGCAAGCAAGTGAAGTCGCTCACTTAATTGTGCAAAGCAGTAAGAGAAAAGAAAGAAGCTTTAGAAAAGGCAAATCGAACCTTTCATTAAGACGTTACTGTAATCCAGCATAAAAAAGGAGAAATTAAATTATGGCAAACGAAAAAAAATTAGTAGAAGCAATTACTTCCATGGAGGAAGATTTTGCTCAATGGTACACAGATGTTGTGAAGAAAGCGGAATTAATTGATTATGCCAGTGTAAAAGGCTGTATGGTAATCAAACCAGCCGGCTATGCAATCTGGGAAAACATTCAGAAAGAATTGGACCGTAGGTTTAAAGAAACCGGAGTAGAAAACGTATATATGCCAATGTTTATTCCCGAAAGCTTACTTGAAAAAGAAAAAGACCACGTAGAAGGCTTTGCACCAGAGGTAGCCTGGGTAACCCATGGCGGTTTGTCACCTCTTCAGGAAAGACTTTGTGTCAGACCTACCTCCGAAACCTTATTCTGTGATTTTTATGCCAATGACATTCAGTCCTACCGTGATCTGCCAAGGCTTTATAATCAATGGTGTTCAGTAGTGCGCTGGGAAAAAGAGACCAGACCATTCCTGCGTTCCAGAGAATTTTTGTGGCAGGAAGGGCATACCGCTCATGCCACCGCAGAGGATGCGGAAGAAAGAACGATCCAGATGCTGAATGTATATGCGGATTTTTGCGAAGAAATTTTGGCAATGCCAGTTGTAAAAGGACGGAAAACCGACAAAGAAAAATTTGCAGGAGCAGAGGCAACCTATACAATCGAAGCACTCATGCACGATGGAAAAGCCCTTCAATCTGGAACCAGCCATAACTTTGGAGATGGATTTGCTAAAGCCTTTGGTATTCAGTATACCGACAAAGAAAACAAACTTCAATACGTACACCAGACATCTTGGGGCATGACAACACGTTTGATTGGAGCCGTTATCATGGTTCACGGAGATGATTCTGGTCTGGTACTTCCTCCAAGAGTGGCACCAACCCAGGTGATGATAGTACCAATCATGCAGAAAAAAGAAGGCGTACTGGAAAAAGCAGAAGAATTAAGACAGAAGCTTGCTTCTAATTTCCGCGTAAAAGTGGATGATTCCGACAAGAGTCCAGGCTGGAAATTCAGCGAACAGGAAATGAGAGGTATTCCTGCCCGTATTGAGCTGGGACCAAAAGACATCGAACAGAACCAGTGCGTTATTGTCCGCCGTGACACCAGAGAAAAGATGATTGTATCTTTGGATGAAGTAGAGGCAAAGATTGGTGAGTTAATGGAAACCATCCAGAAAGAAATGCTGGAGAGAGCCAAAGCCCATAGAGAAGAGCATACCTACCAGGCAAAGGATTACGAAGAATTCAAAGAAATTATTGCCAACAAGCCTGGCTTTGTAAAAGGAATGTGGTGTGGTGATGTGGCTTGTGAAAACAAAGTAAAAGAAGAAACCAGTGCTACCTCCCGTTGTATGCCTTTTGAGCAGGAAAAAGTTGGAGATACCTGTGTCTGCTGTGGAAAGCCAGCTAAGAGTATGGTTTATTGGGGAAAAGCATATTAATTATTATAACTAATTTGGGTTATAATATATCAATATTCATATAAAAAGTTATAATCAAGAATTATCTATTGTTTAACGAATAATTCTTGATTATTCGTTAAACAGGTTATATAATGTCTTTATAAGAATGGAGGTGCAGTATGTATTTTTACTTTCCTTATGAGCCTTATATAGCGATTATAGGGGATATCAAGCAATCCAAAAGAATTGAGGACAGAAACTACGTTCAGAAAAAACTTAAAAAAACGCTGGAAGAAATAAACAGTATCTATGCAGATGACATTGCTTCTGATTTTATGATTACACTGGGGGATGAATTTCAGGGATTATTATCCTGCGGCGATGACGCCATATTCATTATGTCAGAAATCGAACGCAAGATGTTTCCTGTCAAAATCCGTTTTGGGGTGGGGATAGGAGCAATTACCACAGAAATAAACCGCAAATTGCCGCTAGGGGCCGATGGACCGGGCTATTACAAAGCTCGAGAAGCCATCGAGTACTTAAAAGAGAATGAAAAACGCAAGCAGACCAATGCTTCTGATATTCGAATTGGCATCGATGGAGATAACCAGGCATCTGAGAACATGCTCAATACCATATTATCCTTGAGCTCAGTCATTAAAGAAGAATGGACTGACCGTCAGCGTGAAATTATCTGGGATATGTTGGAGCACCAGGATAACCAGTCTGAGGTAGCCAAAAGATTGAATATTAAGCAGCCAGCAGTTCAAAAAAGTCTTGCGGCTGGCCGGTTTTATGCGTATAAAGAGGCTCTGGATACCATAAGTAAAGCATTACAAGAGATTAGGGGAGAAGATGTTTAAACAGGTTTTTATGATTTTATTGTTGGGGCATATTTTGGGGGACTTTTATGCCCAGACAGAAACGATGGCAAAAAAGAAAGAAAATACGGCTCGGTGGGTATGGTTGCATGGCCTGTCTTACGGAGTCACTATTTTGGTAGTTTTATTACCGATTATATCCTGGCAAATATTTATCGCTGGAATAACTGCAGCGGTGTTGCATCTTCTGATTGATGTCATGAAATACTATTATGTCATCAGAGTAAAAAAGAAATCAAAATTATCACAGCTTAGAGAAAGAAATATTTTTTTCGCGGACCAGTGTTTGCATATTCTATGTTTAATTATAATTTCTTATTATTTTATTATCAGCAAAGGCAGTATAGGTATGTTAGATGGCGTGCCTACCTTTTTTGCCATTACCGGATTATCTGCTATGGGATGTCTAAGATGGGTAACTGCTTTATTGATAATACATAAACCAGCTAATATAGTAATTTCAAAGCTGTTAATTGTCTATAAACCAAAGGAAGAAAAGAAAGATAGAAAGATTAAAGATGACCTTAATGCAGGTAGATTTATTGGAACAGTTGAAAGGATTATCATTTTGATATTTATATCCATATCACAGTTTTCAGCTATTGGTCTGGTACTTACGGCAAAGTCCATAGCAAGATATGACCGAATTTCTAAAGAGAAGGATTTTGCAGAATATTATTTGCTTGGAACATTGGTGAGCACGTTGATTGTGATTGTTGCCGTGTGTGTGATATTTTAAAAAGATAGGCATAAAATGAAGTACTCTTCATTTATGCCTATCTTTTTATTAAACCATTAATTATTTTACAATCGTCATTGAATCAAATAAATAAGTACCCATATCCAAGACCTGCTGATAATCCTCTTCAATAGAGTCGGCAAGCGTCTCAACCTGAATATAGCGGTTTTTGATGCTTAAGAAATACCCATTTGCATATACCTTTACAGATTCACCTGTTGAATCTGTGCCCTCAATAGTGTAGGTAATAGAAACAGCAGTTCCTAAAGGGGATTTGTGGTCTTCAAATACTAAATCCGTTACCTTTGTATCCGTTAAGCCAAAAGATGTACTGAGACTTGTTGCAATGACTTCAGGAGTGGTTGTAAGCATTAAGGAATCTTTTAAAGAAGCGTAATCCATTGCAGGCTGTCCTGTTACCATATCGGTAGCAATAATTACGCTCTCACTTCCCGCAATTACGGTAGTGTTTACACCTGGTGCAGAATTAGTATTTGCTTTCCAATCCTTTGGAATTACCATGTTAAATTCGCCAGCTACATAATCCTTCGCTTCAAAGGAAGCCTTTGTCAATGCAGGATTCTTAACAGTTACCTTACATGTAAATTTCTTCTTATCAGCGGTAGCTGTAATCGTAGCGGTTCCGCTCTTCTTCGCAGAGACAACGCCCTTACTTGAAACAGTAGCAACAGCAGTCTTGCTGGATTTCCAAGTTACTTTCTTTGCGTTTGCAACCTTCAATGTAAATGTTTTACCTACATTTAAGGTTTTCTTAGTAGCATTAATCTTTAATACCTTTTTGGTAGCAGCAGAAGCAACTGCTGGAGCCATAGGTGTAGCGGTTGGAGCCACCAGGGATAATGTAAGTGCGGCTACGATTGCAATAGAGAATTTCTTTAATGTTCTCATGGAATGACCTCCTCATTAATTGTGAAATATTTACCATTTCATTATACTATGTACCATCTGACAAAGCTATTACTTAATAAAAATGTAAGAAGTGGAGAGTCTATGAGAATAAAAAGTAATCTTACTTTGCGGCAAAAGTTAAAGTTTTAATGTAAAAATAGAGAAAAAATATGTTGAAATGTTATAGTCAGATGGGAGAAAAAGGATAATTAACAGACAAAATAAATAAGATTAAGCCAAAGTATTAATGATATTTTGGCTTAATCTTATAAAGATAATAAAAAAACAAAATGTTTCTAAAATAGTTGATATTTATTCGAATATTTTCGAAAGATATACTAGTAGTAGAGCAGGGCTCAAAAATTAAAGAAGGGGAAAGGAAAGGGGAAAATGAGAAGAGTGAGTAACACATTTAAACGGGCGATAAGCTATGTGATTGTATTTGTATTAATAATCACATGCATACCGTCTACTTCGCTTGCAAGCGAAGAGGGAAATGAGCCACAGGTAGTGGCGGATACACTTATGAACCAACCAGGAGCAAAGAATCAGTGGAGGGTTACTGGTAATGAGGTACTTGGAGATTCATGGAATGAAGTGAGCAGCACTACCCTAATGAAGCATTTGGGAAATAATTTTTTTGAGTATTCCATTGTTTCGAGGATTGGAACCATGCAATTCAAGTTTACCAAAAATGGAAGTTGGGACAATTCAATTGGTTCAAAAACAGGAGGAAATTTTGAAGTAGCATTTTCTGAACCAACAAAAGTAAACTTTTATTTAAAGGAAAAGGAAGATGGGAGTATTGATTACAGAATTTACATTCCGGGATTAAGCACAGAAAAAATAAAGACCTTAGAAGAGACTCATGGAATTAAATATTATAATCCAACGCAGGCATGCTCATTAGAAACATGGCCAAGACTTGTAGGGAATATTCAGGAGGTTTTTGGAGAAGGAAGCTGGAGCCCGGGAAGTGCACAGCAATATTTTGTGGACTACAATTTTGACGGAACCGTTTATAAGCTGCAAAGAACAATCCCCGTCGGAGCATATGAAGCAAAGGTGATATTTGGTAACAGCTGGGATGGTTATACCGATTATGGAGTAAAAGGTATTGGTGGAAGTAATTTATCCCTAAATGTACTAGATGAATCTCTGGTAACCTTCACGTTGGATTTATCGGATACGAGCAATCCAACACTGGGACATAATTACAGACCAGCAGACAGTCAGTTTGACGGAGCAATCAATAGCAGCAAGCTGTACTTCGATTCCCGCTCCATTACATACAAAAAACCATTTGGTGCTATTAAAGAAGGAACAGAAGACGTGACCTTCCGTATTGCAGCAGAACAGGGTGACGTTGAGGTTGCCAGACTGGAGGTGACCAACGGAAGTGGCATTGCAAAAACCTATGATATGCAGATTGCTACCATTTATAACGGAAAAGATTATTTTGAATATACTGTGCCAGCGTCCGAATTCAATGGAATCGGAATCTGGAGCTACAAGTTTATCCTTATTGATGGAGCTGCCAAGGTAGAATATGGCGACGACTCCTTAAGCGGAGGAGCCGGAATGGTATCGGACTCCGGTCAGGTAGGATATAACCTTACCGTATATGACAAAGATTATAAAACACCTGACTGGATGAAAAATGCAGTTGTATATCAGATATTCCCAGATCGGTTCTATGATGGCGATGCGGGAAACAACCGGGCAAAGACGGTAGACGGATATCGGGGTACTGTGGATGCCAGTGGTGCTATTTCCAGCTATCCATATCAATACTTTGATGGTGGAGTGACCAATGAACCAACTACCAGCCAGGTATGGGGCGATTGGAATTCCATACCGGAAAATCCAAGACAAAGCGAACCAGAGCAAAAGTATAATTATCCAAATGCCAAAACTGACGGACAATGGTCCAATGAATTTTATGGCGGCGACATTAAGGGAATCCAGGAGAAGCTTACATATCTGAAATCATTAGGAGTAACCGCAATCTACTTAAACCCTGTATCTTGGGCAGCCTCTAACCACAAATATGATGCGACCGACTATGCCCACCTTGACCCTATGTTTGGTGAACCGGTTTATAACATGCCGGGAGATCCAAAATCTGGTCTTAATTATGAAGCAACCAGAATTGCCTCAGACAAAGTGTATATAGCATTTGCCAATGCGGCTTCGGAAGCAGGCATCCAACTGATTTGTGATGGCGTATTCAATCATGTAGGTGATGATTCTATTTATTTTGACCGTTATGAAAAATACCCGGAAATCGGAGCATATGAATTCTGGAAGCAAGTATGGGATACGGCAGAAAAAGATAAAATTTCAAAAAATGCTGCAGTTGATAAGGTAGTAAAAGCATATGAAGCCACGATAAATACAGCGACGGGAAAAAACTATTCTTATCCAGAAGATTTTGAATTTGTCGACTGGTTTGTCGTAGGACCCGAAAAGACAGCCGATGGCATTTACAAGTATGACGCATGGTGGGGCTATGATTCCCTTCCGGCAATGGAAGCCAAAGGGCCACAAAGCGGTGATAATCTTGCTTTAAATGGTGAGCATGAATATAACAACGTAAGCTATCGTGAAAAGGTAATCGGCTATGATCTGTCTGCATTAGACGCTGGGAAAGCAGAGGAGATGCTTCAGGTGTCCAATTCCCAAAGATGGCTGTGGATGGGAGCCAGCGGCTGGCGGTTGGATGTAGCACCAGATGTATCCGTCGGAACCTGGCAGCAATTCCGTAAAGCGGTAAAATCAGCAACGGGAAAGGCGGATGCAAATGGAAAAGAAATTGCTGACCCTGTTATCATTGGTGAAGAATGGGGCGTGGCAACAAACTACCTGCTGGGAGACCAGTTTGACTCCGTTATGAACTATCAGTTCCGGGCCGCCATTCAAAGCTTTTTAATCAATGGAAATGCTGCGGAATTTAACCGTGCTTTGGAAACCATCCGGGAAAACTATCCAGAAGAAGCTTTCCAGGCTATGCTAAATCTTGTGGATTCCCATGATACAGTACGAAACCTGACCAAGATTGACAATCCTACCTGGGAAGAAGAAAATACCAAAATAGCACCAGAAGCAAGCGATAGAGCCCTGGATCTTCAGGAATTGACTGCTATCTTTCAAATGGGATATCCAGGTGCACCAACCATATATTATGGTGATGAAGTAGGAGTAACCGGAACCAAGGATCCAGATTCCAGACGAACCTTCCCATGGGAAAGAATCACTCAGAATGGTGATAACTTCCAGGCTGCCGGAAGATATAAGAACCTCTTTGCCACCTATCAACAAGCTGGCAAAATCCGTAATGACTATCTGGAGCTATTTGCAACCGGAGACATGAAGATTGCCTATGCAGAGGGAGATGTAATTGCTTATGCAAGAAAGTCCCAGACCAAAGGCGGAATGATTGCAATTAACCGTTCTGAAACGGCAAAAGAAATCCAAATGGACGTATTAGGCTTCCTGCCCAATGACCTTTCATTGACAGATCAATTAAATGGAGTTATCACTGCGACTGTAACAGATGGAAAAATTACGATTACTATTCCAGCCTATTCTGGTGTTATGATGGTGTCTGATGGTGATCTGGAATCCCTGCCAGCGGTAACGAAGGTTAATACTGTGGATGGAAATGGCAGTGTTGCCATAAACTTTGACAGTGTAACGGGAGCTGACAGCTATAATATCTACCGCACGGCCCTGGAAGGTACTCAGCTGAGCTTGGTAGGGGAGGCCATGACAAACAGCTATATCGACAATACGGTAACGAATGGAGTGCGCTATTATTACTATGTAACAGCTGTAAAAGGCAGCAGTGAGAGCTTGTATAGTAAAGCGGCATCAGCACTTCCAGCCTTTACCATTGAATCCATTTCTATACCTACCACAGATTTGAACGGAGTAATTCTGGGTGTAGGTAATAAGACCGGGAACATTGCCATAGATGTGAAAATTCCGGGTCTGACCGACAATGAGGCATACCAGGGTAAGGATGTTCCCAATGTTGTTGCCAAGTTGGTGTATTACCCCCAGGGAGATACTTCGTACAGCCAGGAGACAAAATTTCGGTTTAACGGAGATGGAAAAGCAGATGATAAAACTTATTATGCCTCCTTCGAGCCGACAGAAGCCGGAACCTATGAATATTATGCAAAAGTATCAACCAACAATGGTTTTACATTCATGAACTCTCAGATACAGACCATAATAGTAAATGAAAATCCCGAAGGTGCTGGTATAACGCCAGAGAATCCAAGTCTTGCAGCAATCCAGGAAGAGTCCAATCGTGCCACCCTGACCTGGGATGTGGGTGGAAATGATATAAGAGGATTTGAAATCTATCGGACTACCGAAAACATTACAAAGAAAGTAGCGGTACTTGAAGCTGACAAGGCAAAAGTCAAAACGGGAACTGGTTATACCTTTACTGATTTTACGGTAAGTAATGACATCCAATATACCTATAAAGTAGCAGTCTATGACAGTTATTATAACCGTGCATACTCTGAGGTTCAAAATGTAACCCCAAAACTGGTAATGGTAGACGTCACCCTGCGGCTTCACATTCCGAATTACACACCGGTAACCGATGATATTTATATTGCTGGCGATTTTAACGGCTGGAATGCCAGCGGCGGAAAGCTGACCGTACCAAGTGGTGCAACCTCCAGAGATGTAGTAGAGTATACCTTTAAAATGATGGCCGGAAAGAGCATTCAGTACAAATATACCAGAGGCAAATGGGAAACAGAAGCTTTTGCCAGCCATACAAGGCAGGAAAACGACCAGATAGACGAAGGAAACTGGGCATATAGCTCCACTGACACAAATATGAAACTGACCGTTGCCAACCAGGGAAGCAATAAAATGGTAATAAATGATTATGTCCTTCGCTGGGTTGACATGCCAATGATTATTACTCTGCCAAGAAGCTCCTTTGGAGAAGACATATCCTACACCACTACTGACAAGACCTACACATTAAAAGGATATGTCCCATTTGGTGTGAAATTCACCATAAACGGCACAGATATCAACAGCATTAAAAATGGAGCAATGGATCGATTCGGCAATGTATACGCTGAAGGTCTACCCCTCGCCAGCGGTGAGAATGAAATCACCCTTCACATCGAGCCAACCGCAGAAACCTTGGCCCTTCCGTTCTACAAAGACCAGGGAAGAGCCAGCCAGGCAACTAAAACCATTACCATGACCATCACCAGAACTGGAGATGATGAAAATGATGATGGAAATAACAGTGGCAATAATGGTAACAACAATGGCGATGATGGAAACAACAACGGCAATAATGGAAACAACAACGGCAATAATGGTAACAACAATGGCAATAACGGAAACGACAACGGCAACAATGGAAATAACTCAAACAATAACTCAGATAAAAATAAAAAAACTGACTTAAAGAAAGAAGAAAAGCAAACCAAGCAAGTAGAAGTATCAGAATTATTGGTGCAAAAGCAAAAGGACGGAACCCTTGTAACCAAAATTGAAGAAAAAGGGGAATATGATTTTAAAAATGCTAAAGTAGAAGGCAGGCTGGAAATATCCACCAACCATGTAACCATCAAAAACCTTAACCTTGATACCGACGTAACCATCAAAGGAAAAGACATTGTACTGGAAAATGCAACGATCAAAGGAGCTGTAAATATACCAGGAGGAAGCTCTAACACCATAACCTTGAAGGGAACCACAGCAGAAGAAATCATCATTAAAAAGTCAGAAAAAGGTTCCACCAAGGCAGTCACGCTATGCCTTAGTAAAAATTCAAAAATTAAAAAGTTCTATATAAAAGCAGCCGCCAATATAGAAATTGACAGCAAAGCAATCACTCAGGCAACCAATAATACTTCCAATAACGTAATTGACAACCTGTACATTTCAACACCAAAGAAATCTGCCGTTTCATTAAAAGGAGTATATAACAAAGTAACAATTTCCAGCAGCGAAACCACAATTAAACTCAAAACAGGTTCCATCAAAGAACTAATCATAAAAAAGACCGCCGGAAAAGCCAAGATAGCCTTAAGCAAGAACACAACAATTAAAAAATACACCTTAGACAAAGGCGTAACGCTGACCGGAAAAACTACAAAGACGGTAAAAGTAACAACCGCAAAGGCAACTAAAAAAAGTAGCAAAAAGTAGCAAAAAGTAACTAAAAAAAATACCACACATTAAAAAGGTGTCGCATTAAGTAAACACTATGAAATATGTTGTACCTACAAAACATTGTATAGCATATCTCGAAAAATACTTAGTGCGGCATTCTTTTTCAAAATTTTAAATAAAAATCTCCTTGCGGGTAGCCATTATACCTCACCCCCAATTAGTTTTTAATCATCCTCCTTAGAAACAACAGCGCCAGGTCACCGTCCGCCTTCATCTGGCGCGTCCGGGTTCCAAAACACACAAACAAAAACTAATTTCAAATTTTTGTTTGAGGATACGCCCAAGTGTGTTAAACTTAAAACAAAACATTTCCATAGAATGGAAGGAGGAGTACCCCATGTTAAACTTAAAACGCTGGCTATGCCTTGCCCTTACCGGATTAATGGTAACCATTACTCCATTAACCGTATCCGCAAAAGAAGCCAACCAGCCAGCCAACTACAATTTTCTTACCACAGAGAACCAGGGACCATTTCAAACTCTTGATATCCCTGAGGTTACAAAAGAGCAGTTAGCAGATTTTGAGAAAACCTACGCCAGTTCCAATGCAAAACTTTTTGCCCCAATAGATACCAGCCAAACGGCGGAGATGGCCAAAAAGCGGGCGGCAATCTTTACTTCTCTTTATCAGACAACAAGCTTGCAGTATGCCTTGATGCAGGACGGCGAGATTATTCTAAGTGGCCAAAGCGGCTATCAAGATAAAGATTTACAGAATGCACCAGATGCCAATACAATGTATGGCATCGCTTCTATCAGTAAAGTGTTTGTAACCATTGCCATCATGCAGTTAGTGGAAGATGGTCTGGTTGATTTGGACGCTCCAGTTGTTACCTATTTACCAGAATTTAAAATGGCAGACAGCCGATATAAAGACATTACCGTTCGGATGCTCCTAAATCATTCCTCAGGATTAATGGGCAGTACCCTTACCAGTTGTGTTTTGCTGGGAGATAACTCAACCTATTATCATGATAATTTATTGAGACAATTAAAGTCACAGAAGCTGAAAGCAGATCCAGGAGCCTTCTCAGTGTACTGTAATGATGGATTTACCCTTGCCGAGATGGTTGTAGAGAAAGTATCAGGACAGACCTATACCGCTTATATGGCGGAGAATATTACCGGACCGTTAGGAATGACCAATACCAAGACCCCTATGGATTCCTTTAAAACCAGTCAGCTGGCTAAAGTGTACCAAGATGTATCATCTAAGAAAGCACTGCCTTATGAAACATTTAATGCACTGGGAGCTGGCGGACTCTATTCAACTGCAGAAGATTTGTGCCGTATGAGTACGCTTTTCATGGCTGGTACCAACAAAGGTGATGTCTTGTCTAATGCTTCCGCTCAGATTACAGCTGCAGAAGAATATAAAAGAGGCCTCTGGACAGAAACGACCAGTGGGGTTTTGGACTATGGTCTTGGATGGGACAGCGTAAATACGTATCCATTCCCTGAATATGGGATTAAGGCATTATCCAAGGGTGGAGATAGTATCTACTATCACAGTCAAGTAATGGTATTGCCAGAGAAAAATCTTTCCGTGGCAGTAACTTCAGTGGGCAGTAGCAGCTCAATGAATCAGGTACTGGGACAGTCCATTCTGCTGGACTATATGAAGGAACAGGGAATGATAAGCGAGATTATCGAAGCACCTAAGAACACGGCTCCGGTAAAAAGTGAAGTGCCAGAGGACTTAAAACAATATAAAGGGTATTATGGAAATATGAGTGGAGTTTACCAGATTCAGGTGAAAGATGACTCCCTTATTCTCTCCAATGCGTATGCCCCGGATAGTAAGTTTACCTATATCTATAATGGCGATGGAACCTTTAAAGATGCAGCAGGAAGTGAAACACTGAGCTTTACGACAGAAGCAAATGGAAATAAGTACCTTGCAGGCACCAGCTATGTGCCAGTGCCAGGGATTGGAAACCTTTACCTTAATCAGTTCCAGGCACAGAAGCTGGAAAGTAATTCTCTTTCAACAAAAGTAAAAAAAGCCTGGGAAGCCCGTAACGGAAAACTGTATTTTATAGTAAATGAAAGATATACTTCCACTGTTTATTTGAGTGGTCCGCTTGCATCCATTGCCTTGCCGGCTAAACTAGAAGGTTATATGGGAAATGCCAAAATAGTAGACGCAAACAATGCGGTAGCATGTCTGCAGATTCCGGTGCAAGCAGGAAGGGACTTGGCAAATTACCAGTTTGTCCAAAAAAACAACGGGGAATACTTGAAAATGCGTGGCATGATAGGAGTGGAAGAAAAGGCAGTTAAAAATCTCTCCTCCAAAGCAAAATTTAATGTTACCATTTCCAACACCACTGGCTGGGCAAAATGGTACAAAGTAAGCAAGGCAAATGCCAACAAAAAAGTTACGGTTACTTGTCCAAAGGCCGGAATGTTTGCAATTTATGATAAAGATGGAATTTGCCTCAACAACTCTTACGTAACTGGAAAGAAAACAGTAAAACTGCCAAAAGATGGTTATGTGGTATTTGCTGGTGATAAAGGCAAGACATTTACGGTTAAATATACGAAATAAAAATAGGGAGTGAAAGGTTTTATACTTTCACTCTTCTAAATTAATAAATAAGTTATATCATTTAAAAATTGCTGCATGTTATATAAAGTAAGGGGAACATCATGGTAAAGATTGCATTGCCGGAAAAAGTAGAAGAAATAATCAAAGTGTTAATAGAACATGGTTTTGAGGCCTATGCAGTAGGTGGGTGTGTACGGGACTCCATTCTGGGAAAAGAACCAGAGGACTGGGACATTACCACCTCCGCCAGACCAGAAGAAGTCAAGCAGCTGTTTCGTCGCACCGTGGATACCGGAATCCAGCATGGAACCATCACGGTTATGCTTGAAAAGAACGGTTTTGAAGTGACCACCTATCGGATTGATGGGGATTATGAAGATGGCCGTCACCCAACGAATGTAGAATTTACCTCCAATTTGGAGGAGGATTTAAAGCGCCGGGATTTTACCATTAATGCTATGGCATATAATTCCAGCACTGGTCTGGTGGATTGTTTTGACGGTATAGGAGATTTGGAACGAAAGATTATCCGTTGCGTTGGCAGCCCGGAGGACCGGTTTGAGGAAGATGCCCTGCGGATTCTCCGCGCTGTGAGATTTGCGGCTCAATTAGGGTTTGCCATTGAGGATAAGACGCAGAACGCGATTGTAAAAAAGGCAGAGACACTGGAGAAAATCAGTGCGGAACGAATTCGGGTTGAATTAAGCAAGCTGATTTTATCTTCCAATCCAGGCCATTTAAGGACGGCATCCGAGACCGGTATCTGTCGGGCAGTGTTGCCGGAAATGGACGAGATGCTGAAGCAGGCGCAATATAATCCACACCATATATACTCGGTTGGGGAACACACAATAAAAACACTGGAGATGCTGAATAAAATTTATAGGGAGCATAGCCCTGCCTCAACATCTTTAGGGAGTGAGAAGGCGTTAGAGCTTGCGTATGATAAAAAACAGCATCTGGTTCTTGCCTGGACGATGCTCTTGCATGATGTGGGGAAACCGGCTTGCCACACCAGAGGAGAAGATGGATATGATCATTTTCACGGTCATGCAGAAAAAAGTGCAGAAATTGGGAAAGAGATTTTAAGACGTCTGCGATTTGACAATTATACCATTGATCTGGCAGTACGGTTGATTCGTTGGCATGATTATCGATACACGCTGAATGAAACCCATATGCGCAAATGCTCAAGTAAAATCGGACCGGACATTATGGAGCTTTTATTTGTAGTCCAGCAGATGGATGTTTTGGCTCAAAATCCAGAGACATGGGAATGCAAGCTGGAGCAGCTGAAAGAAGCAAAGCAACTGTTTCGAAGCATCTGTGAACGAGGAGAATGCCTGACCTTAAAAGAATTAGCACTAAACGGAAAAGATCTCATTGAAGTATTTCAGGCAAAACCAGGCCCAGCTATTGGTGAAACCCTTCAGGTCCTGCTGGAATATGTGCTTAACTTTCCAGAAGAAAATGAAAAAGACCGCCTGATTACATTTTTAAAGAAGAATCCAGCTTATTTAAATAAAAGGTAAAAATATAACCCTCCTGAGACATGAAATCACTAAAGTCTACATAAGATTAAAGGTGATTATTATGTTTAGGAGGGTTTGCTTTGGAGGAGCGGTTTGAAGAAATATTGGGAAAATATGAGTTTGCAGTACGCAACATAGCCAGGACCAGAGGCGCCTTTGTGCTGGACACCGATAAGGGTCTCCATATTTTAAGACCCTGGGATGTATCAAAGAAACGAATTGAATTTGAAAATAAGGTAACAACCAGCCTTGAGAATAGAGGATACACCGGAGTGGATACCATTATTCCAACCAGGGAGGGACAGCTGATTTCTGAAACGACAACTGGTGAGAGCTATGTGGTGAAAAAATGGTTTCACGGAGAAGAATGCCGGGTTAAGGAAAAGGAAGATCTGATTTTGGCGGCAGGCAATTTGGGACAGCTCCATAAAATGCTTTGTCTGGATACGGGAGAGGAAGATAATTCTCTTAAAGAAGAAAGCCTGATTGGAATCTTTGAACGGCATAACCGGGAAATGAAGAGAATCTGTACATATATTCGGGGGAAAAGGCAGAAAAATGGCTTTGAACTTTGTATTTTAAAGTCTTTTGATGAATTCTATCAGCGTGCCGTAGAAGGGGTAATCCAGTTAAAGGAGCTCTCTTTTGATGCGCGGGCGATAAAAGCCTGTGAAGAAAAGCAGCTTTGCCACGGATGCTATACCTACCATAACGTCCTGATTCTTCGGGACGGCATTGCCACGGTCAATTTTGAAAAGACGGATTATGGTCTTCAACTGCTGGACCTGTATTATTTTTTGCGAAAAGTGATGGAAAAGAACAATTGGGAAAAGGAACTTGGGTACACTATTTTAAGTGAGTATCTAAAATTTCACAGTCTGGAAAAGGACGAAATAAAGATGTTAGGTGTTTTACTGGGATATCCGGAGAAATACTGGAAAATTACCAATCATTATTTCAATAGTAAAAAATCCTGGATTGCAGAAAAAGATATGGATAAACTAGAGCTGGTATGCTGCCAGGAAATGCGAAAAACTTTATTTTTGAAGGAGTTGTTTTCTCTTTCAATTTAAGGGGATTTATTGTATAATAGCCATATCAGTAAGGCGATATAGCACTTTTTTATGGAAATGTGCCGGGATTTCTTATAAAGCCATGCACCAGACATTTAAAAGTGGTATGAGTTTAGAAGGGAAAAAATGGACCAAAGAAAAAACAATTTATTTATTTCTATATGTTTTATTTGTTTAATGCTTTCTGCATGCCTTTTCAGCGGTTGTAGCGGCAATCCATCAGGTACCACCCGGAACAGTCCACCCAAGGTAGTTAATGCGCCGGAAGAAGTAAACTATGACACTACAATGACAGGCATTGTAAGAGATTACAATGTAGATGCAAAATTCATTACCGTATATGACATAACCAATAAACAGGAGCTGAAGCTGGACTATACCGGCGGAACACAGCTTTATAACCTATATGATCAGCCCATTGTTATGTCTCAGGTTACCCTGGGAGAGATTGTGGACTTGTACTATTACGGACAATCACAGAAATTAACCGAATTAAGAATCAGTAAGGAGGCATGGACCTATAAAGGCGTCGCCAACCTTACCATTAACAAGACCGACTATCGTATGAAGATCAGCCAGCAGAATTATTGGTACGATGAAGGACTTACCCTATTCAGCGATAATCAACCAATCGATCTGATTGATTTAGGTACAAAAGATATCTTAACGGTCAAAGGACTGGACAGTCAGGTTTGTTCCATTATGGTGACCACTGGACATGGATACATCAGGCTTAAGAATTATGCGGATTTTATAGGCGGAACCTTAGAAGTAGGGTATGGCATTATCGTACCCATTGTGGAGGACATGCTTATTGTAGCGCAGGAAGGCTCCTATAATGTGATTCTGGAAAACGGCGAGCTGGTAGGCACTCAGGACATTACCCTGAAGAGGAACGAAGAAGTGGTCGTGGACATGTCTGCCTATTATATAGAAAAGGAACGGATTGGCTATGTACGGTTTGATCTTGACCCATATGGAGCTGATTTATATATAAACGATACACTTGTTGATTACAGCGATCCAATCAAGCTGAATTATGGAAGACACGAGATTCGTGTTACCATGACCGGTTACGATGAATTTAACGGAATTCTTACCATTGGAGAGTCTACACCCACTATTTGCATCAGCTTGGCAGAAGGAACTGCCCAGGTGGTGGATAATTCAGGTGGTGATATATCGGGTGGCGATACTTCCGATGGTGACACTTCAGAAACAACTGGTGGTGAGACCATCACGGATATTGTGGAAGTGGATGACACCGACACCACGGATGATACCGATCCAAGTAATTCCACAGGAGTGATCGATGGAACCACCAGTGTTGACAATGATCACACCATCACCATAGAATCCCCAGCAGGAGCCACTCTTTACCTGAATGGTAAGCGGCTGGGAACCCTCCCCCTTTCCTTCACTAAGGAAATCGGGAACCATATATTTGTATTGAGCCAGGCAGGATATCTGACAAAAAGCTATTCTGTTGAGGTGATAGATGACGGAGAGAATGTTGTACTAAACTTTCCAAGCATGATATTATCAGAATAAACAGGAGGATATTTATGGACTACAAGAAAATTTATGAACAATGGTTAACCGATCCATATTTTGACCAAAATACGAAAGCAGAGCTGGAGAGCATTAAAGAAAATGAAAACGAAATTAAAGAAAGATTTTATGCCGATCTGGAGTTTGGTACCGGAGGCTTAAGAGGTATTATCGGTGCCGGAACCAACCGGATGAACCAATATACCGTAAGAAAAGCCACTCAGGGTCTGGCCAATTATATCAACCAGAAGGGCTTTGCCGGAAAGGGCGTAGCCATTGCTTTCGATTCCCGGAGAATGTCCCCGGAATTTGCCAATGAAGCAGCCCTTTGTTTGGCAGCCAACGGAATCAAAGCATACATTTTTGACTCCTTAAGACCGACACCAGAGCTTTCTTACGCCGTGAGAGAATTAGGCTGCATCGCCGGAATCAACATTACCGCCAGCCACAACCCACCAGAATACAACGGTTATAAAGCATATTGGGAAGACGGTGCTCAGATTACACCACCCCATGACGAAGGAATCATGGACGAAATCAAAGCCGTAACCGATTACAACGACGTAAAGACCATGGACAAGCAAGAAGCCATGGCTGCCGGTCTGTATGAAGTAATCAGCGCAGATCTGGATGACAAATACATGGAAGAACTAAAAAAGCAGGTAGTTCACGGGGATAGCATTGAAGCCGCAGGAAAAGATCTGAAAATCGTCTACACACCCCTCCATGGAACAGGAAACATACCGGCTAGAAGAGTATTAAAAGAAATCGGATTTGAAAACGTATACGTAGTACCAGAACAAGAACTCCCTAACGGAGAATTCCCAACAGTAAGCTATCCAAATCCCGAAGCCGAAGAAGCCTTTACCCTCGCATTAAAGCTGGCCAAAGAAAAAGACGCCGATTTAGTTCTGGCGACCGACCCGGATGCCGACCGTTTGGGTGTATACGTAAAAGACACCAAAACCGGTGAATACATCACCTTAACCGGAAATATGTCAGGCTGTCTCCTTGCCGACTATGTTATCGGTCAAAGAAAAGAAAAAGAAGGCAAACTGCCAGAAGGTGGTGCCTTGATTTCAACCATCGTAAGCACCAACATGGCAGGAGCCATTGCAAGATATTACGATACCGATTTCATCGAAGTATTAACCGGCTTCAAATTCATCGGACAGAAGATGCTTGAATTTGAGCAAAGTGGAAAAGGGGAATACCTTTTTGGTTTCGAAGAAAGCTACGGCTGCCTGATTGGAACCCATGCCAGAGACAAAGATGCCATCGTAGCCACCATGGCACTCTGCGAAGCCGCTGCATACTACAAAACCAAGAACATGACCCTCTGGGATGCCATGATAGAATTATATGAACGCTACGGTTACTATAAAGATGGTATTAAGTCGGTAGGTCTCAGTGGAATCGAAGGCCTCCAGAAGATTCAAGCCATCATGGCCGCCCTCAGAGAAAACACACCAACCGAAATTGGCGGTTACAAGGTATTGGCAGCAAGAGATTACAAAGCCAACACCATAAAGAATTTGGAAACTGGTGAAGTAAAAGAAACCGGACTTCCAAAATCCGACGTTCTCTACTACGAAATGGAGAATGATTTCTGGGTATGTGTAAGACCATCCGGAACGGAACCAAAAATCAAATTCTACTTCGGAATCGTAGGAG
>JAVBLX010000087.1:0-68035 GCA_031553075.1 Acetivibrio sp.
TTTTCAATATATCTTTGAATACAAAATGCAATTCTTGGCAACTACATCCCCACCCATTAATAATATTTTTACATGCTTCACCTGACTCATAATAAAGAACATTATTCAAAAAATTTAATGTTGTATCATAATAAACTTTATTGGTATAAATATTAAAGAGTTTATCTACTCGCTGTTCTATATTACATAGACTATTTATTTCATCTTTATCTATATTCAAATAATTGATTAATTCTGCTATATGATTCATTATAAAATGCTCCTTGTATCAATACAAATAAGTTATATATCCAATTTACTCGAAAAAATCCTCAAAGTATTGATTTTTTGTTAACATTGCCAATATAATACCACCGTCTTCTCCTGCTATACAATAATGTTTTCTATTTGACTCAATCTGAATGCTTTCACCTTTATAAATATCAAAGCATTCATCATCTATATAGTATTTAAAGCTGCCTTCAATGCAAAATATTTTTTCATATGGGCTATGTTTTTCCTCCATAAGGCTCTGATTTGAAGAAAACTCAATATAAAAAACTAAAATGTCGTTTGTTTCAAAAACAATATAAGTATTAATATCCGTTTTTATATTATTTATAAAAGATTTTTTAATATGCAATTTAGACTCTTTAAATTTTATAACTCTTAACTTCATTTGCGGTTTATCAACCTTTCGATATTCTTGTATAAAATAAAATCCATTTGGTTTTCACTTAGTTCAAGCATTCTAATTTTTGTTAATTCAACATTAACATTATGGCTAGGTCCCTCAGAGCCAAAAATCAACTTATTTACTCCAACAACAGAAATTGCACTCTTTATTGCAAGAAAAGACCCAACTGAAGTTTCTAGATATATATCTTTATTATCCCTACATAGTTCAACAGCTTCCCAGTCTGCAGACGCAAATCCCATATGACCAATTATAATTACCGGCTGATATTTTTCAGCAATAAACGATAGTGCCTCAATACTTGCTTTAGGGTTCATAGTTAAATGAGTATAAACAGGAACTTTTTCTTCATGACTATACTTAAATATTTCAATCATCAACTCTGAATAAAAATCAATTTTACTAATTAAAGGATTTAATTTAATCCCAACAAATCCACTATTTATGGCTTCTTTTACATCTTGAATTTCATGAACCTCTGGATCGACCATAAAAAAGCCATAAAATTTGCTAGGATATTTTACAAAAGCCTCTCTTATCCAATCATTATTTGGTATAAAATTAAGTAATGGTTCTTTACCCCTCATGAAATCTGCCAGCTTTTTCACATCAAACATATCGCCAGGGCAAACTACCGTTTTATCAACTCCATATTTATGCATTTGCTCCAAATAATATTCTGTATTACTGCAGTTGCCAATACCCAAATGAGCATGTCCATCAATTATCACTGTAATTCCTCCCCGTTACATATATTAGTCATAAGCACCCTTTCCTTTTCCTTATTACCCATTCCTGTTACATCAATAAATCTGCAACCTTTTACTTTTGCAATGCCTAATTTATCTGAAAGTTTATTAAAGTCGAGTATTTCAACATTACATTCAATTCCTAATCTATGTTTTATTTCCTCTTTCACTCTCTTTTCTAGTTTTTGATTTTCTCTAGTACAATTTAATGCTTTCTCACTTCTAATTGTTAATTTATTATCATCTAAAATTAGTTGATACTCACAGCCCAAGTCATTAATTTCAAACAATATTTGCTCAATATCAACGGGAAATATATCTTTACCATTTAAGCAAGTAATATCACTCCGCCTCCCCATAATTTTTAAATATGGCGTGTCCATTCCACATGAACATTTAGAATAAAACATTCCACAATCTCCTGTATTGTAGCGTATTAAAGGAGCATAAGTCCTATCAAGATTTGTTATAATAATGTCACCTAATGTTCCCTCTGGAACATCCTTACCACTTTCATCAACTAGTTCAACAATAATATTTGAAGCCTTTGGAAGATGATAATGATATTGGGGACAAGAAATAAGTCCAGTATCTAATTCAGTCAATCCATATGTTGAATAAATATCAACACCACCATAAAGATTGTCAATTCTTTTCCATTTTGCATCTGACATTGTTTCACCAGTAAGAAATATCTTTCTTATTGAGCACCTATCTGCTTCACCACCCATAAAATACATAGCCTCAGCGTATCTCATAATTTCCAAAGGCCTTCCAACGAGCAATTGTGGCTTCAAATCACAAATTAATTCTATCACTTTTCTTGGTGGGCAAAGAAAGGTTCGAACACTTGCAGGTATAATTACAATTTCTTGTGATGATAGTGAAAAATGATACTTCAGTCCCATAGGATTCATCTCATATGGCAAAGCCACAATAGCCAATCGAATTCTCGAATTTTTTAAGTTCATCCAGTGAGATAAAAACTCGCCAAATTTTGATGCCTTTTTCATACTCATATCTGGCATTACCGGCAAAGGGTTACCAGTACTTCCAGTTGTCTCAAAGTATGCATCAATGTCGTCAACATTAACACATATGGGCCCGTATGGATACTGATCTTGTATTTCCTCTCTAATAATATATGGTATCTTTTTAATATCAACATAACCCTCAACAATAGGAATACCTATCCCATATTTTTGCTGATAATATGAAGAGTTTTCATATGCATATTGAAGTAGTTCATTTAATTTGCTAATAATATCTTGCTCTATATTTTTATCTAATAAGTTACTAGCCATTCATCTCCTCTTTCTCCTACGTTATCGACTGACTGTAAAGATTTTAGGGAACCTTCCTGAGCCTTTTTAAACAATTCCCTTCTAGACTCTCCAACAGCTACACACTCAATTTCAACGTTTATTTCCAATTCATTTTTAAACATTTCAGTTAATTTTTCTGCTGTACTACCAAATTCTTCTGAAAATACATCTATATTTAACTTTACATTAGTTTCATTTATTTCAGGCTTATACATACCAGAAGTTGCTTCCAACTTATAGATTACATTTTCAAAATCGTTTAGGTTATATCTTTTATTGTTAATTATTATTAAATCCTTTAACCTTCCTGTTATTTCTAAAGTAGGTGATGTTCTTCCACACTCACAGTTTTTCTTGCACATTTTTCCAACATCGCCAGTCCGATACCTAATCTTTGGAGATCCTTCTCTATGAAATGTTGTAATGACTATCTCTCCCCCTACCCCCTCGTCAACATGTTCAAGTGTCTTGGGATTAATAACTTCAACATAAAAATCATCATTTATATGATTCTTTCCAGAATTACACGTTGCTGTTATCGCACCAAACTCAGACATACCGTATGTATCGTAAACTTTTACCCCATTAAATAATTTAGAAATCTTTAGTTTTCCTTCTTCTGAGGTTGCCATGCCACATAATTGTACTGCTCTGAGATTAGTCAATTCATTCATTGATATTCCAAGCATATAAAACATTGTAGTAAACATAAATGGATACGAAGTAATAATAATGGTTGGATTTAGCCTCCTAATTAAATCTATCTGCTTTCGTATGTTGCACATTTGGTTACCATTATCTGCATTAACCACCATAGCGCCAGCGCTATAAGCTGCCATATGATAATGAATACCTGACGTAGTTAGTGCATATGGTAAAGCAATAAAAACTATATCATTATCAGAAAATTTCAAATCTCCATTAGTTCTTCTTATGATATCCCTCTCAACATCTGCTTTAGTATATAACGAGGCAGATCTACTACTCCTGTTTATATCACCACTTGATGTACCAGATGATTCATTGTACGCTACAATGCTTTTTAAGGAAGCTCCCTTTAGTCCATACGGATAATACCTTTTTACATCTTCTTTTGTTGTAAACGGCAACTCTTTAAATTCTTCAATTGAGGTAATTTTTCCTTCTTTTAATACCTTCTTTAAACTCCTTTGATAAAACTCGACATTCTCAATGCTGTATTTAAGTGTTTCATTAATCTTTTCTAATTCATTCATAATCACGCTCTCCTTCTAATATTATAAGTTAGGTAATTGTTGTCAAAACTCTTGATTTTACTAAGCTTTTTTCTAGTTTCTATATAAATTCCCTCTTCGTTTATAATAAAATAAAGTCACAACAATAATCTTTTATCAAATAGAGGAGAAAATTTATGTCTAGTAAAAAATACTATCAGATTTCTTTAAAAAGAAACCTTTTCCAATTGTCAGGATATGTTCATTGATAATACCCCTTCCTTTTTCAATCTTTTAGAAGAGCATATTGACCTTGACTGATTTTATCCCTTCTGTGTTCATTAACACCTTTTATCTGGTTCTTAGGCGCAAACGCCTTTATCCTCTTAACAGTTTTCTTGCTACACCCATCCTTCAGAATTTTTTTCTATTCCTTCCGATTCTCTGCTTCTCTTTCTTTCCATTTACAAGAAATTCCGCACCTTCTGCGGTTTCTCTAAAGTTTCCGATGCTACTCTTTTTACATACTTGAGGCAGGATTTTATTCCTTACATTAAAATCATGTTTCAAAACATAGTCGATTTTACCAAACCTATCTACCACGCGATTGACTCTTCCCTTGCTAATATCCTTATCTTTGATACTTCTGGTATTGAATTTTATGTTTCAGAAAACAATTCTAAAACTCTTAAATTTCTCTTCTATTGGTGATTTATCCGTTTCAAAGCCTGTGATTTCTGATTTCTTCTCTCTTTATCAGATTTTTCTCTGATACTTTTTTGGTGGATTCCGCTTTTGATACCATTATATCAGAAGCCTAAAACCATTAGTTGTCTGAAAAAGAGCACAATTGTCATAATTCTTTTATGGACTTATTAAAATACACCTACAACCGAGCATTCTATACAAACTCTAAAACAATTCTGAACATTGTTCTTTTTTCTCCTTATATAGCCGAAAGTTATCCACACCGAAGGAGAAAGAAGTTAACAATTATCCGACATTGCAAGTACAAACCCTTCATTTCACTAACTTTTTTCCTGTTTCCATGCAAATTTTCTCTCTATTTATGATAAAATAAAATCACCACAATAATTCCCCAAGTGGCTTACACCCTCATGTCATTAATATTATAAACACGAACATTTATAACTAATATTACATTTTATCCTCGCACAAAAAGAATGTTTTAATAATTCTCCTTTTTTTTTTTTTATTTTTTTCCATTTCCCCTTTTTTTTATAAATTGTTCTTTTTTTATTTTCACAATGATTATATTTCAGATAAATTACCTTTGTCAATCTTTTTTGCGAAAAACATCAAAAAAAGCCATCGCAAAATTCGACATTTTTCGACAAATGTTTTATAGCTGTACTATTTCGCAAATATATACAATGAAATTCCAGCATGCTTAATCCAATAAAATGTTCCAATATCTAAGTTAGCAAGGGGCTGTCACACTAAAAATTAGTGTACAACTTTTTTTAAACGGACTTCCAAAAACCTGGCAGTTGGTGTAAAATATGATTATGCTAATTAAAAGCATTTTACATGATACTCTGAATCAGAGCGATTATCTTCCTGAGAATGATTCGATACGGTTGCTGGGCCAGTTCATGTATCTTTTGAAGGTGCCCCCCCACTGATCACGCTACTTTTGCATGTTTTCAAAGAATCATTTCGCACCGTGCTCGGAAATGATTCTAGCTGAGATAACTGGATTTTTATATCAAATTGGTGAAATTTCAGATCATGCAATTTTTATTAATGATACCAAAATTGACGCATTTGCAAAAAAAGTAGCAGAGCATTGGTGATTTAAAACAGGATATAGGCTTTCGAAGGTTTTTGAGCAAGGGAATCCAGAACGTCAAGGCAGAAATCACCTGTCAGGCACTGTATTAATATAATGTGTAAGAAAGAGCGTCTTTTTAGTGAAATAAGTAAGAAAAAACAAAAAAAATCAAAAAAGCTGCCACACCAACGATTTTTCAATCCTCCGCTGGTGTGACAGCACTTTCAAAAATTATACAACATAATTTTTATCCTTTCAACGCAACAGTTCCCTTGCGTCTATCAATCCCCAGCCTTGCTTGTCATGAGACATTCCCAGGTCAACTGCCCGGTTTTTAATTCGAATCTTCACTTCCCGGGGCGTCATGTCCGGAAACTTCTGCAAAAGCAATGCAATCGCCCCTGAAACCACTGGTGTTGACATAGATGTTCCACTTTTACTGGTATACATGGTTCTTGGCTTACCGTATATATAGCGATAGTTACAACTGACTATATTACTCCCTGGTGAAACAATATCATAGGCTGTCAAGATAGGACTAAATTTTTTTTATTTTTCTGGTAATAGTGCCAAAGTGATATCCTGATATTTCCAAACAATTTCAATTCTCTGCCCTTCATAAACAAGTACTTTTTCAATAAGTGCATGTTTCACCTCTTCAGTCAGTGTTTCTACTTTGGAAGAGTAAGAAGTAATCTCATTTACTTTCTGTTTCACTTCTTCAAGATTCTCCCCTAAATTCAACCTGCTCCACAGTTGTTCCTTCTTTTCCTCCAACTGAATTATTTGCTGGTCATAGGCATCTTTGTTCTCCAAATAGTCCTCCTTGGAAAAAATACTATCCCGATACTTCTCATACAAGTTTAGTTTTGAGCGATTAAGTAACTCAAGATTATCCTTTATATCGTTTATCTGTTTCTTCAACTTTAGAGGATTGTCGTCCTCCTTCTCATACTCTGACATTTTCACTTTCTCTGACAACAGTAAAGCCTGCATCTTAATAGCCGAAAGAATCGCATTTTCCAATTCCGTTCTCTGAATAAAAATATGATCACAAGCACTATCTGCTTCATATCTTCCATAATGACATTTTAATACATCATCCTTCGTCCTGCATTGCAACGTGTGATTACAAATTCCACAAACATAAATCCCCCGGGGCTTTCTATTTACTCCTTTCCCATAATCCCTCGTACTTTTTTTCCGAATTGCATGGTATAGTTCCTTTGCTATAATTGGCTCATGTGTACCTTCCACCCGAATCCAATTTCCCCTCGTTACACATGTATTATTCCCTTTCATACCAGCCGATTCGTGCTGATGAGATACCATTACGCCAGTGTATCTTTCTTCGTCCAAAACCCGTTGCAAAATACCTACTGTCCAAAGGCTTTTGTTACCAAGATTAAAACTTTTCTTTTTCCCACGTTTTTGAAATGCATATTCCGAGGGGGTAAGAATATTTCTGTCATTCAGTGTTTTTGCTATATCCTTAAGACGCATTCCACCATGACGAAGTTCAAATATTTCTCGTACTACCTGCGCAGATTCCTCATCAATTACTAACTTACGTTTATCGCCAGGACAATGCATATATCCATACAAAGGATATCCTGACAAATACTCACCTTTTTCCTGCTTTGCACGAATGACTTTTCTTACCTTTACCGATAAATCCCGACTATATAATTCATAGATCAGGTTCTTAAAACCCACATCAATACCACCCGTAGACCCTTTGTACTGTTCACTATCATATCCATCATTCACAGAAATAAAGCGAATTCCAAGAAAGGGGAATAATTGCTCCAGATAATCCCCCAATTCAATATAGTTCCTTCCAAACCGAGAAAAATCTTTGACAACGATACAATTAACCTCACCCTTCTTTGCCAATTCCATTAATTCCGTGAACCCTGGTCTTTCAAAGTTGACACCAGTATATCCATCATCTACTTTTTCAATGATAGTACAGGAAGAAAATTCCGGCTTACTTTGGATAAACTCGTAAAGATATGCCCTCTGGCCAGAAACACTGTTGCTTTCTTCTTTCATTTCTGTTCTTTCCAGATCCCCATCTTCTGATGACAACCGGATGTAAAGTGCAATCACATATCCTTTTCCTTCCTTCATACGGCATCACCTCTTGAAATATCGGAATATAATATCTCATCCTCAAAGGCGAACTGAATTTCTACTTTGTCTTTATCATACACTTCAATACGTCGGATAAATGCTTCCACCATTTCTTTATTTAATGATTGAGCATTTTGATATTTTGACACCAGCTGTGCAAATTTGGACTTAAGCTTTTCATCCGCTTTCTTCTTCTGGCAGCTTTTTTCCAACTCCCGTATCTGTAACTCATATTGTTTATACTCTTCCCCATACTGTTCCTTGGCATATAAGTATTCACTTCCGGTCAGAAGTTTATCAGCATAATCCACATATAAGCTAGTCAAAAGGCTCTGAACTCTCTCCATCTTCTGTCGCAGCACCTTCATGGTTTCTTTTATATCGGAATGTTTCGTTTTCTTTTTTTCCTGCTGTTCCAACTTTTTCAGGAGCGGTTCTTTTTCCAGATAAAGCACTATTTGCTTCTTAATTGCAATAAAAACAATATGATTCAACTCTTCCTGATGAATACTCTTTTTTTTGCAGACCACATCCCCCAACTCTTCATGCTTTGGACAAAGATAAACACCACTCAGTCTAATCTGCCTTTTTGTCTGTATCCGTTGCTTATACAGCGTTAGGCAACCTTTACACTCCCCACAGAACAGATATCCACGCAGAATATTATCTGCCTTTTCGAGAAAATCATATTTTCCAAGATTTTGATAATAATTTTCTGTTCTCTCCTCCATTACTTGCTGTGCCTTATGAAAAAGCTCCTCAGGAACAATGGCTTCATGAGCATGCTGTGTAACATGCCAATCCTCTTCGGGCATCTGCTTACTCTTAATCCCACGATAAATTTCTGTTACTTGTTTTCCCTGAATCAGATGCCCAAGGTACACCTGATTTTTTAGTACACTTCTTGTCAGAGTTCGTTTGTTCCATAAGGCATTTTCATATTTTTTATCCGTAATCATGCCCTTATATAAACGATATTTCTGGATTGCCATTATCTCCATATCATTTAACTTCCGAACAATCTTTGCATCCCCCATTCCCGATGCTTTCCATTCAAAAATCATATGGACAATAGGTGCTGTATCCGGATCAGGGATTAAATGATTCTTATCCTTGGGATCTTTTAAGTATCCATATGGAGGATAATTTGCCAGAAATTTTCCTTCCATTTGCTTGGTTTTAAGTGCAGTACGTACTTTTTTTGAGATATCCTTTGCATAAATATCATTAACAAGATTCTTAAGAGGCATAATCATTCCATCTTCTTTGGTGCCTGAAAATTCACTGTCATATCCATCCGTAATTGCAATGAATCTTACTCCTAAAAAGGGAAATATCTTCTCAATATAGTCCCCAGTCTCAATGTAATTTCTTCCAAGTCTGGACAAATCCTTCACTACAATACAGTCTATTTTTCCGGCTCTCATGTCTGCTATCATTTTGTTGAATTCTGGTCGATCAAAAGTAGTACCACTGCGTCCATTATCCACATAAGCAGTTGTAAACAGTAATTCTTCCCTCGCTTCTACATAATTTAACAGCATTTCAACCTGAGTTTCAATGGTATTGCTATCCTCTTTACCACTATCTTCCACGGAAAGTCTTGCATAAACAACGGTTTGATATTGTTTATGTTCTTTGGAAACCTCCACTTCCAAACTACCCGTGATTTCTCTAACCATCTCTTCCTGTCTGCTTTTCCTCGCCATGTCAGACCACCTCCCACTGCATTTCAACATTCTGTTCAAGGATATCCTGACATCGCATAAACTCATCTGCAAACTGAAATATGACCTCTATTCTTGCATCTTCATAAGCAAGTACCTTATCAATTAATATGACAGCTGCATTTCTTGAAAGTTCACTAATATTTTTGAACTCCTTAAAATGCTCCATCCATTCCTGTTTTTTACCCTTTCCCTGCATACAGTTCTCCATTTCCTCCTGGTACTTCTGTATGCATTGATCTGCCTCTTCAATTCTTTGGTCAAATTCCTGCTTTAGCTGTATGTATTCCTGCTTGGTAACAATCAGATCATGGAGGTCTTCATACAGATTCAATTTTAATCGTTCTGCCCGCTCCCGCTCTTCCTGCTTTTTCTCAATGCGTTCCTTATATTTTTTTACTTCTGCTTGATTCTTAGGAAGTTCTTCTATAAACTGTAAGACCTTTTCCATACTTAAAGTCTGATTGATGTGTTCCCGCAATGTCAAAAATACACTGTTGATAATATCATCTTCCCTAACCCGATGACTGGAACAACTTTTATTTTTCTTGTTACCCGAACAGACAAAATAAACATACTGCTTATCTCCGGACGGAACCGTCTTCCTTACCATGCTCTTTCCACAATCGCCACAGTAAAACAGTCCAGCCAATGGAAATACTGCCTCTTCTTTTGGTGAGGTTCTCGTATCTCTTTTCAGTAATTGCTGCACACAGTTAAAATCTTTTTGGGAAATAATCGGCTCATGAGCACCCTCTACTCGAATCCATTCTGCCTCACTTTTCTGAACCCTCTTTTTTATCTTATAGTTGGGAGTACTTTCCTTCCCTTGCAATAGTACTCCTGTGTATGTTGCATTTTTTAATACCCGACCCACCGAAACCGGCGTCCAAAGCGCTTGCTGTTTGGTCTTAAAGCTGGTTTCAAATGCCATCCCACAGCTTCTTTTATATTCCATTGGTGATAGAATCCCGCTTGCATTAAGCTCATTAGCAATGGTCTGTTGGCTCTTCCCTTCCAGTTTCCAGGCAAAGATATCCTGAACCACACTGGCTGCATAAGGATCTACTACAAGCTGATTCTTATTTTGTTGTGATTTCACATATCCATAAACGGCAAATGCACCAATATACAATCCCTTTTTTCGCTTAACTTCCAGGTGGCTTCGGATTTTAATAGAAATGTCCCGACAATAGGCATCATTGATTAGATTTTTAAAGGGGACAATAATATCCCCTGCCTGAGAGTTTTCCGCTCCTGTGTCAATATTATCATTGACAGCAATGAACCGAACTCCCAGCATGGGAAAGATTTTTTCGATATATCTTCCTGATTCAATATAATTTCTACCGAAACGGGATAAATCCTTTACAATAACACAATCAACCTCTCCACCTTTTATCTCTTCCATCATTGCGCAAAACCCCGGACGGTCAAAGTCCACCCCACTATAACCATCGTCCACATGGACAGACCATACCTGAATATCTGGTTTTGCTTTCAAAAATTCCATGATAAGTTCTTTTTGATTGACAATACTATTGCTTTCTGATTTCCCCGTGCCGGCAACATCTCCATCTTCCAGTGGGTTATTATCGCTATGTGATAACCTTGCGTAGATGGTAGCACGATAAATTTTTGTGTTACTTCCGCTCATTCGTGTCACTCCTTCTTGTTATGGTTGTTAGGAAGACCTATAAACAAGAAAGTTTTCACTGATGTGAATTAATACAATTCACATTTTAGTCCTGTTTCTAGGTTATCACATTCCTTTTCTATTTTCCAGGCTTTTTTGCTCATCTTTGTAAAATATTGGTACCGTTACAAAGACAATATCAGATCTTCAAACCGTTCTTCAAAAGATACGCCTCCCTCTGAATAACTGGCTTTAATGATAATATTTCCCACCTTATAGCAGTAAGGATTTTTCACTTGCCGGATAAATTCTTTCATCCGTTCTTCTTTTGACAGTTCTTCCTTTATATGTATATCACCTAAGTCAATCAGATCCTCTCTTTTCACCGACCTTATATCTACAGTTCGCATTTCTCTCAAGGAATCAAATCTTTTTTCTTCCATATATAATACCTCAATTATTTTCTATACTATATGACTAGCCTAACTTGCCCTATTCCAGATGACTCCCCAGTGAACCAGTATTTATACCTATGCTAATTGCAAGGGCATCATCTATATTCTCCATGCACCTTGAATCCAGGGAACCCAAAAATTCTTTTAGCCTCATTTTATCTATGGTTCTGAGTTGTTCCAGCAAGATAACTGAGTCCTTTTTCACCCCATTCCCAGCTTCTATGGGATAATGGGTTGGCAGCTTTGCTTTTGTTTCACATCTGCTTGAAATCATTGCTATGATTACTGTCGGGCTATAGAAATTGCCGGTGTTATTGGAAATTACCAAAACCGGGCGGACTCCCCCCTGCTCTGATCCCACCACTGGATTCAAATCTGCATAATACAAATCGCCACGATGTATCTTCCTTCTCATGTATCTCCCTCCAAAAAATAACAGACAGCCTACGTTCCTCACTAAGCTGCCTGCTCTTTATAAAACAAAAAATGCTCTTTTCTTAAAATCTTTATTCAAAGTATTCTTCGCTTTTATTCTCCCTAATAAATCTCCCAACATCCTCAATATCCTCCGTCACCGGCATGTTAGGCAATACCGCCAGCACATCCTTCCGATATCTGCCACAAGCTCCCACACGACTGTCCAAAATCGAGAACACAGTTGTATCATCTTCCTTACGCACCCCTCGACCAACCCACTGCCTTAATTTAATCAACATCGCCGGTATCACCTCATCCCTTTGATATTGCTTCCTGCTCCCATAATTCAAACTCGCCTGCTCCGAAACCGCATCCGGCACTGGAAATGGCAGTTTCACAATAATCACACTGGACAAAATATCCCCAGGCAAATCAATTCCTTCCCCCGCACTGTCACTGGCAAATAACACACCATTTCCGCTTTTTCTAAAATCAGAAACAGATGAAAGCCTGCCCCTTATCATAGAAAACATTGGGAACCGGCTCACTCTTTTCTTTACTTCAAAAAATGTCCGTTCCATCATGCGATAAGAGGTAAATAATATCAGTGTATGTCCATGAGTCTGATACAAAAGTGCTTCAATCTCTCCAACCACTCCCAGCAAATAATCATCATCCTTATAATCCGGGAATGGCATTTCCTTTGGTATATAAAGCAAACAATGCCGTTCATAATCAAATGGTGATTCAACGCTAATTCCGGATATCTTTCTTAATCCGTTTGGTATCCCTGTATTACGAATAAAATGACTGAAATCTCCACCTACAGACATGGTTGCGGATGTTAAGATATAAGCGATACCTTTATTCCACAGATCATTTTTCAGCTCCTCTCCCAACATCTTAGGGATTCCCCATAACACTAACCCATTGCTTGACGTTTCTGCCCAAAAGATAAAATCATTCTTATTTAAAAGCACACTCACCTTTTCCAACTTCTCATCAATCCGGCTGACCAGTCTCTCATAATAATCCTGCTTTGCCTTGTCAGCCGTAAAGAAAAGCACTGACAGCTTTTGCAACAGCTTAGTCAGTGCCCTTAATCTTTGTATCATTTCATAGGTATAAACAACTGGAAAACTTCCATTCTCATACCGCTCCTCGTTTTCGTTGCATATCAATTCAAATAATTTCTGTTTATGATCAACCATATCATTACAAAGTTTTCGAATATTCCGTCTGTCCGGATGATGATTTCCAACTGACCGGTGAATACTGACCGCCAAACGATTCAACTCTTGTTCTTCCAGGCACACTCCATACATTTGCCTGGCTGCCTCAATGATTTTATGTGCTTCATCAAAAACAGCAACTCCATATGCTGGTAGAAGCCTGCTCTTTCCATTCTTTATATTTAATGTATCCGCTAATACAAAGTTATGGTTGGCAATCTGAAAGTCATAACTGCAGACCCGGCATTTTCTGGTATATCGCTTATATTGGCACATCGCAGAAAATCCACAATGTAAATGGCACTGTTCAACACAGATTCTTTCTTTCACATAATCACTGACTGGCACAGTATCCAGGTCAATGGATCTTACCCCATCCCGCAGTTCAGAGAGCAAAGTAATGATTTCCCTTTCCTCTGGATCATTGTGATGTATAAGCGACATCATATAGTCAGTCAGCCTGCTGTCACAGGCAAAATGTGACTTTCCTTTTCGTACCACATACGTCAATGGTCTATCAATAATATGCTCTGCCATCAATATAGAAGAAATCTGTGGTATGTACTCTTCGGTCAATGCTTTTTGTAATGCCACGGTAGAAGTCGAAATGACCGCTGGAAGTTTATACATGGAGAACAAGTTATACACAGTGATTGCCATAATATAAGCATGAGTCTTTCCAGTTCCCACCCCAGCTTCGCAAAGTACCATATTATTTCTCTGTAAAGCCTTTAACATTTCTCTTGAAAGTTCTAATTGCTCTTTTCGATAATTCATTTTATATTCCGGAAGAATATTTCGAAATATACGGATTAATAGGTCATCTGCACTTTCTTTCTGATTCCGTTCTTTCTCATCTAATATTTCATTCTTTTTTCTCTTCATGTGTTCCGTCTCCTTATCTTTTCACTCATTTGGTATCAACTGAAAAATAGCTATCAGCTGTTCCTTGCTGGCTACAGCTCTTTCAGCCAGCTATATTTTTAAAGTGCAAGTAGCGTTCCGCTGGTCAGGCGGACACCATAGAAGCCGCCCCTCATTCTTTCTCAAATGAGGGTGATGCATTCTCCCCATAGCCTACGGAGCTGCCATCCATACGATGAGTTAGGACTTGGCAGAAGTATCATGATAAAGTGACAGGGGTCATGGCAATCTGCTCCACCACAGAGCATAAGTACCGCAGACATGATTCGCACGGCAGGAAAATAAATATCTGGTAAAGGACTAAAACCCTCCAGCTTTATCATTTTCTACCGTATGGCGTGTCCCGATGTGTCGCTTCCGGTTTCCCGCCCTGTCATCATTGTGCTATATCCGAATAAATCGGTTTCTTGCACTGCTATGAAATTGTCAATGTTCGGTGAAGAGATCTATCAAAAAAAGTTCCCTACACCTAACGTGAAAAATAAGGGGGTTTTGTACGGTATGTTTTTAAAACTTTTTTATTTTTTTTTAAATTTTTTAATTTTCTTTCTTGCTAACACCAGACTGTCATAGACCGAACGGAAATGAACGCCCTCTAAATTAGCGATTTTCCGGCAGCTTAATCCCTTGTAAACACATAAATAAAGCCGTCTTGCCTGTTTTGGGGTCATATTCTTAAAAACCGCTTCTTCAAACATCCTTTCATCCTGCTGTTCTATGTACATATTCTCTAACGTCTTGGTTGCCAGTTTGTCCGATTCTTCTAATTTATTAAGCGGCACATTCTTTCGGGTCTGGGCATAATCTTTTCTGTCCTGCTCCATATACATTTCATCAGAAAGCTGTTTCAACAATTGAAAATCTTCTTCTGACTTGTCTGGATTTTCTCTGAGATAATCTTCCAGAGTAACTTCAATTACCTCATCAGCAAAGCGGTATACAATCCCATTGCTGAATTTGTTCAGTGCATAATCATTATCTGTATAATTTTTCACCTTTCTTTTCCTCCAATCAGTCTGTTTTTGTACAAACTGATTGGAGGCGCACGGGTTTTATAAGCACATTGGCTTGTCAGAAAATGTTGAATTTTGTCGAACGAAAAAAGAGGGCAGTTCACTTGACGTAAAATCAAGCAAACTGCCCCCTTATTAATTGATACTTTTATCCTCTTGTACTTTATGACAATCCCCTCAAATCGTGCATAAATAAATTATTTTATTTTTTACATATTTTGGTAAGCGAAAGAAAATTATAAATTATTAATCTGTAGAAAGTATGAATGCAATCTGTAGAATGTCTGTAGAAATAAAAAAACTGTGCCATTTTACCTTCGACACAGTTTTTCAACCTATAAATATTGTTCGTTAGACTAATTATCTTGAAAAAGATATCCAACATTTTTAATTGTTCTGATAAACTGAGGGTGAGCAGAATCTTTCTCTATTTTCTTCCGCAATCCCCTTATCTGGCACATTAAGCGGTTACTTATGCTGGAATCATTGTCACCCCATATCCTTTCATATATTTGCTCTTTCGTTAAGACCTGTTCCTGATTCATCATAAAAAGATGCAATAAATCAAACTCTGTTTTAGTCAAATAAATTTCAGTATCAAACATCTTTACTTTCCGATACATGACATCCAAAACAAAGCTCCGGCTCACCAGAGAAGTTTGAATATTATCATACGGTTGTTTCGTATATCTTTTAATCAATGCATTTACTCTGGCATAGACTTCCTCCAGTTCAAACGGTTTCGTCAAATAATCGTCTGCACCAAGACTTAATCCTTTTACCTTATCACATAACATTGTATTAGATGAAATTATAAAGATTGGCAAATCACACATGCTCCTTAATACTGATAAGAACTCAAATTCTTTGGATTTCCGAAAAAAAGTTTCCATTATTATCAATTGATATTTCTGTCGAAAAAGATGTTTTAAGCCCTCTTTTTCTGAGCATACGTAATAGGCATAATAACCACTTCCTTGTAAACCATACTTAAGCTTCTTGCAAATTTTCAAATCATTATCAATAATCAGAATATTCTTTTCCATATGTATCATCTCACCTTACAGATTAAATGATTTATACGCATTGTTAACCCTCATGCTCCAGTTGCAACTAATATTATTCACTAATACTTTTTAAAAAGCAACCACTATTCACCTTTTACAACAATCTTTAGTCCTTCCATACTGATATTCATTTCCATTGCTTCATTAATATCAGCAAGATTATATTTATGTGTAAGCAATTCTTCTACTGGCAGCTTCCGATCTTTTGCTTCCTTTAAGAATTCCATGGCATGAATCCAGTCCTTTGCCTGATAAGTCCAGGAACCAACTACCTTGATTTCCTTATTGCAGATATCCAGATGTGGATTATATGTAGTGTCGCCATTGTTTACAAAGAAACCTAATTCACACATGGATCCGCCTCGGCGGACATAATTCCAGATAGCAGACGCTGCCTTCGGCGATCCGGTACATTGGAATGCCATATCTGCTCCATGTCCCTTGGTAATCTCTTTAACTTTTGCTGCTGCATCCTCAGACATGAAGTTAACCGTATGGGCTGCACCTAATTTTTCTGCCATGGCAAGACGTTTTCCGTCACCATCAACGGCAATAATATTTCTTACGCCCATGGTGCGTACAACTGTCAGCAATAAAAGTCCAATTGGACCACATCCCTGAACCAAAACATAAGAGTTGTGTTCAAAATTAAAGATTTCCTTTGCTTTTTCTACTGCATGGATAACAACAGCTGTAGGTTCAATCAGAGTACGCAAATCCACATCCATATCACTCACCTGAAAGACTACCCCTCCAGCATTAATTTTCATATATTCGCCAAACCAGCCGTTAAAATTCTTATAAGCCTCTTCTCCAGGAATCAGTCCGAATATTTCTCCGTTTTCGCAAAGATGGATTTCCTCTGGATGCATCAGGCAGGTCTCACATTCTCCACATGGCTTCAATCCCGTCACTACTTTATCTCCTATGGAAAGTGGTTTTCCATAATAATCTTTGGAAATATTCTTGCCCAGCTTAACAATTGTTCCGGTTCCTTCATGACCTAATTCTACTGGGATATAGCCAAATGGATCACCTTTGTATTCATGTACATCTGTTCCGCAGATTCCTACCTGATCTACTTTTACCAGTATCTCGTCATCTCCAACTTCCGGTATAGGAAGCTCCATAATTTCAATTTTTCGCTCTCCTGTTAGTACTGCAATTTTTGCTTTTTCTGGAATTTCATAACCTGTCATTTTTAAATCCTCCTAAATTCTACTTAAAATTTAAACATCTTTTTAAATTACCAGACACGTTCCATCTCATCATCTTCAACGTTCTAATAACTGTTAAACAACGCTTAATTCTATAAACAGCTTTTAACTATACGTTTCCGCTTAGCATTGTAACCTTTACCTGATAAATTTTCTTCTCACCTGGCTCAATAAACTTTAACAATCCTTTTTGGCGCATCACATCCCGCCCGTCCGGATAGCAATTTCCGCACTCCAGTCCCAAAACATAATCCCGAACACCCATCATTTTCCATTCCACAAAGCTGTCCAGCTGGTTCAGATCATATTCAATTTTGAGTCCGCAGCCAATTTTGGGCTGGTAGATGGATGCCGTTCCTAGTTGGGTTTCCTGACAATCAAACTGGTGATAATAGCACCGCTCTTCATATCCGGCCTGAGGTTTTTCCATCTTCATCCAATTCGCTATATCTTCCGCTGCATGGTCATTTCTTGGCAGTACTTCTTTGGATGAAATGTCCACTACACTGTCCTCATCCAGCAATGGGTATCCCATATTCATATGATACAGGATTTCCAATGGCTGGGTAGTGTCTCCGGTATTTTCAATGGTATCTGTAATCGTAACTTCATTCTCAGCCAGACCAACCCGGATTTCCCGGTTCATTCTCAACTTTCTGGCAAACATTACTTCATCCTTTATCACTGCCCGTACCACCAGACAGCCCTCTTCTTCCAGCCAGTATGCCTGCTCCGCCGGAAGGTTTCCAATGGTGCCATGAAGCGGCAGCCTTTCTCCCTGATCCATGCAGGGTGAGCCAACGGCCTCCAATCCACAGGTGGTTAAAAAACCTGCCGTAAATGATTTCAGCCAATTGCTGTCGGTACTCTCGTAATATGCGGGTGCCACATATCCACAAGGAGATAAATAGCTCATGTTGATTCCCCGAAACTTTAATCTTGATATGTCAGCGGCTCTGTCTAAGGAAATCACCAGCTCTAAGCCTTTCCCATTGTTCACCTCCAAAAGCCGCATCCCATCTCCCTTGCCGCCAATGAGCCGATGTTCCTCGATTCCATAATACTGCGAGTCATGTCCCAGATAGGGATTCATACTCTTCACTCCTTCCTGTTTTCTTTCATTCTGCTTACATAAGAGGTCTTACTGCCTCATATACCTTTGCATAACGCTGATATTCCTTTTGATATATTTCGTACATTTCGGGTCTTGGCCAGTAAGTGTCCGCTTCCTCTACCATATGTACTGCTGCATCATCAAGGTCCTCAAATACACCAATGGCGATTCCCGTCAGCATTGCGCAACCTACTGTTCCTGCGTCCACTGTTTTTAACGCTGTAATGGGAATATTAAGCATATCCGCCTTCATCTGCATCCACTCTTTGGAGTGTGCACCACCGCCAGTCGCATTCATTCTAGTAAAGCAACTGCCCGAACCTTTTAATGCCTGAACATTCAAGTTCATCTCGTAAACCACGCCCTCCATACAGCCACGATAAATATCCGCTACTGAAGTGCCCGTTGTGATTCCCAGAATTGCCCCTTTAGAGCCGGTATCCATGTAAGGTGTCGCCGCTCCGGCAAAGTGCGGCAATACCAACAAACCGGTCGGGAGTTGCGACACAAATGTAAAAACCTCCGCAGTTTCTTCTGTATCCTCTGTGTCTTCCGTATCTTCTTTATGTCTAGATTTTTCACAATAAACATGCTCTAAATAAGTGTTTACTGATATCCCCGTTGCCCTGGCTATCTCCTTTTCTTTCTTGGCCAACGTTTCCGTACACCATTGCAGCAATGCCCCGCCGGTGTAAGAAAACGCATAAGCCACATATTTTCCTGGAATCACATATGGCACAATGGAAAAATATCCATCATACATAACGTCAACATCCGGCATAGTATCAAAAATCGGTGTAATACACTCAACGGTTCCCGCACCATCCACTGCAACAGAAGAGTCAAAGGCGCCTGCACCAACTGCTGCTGCCACCTGGTCGTGGCTGACCGATACGATATGGGTATGATCCGCCAGTCCGGTGCGGACTGCCGCTGCACGACTGATGATACCAGCATCGGTTCCGGTAGGAACTGGCTTTGACAGTTTGTCAGCATCAACACCGGCCGCCTCAAAAATCTCCTCACTCCACTCTAATTTAGCAATATCAAACGCCATGGTTCTGGTAGCAAGGGAATAATCAATTTGACGAATACCGGTCAGATGGTAAACAACATAGTCTTCCATCAGGAAAATGTATGCTGCTTCTTTATAAATATCTGGCTGATTATCCTTCATCCACATAATCTTGGCAATACTGTACATCTCATGGGGGCGAAGTCCGGTAATCGCGGCAATGTGCTTGCCGCCCAACTGCTCTGTCAGCCTCTGGCACTGTTCACTGCCTCTGGGGTCGGTGTAGAGCATGGCAGAATGAAGTGGTTTTCCGGTATTGTCTGTCATCACAAAGGTCTCGCCAAAGCTGGTCACGCCGACACCGGCAATATCCGGGTATTTTAACGCCATTTCACTCAATACACCATAGACACCATCCATAATAGTAGACACATCTACTTCATGACCACTGACGGCACGGCGCACCGGATAATCCTGATAGGACTTATCCAGATATTCACCGTTTTCACTAAAAACCGTACATTTGCAGCCAGTTGTTCCAATATCTAATCCTGCAATTTTCATAATAAAAACCCCTTAAATTTTCTCCATAAGACACAGATACTATGTGACTAAGTCACACCCGCATCCTACATTCATTCGCATTCCGTCCAATCGTCCTTCATGCTCATGTCTGTACATTCGTCAAGCAGGACGAAGAATCAATGCAAGCATAATTCTTCGTCTGCTTTCCAGATTGTCTCAATCGATATCCACCCAATCATATCCAAGGTAGGTCGTATAAGCCTCTTTTAAGATTTCCTTCAAATGTCCCACGCCCACGGAAGTGTGATGCTTAAAGCCCCCCTTTGCCAGACGAATCATTTTATCCTGCATATCTGGGATTTCACAGACACCAGCACAGCCAAAAAAGCTTTGCTCGATTGGGTCATTGGTAAATTCTGCTTCACTTGCATAAACAATGATCTTGCCATCCTTGGTCTGACAGTTGGAAATCGTTGTCTTGAATGGCTTGATTCTTCCTTCATTGCTGCCCCATCCTGATCCTGGATCACCCTTGGCAAACATCTTATGCTCGGTCACAGTACCTTTTTCGGTCATCAGACCCTGAGCTACCGGTCCGCAGTGGAACAGGATAACCTTGTTCTCATCATCACCATAATTGTTGTTCCAATCCAATACTGCGGTTGGTTCTTCACTTGCCAGATTCATTGCCCGCATGGTGATAGCAGAGCACAAATCAATCTCACAGGAAGCTACAATGCCTCTGTCATTTAACTCGGAAAGCAGGACACATGGACAAATCCGAAGAATTGTCTCCATCTCATTCCAGCAGCGAAGGGAAATCGCATCTAAATGATACTCGTTGATATATTCGTCAATTACAACGGAAACCTTTGCCAAGGTCAGTTTGTTTGACTGCGGTACCCTTGTAAAGTCAGAATAATTTTCTAAATATGCAATTTTTTCGATAACTGCTTCATCATCGTCCGCTTTTTGTCCTACCTTGTAAATCAGCTCTGATAAGTCAAAGGATTCCACAGTGATACCATATTTCTGCAATGCAATTTCATCAAAACGGGTTGTCTTAAATGCAGTAGTTCTGGCTCCGATACAGCCAACGGTAAATCGTTTCATACCATTGACCACGCGGCAGATGGCAGCAAAATCTTTTAAATTCTGAGCAAAGGCTGGTGCTAACGGATGAACAACATGTGGCTTCATCACGGTAAATGGAACCTGATACTGGGTAAAGACATCGGTCACCGAGAACTTCCCACAAAATGCGTCTCTTCTATGCTGGAAATCCATTTTTCCGATTTCATCCGGATAAGCCTGCATCAGGATTGGTACACCGGCATCCTGAAGGGCAGTAACCGCGCCATTTTCGTCTGCGAAGATGGGCATGGAAAAGATGACTCCATCATACTCACCATCATGCTCCTTCAGCCATTTGGCATATAAAAGTCCCTCATCTCTGGTCTCGATTCCACCATAACGGGTCAGCTCTGCATCCATGGCAATGTAGTCATATCCAGCCTCGGTCACCGCTTTGATCATGTCCTCTCTGGCCCCGTAAATCAATTCTCCCGGCATAAAGCCACGGTTACAGAATGCTAATGCAAATGTCATTTTCTTATTCATTATTTTATCTCCTTTATCTGATTCATTTAATATCTTGTTCGTTTTAAATCTGGTTATTTTCTATTCTGACTCCTTTTACATCTAGTCAATTCTGGCAAATGTCTTCATTGCCTCTTTTACATTTTCCTTCATTGCGACTTCAGCGGCGGCAATTATGGAGGAGAAGAACCTTGGTTCCTCTGCTTTGATTCCATTCAGATACTCAGCGGCAGCATTTCCTCCGCTCTTATCCATGTATGTAAAATAATTTACTTTCCGAACACCAGCTTTAATTCCCACATGGAAATCTTCCTTACTGACACCAGAACCGCCATGCATAACAACCGGAATATTCCCCGTCTGTACTCGCACCTCACGGACAACATCAAAATCAAGTTGAGGCTTTGTCAGATAGATTCCGTGTGTTGTTCCAAAAGAACAGGCCAATGCATCAATACCGGAATCTTTCACGAACTGCTTTGCTAAAACCGGATCCGTATAGATTTTGGTATCATCCTCTTCTCCCATTCCTTCACCAGCACCGGACTCGCGCTTACCCATGGAACCAAGCTCTGCCTCAACGCTGGCGCTAAACTTAGCTGCCATCGCAACTGCCTGTTTGGTGTTCGCCAAATTTTCCTCGTAAGCAAGCACCGAACCATCGTACATGATTCCCGTAAATCCAATCTCCAGTGCCTGCTGTAAATATTCTAATGTCTCACCATGATCCAAATGAGCACAGACCGGCACCTTTGCCTTTTTTGCCATCTCTACCATAATCGGTCCAATCACCGAAAGCGGAATCCAATCCTCGTGGCACTGAGCAAACTGGATAATAACCGGCAAATCAAGTTCTTCTGCTGCGCCCAAAACAGCCCTTAAACTTTCCAGGTTGGGTGTGTTAAAGGAGCCAACGGCTATCTCCTTCTCCTCGGCTATCTGCATAATCTCTTTTAGTGTAACTAACATAATCGTCCTCCTTGTTTTTATTTGAAATTTTAATGAGTAACAAATAAATCGTTACTTTTATTTTAAACAAAATAACACTGGAATTATATAGAGATTCGTCCGTTTTACTTTGAATTTGTTCGCGGAGATGATATAATAGATTCTATCTGAGAGAGAACGGCATACGGCGTTGAAAATGTATCCTCCAACGATATCCAACTGCTGGGGAATTAAAAGGAGACAACAATATGGTATCTTCATTTAACCTGATAAAATTAAAAGAATTGCTGCAAGATTTTTATAACCTGACAAAAATCCGCATTACCGTCTTTAATGACCGCTTTGAGGAATTAGTCGCTTACCCGGAAGAGATTGCGCCCTTTTGTCAGCAGCTTAGAAAAGATCCTTCCGCCAAAAAAAGGTGCCGGCAATGTGATAAGGATGCCTGCACCATTGCCTCCAGCCGTCATACCACTTATATTTATCAGTGCCATGCCGGACTTACGGAAGCCATTTCCCCAATCTATCTGGGCAATATTTTAATTGGATATCTGTTTTTTGGTCATGTTTTTTCTTATCCTTCTCATGAAGAAGGCTGGGAAGAGATAAAAAAATGCTGTCGTTCTTATGATGTTGATACTGCCATGTTAAAAGAAGCTTGTTTGGAAAGTCCAATTATTTCCAATGAGTATATTCTCTCCTCCTCCCATATTTTACATGCGGTAGCATCCTATCTTTGCATGGAGCGAATGGTTGTATTGAAGCAACAGAATTTGCCGATTCTAATTGACAACTACATTCAAAGCCACTTAATGGAAAATATCGAAGCTAAAGATATCTGTAACCAGTTTGAAATTGGTCGAACACATCTTTATGATATTTCCAAACAGGCCTATGGAATGGGAATTGCTGAATATGTCCGAAAGCTTCGCATTGATAAAGCCAAAACCCTTTTAGTGGAAGAACCAGAAAAAAGAATTGGGGAAATCTCTGCGCTTTGCGGTTTTACAGATTACAACTATTTTATAACCATGTTCAAACGGATGACTGGGAAATCACCAAAGCAATTTCGGGATAAGGAGCTTGCAAAGTTGAAATAGTAGATATTCTCCGGCAAAGAAATTAAGTCAGAGTTTGGCACACCAGAATATGATGAGGAAATAAAGGATATTTCTGCGGTGTACTGGGTAACTGAAAATACCGTTCCTACGCTTATGGTGTATGGAGAATATATGCGGAATGGGATGACATATTATTGTACCTCCGAAAAATGATGCTTTCCACTCTTCACTTCATAGCACACCCCACTTGGCATTTGTATGACTGCCTCTGTGTTACATGGAATCTCTACATCTAATATAAACTTGCCGTGTTCTCTCTTCCATTCACAGGAAATCATCCCATACATGCTCCTATGACTTCCTTTTGCCCAGCTTAAGCTCTTATCTGGTTCTGGACAAATTCGAATTCTTTGATATCCTGGTGCATCTTTGCGAATTCCTACAATTCGTCGATGCATAAAATCACTGACACATCCAAATGCATAATGACAATAAGATGTAATGCTAACTTTTCCATTTGGCTTAATGGCATCCCAATTTTCCCATATCGTCGTTGCTCCCCGCCGAATTTCATAAAGCCAAGAAGGGCATTGCTCCTGATACAGCAGCATATAAGCCATATCCGTCATTCCATACTCCATCAAGGTATCTAAAAGTACTGGCGTTGTCAAAAAGCCTGTATCCAAACAGTTTCCATTTTCTTTTATCAGCTGTCGCAGCCTTGTACATGCACCAGCAACCTGTGGTTTTGGAATTAATCCTAACCAAAGTGCACAAACATAACATCCTTGTGTATCCATCGCCATTACGCCATTTTCATCTACATATGTTTCTGCAAATGCTTCTTTGATTCGCTGATAAAGTTTTGTATAGTGTTTTTCATCTTCTTGATAATTCAATATTCCTGAAATCTCCACCATCAGCTGTATTTCGTACGCATAATACATTGCCGCAAAAATGGGCTCTGTTTTTTTCTGTATAGTCAAATCTTTTCCTTTGTAACTCGGCACATACCAATCGCCAAATTGAAAACCTGTGTTCCACAAGTATTTTTGATTCTCAATTTCACGAGGTGTTTTCTTCTTCTTTTTTGAAAAGTTTATTGATACCTTTGTCTCTGCCTCATTCGTAACATAAGCTAGCCAACGGTTCATCACTTCATAATTCTGATTCAGTATTTCCGTATCTTGATACATCTGGTACATAACATAAGGCACAATAATACAACAGTCAGACCATCCAGCAGAATTCGTTCCATGAAACATCCCTTCCAGTATTTTTTGATAAGACGCAGTATACGGTATGATTGGCGGAATTTGTCCATCTGCTCGCTGTTCTGCCTTTACACTTTGCATCCATCTTCGTAAAAATGCATCCATATCCTGATGATATGCTGCCGTCGGCGCATAGATTTGAATATCTCCTGTCCATCCCGCCTTTTCCCGCTGCGGACAATCGGTTGGAATGGAAATCATATTGGCATACTGTGACCAGCGACTATTGTGATACAATTGGTTCAGATCCTCATTACTGCAAGAAAAAGCGCCCAATTCTTCCATATCTGTGCTAATTGCTATCCCCACAAAATTTGACGGATTAACCTCTTTTAATCCACTTACTTTTACATAGCGAAATCCATGAAAGGTAAACCTAGGTTGAAAGCATTCTTTTTCTGCTCCACTACATACAAAAACATCTTTTTGGTCCTTATTAACACCCATAATGTTACTAAAGAAATTCCCTTTCTTATTTAACATTTCCGCATGTTCTAATGTAATTGTCGTCCCTGCTTCTTCCGTTAAATAAACACGTACATATCCGGCAAAATTCTGCCCAAAATCCAAAACATGCTCTCCTTTTGGATTTTGAATTAACACTGGGTAAAATTCGCGAATTTCCTTCACACCACCACCAATTTGTGGCATTAGCTGTTCATATCCATATTCCTTTGTAAGAACCTTCTGCCAACATTCGTTTTCCTGATAATCTGTCGTGCTATACCCTTTTGTCTTATATGCTAATTGCATATCCTGTTTTTCTCCAATAAACAAATCAGAATACCGGATATATCCCTGATCCATCCAGTGAAATGCGTCATCGGAAATAATTTCTTCTGTTTCCCCATCTTCGTACTCCACCTGGATTTGCATTAAAAATCCTCTGGCATTTCCATACTGATAACATTCTCCGCCCATCCCACAGCGACCGCCCCACCAGCCATCCGCTAGCATAATGCCACATGCATTTTCGCCTGATTGCAGTACATGGGTGATATCATAAATCTGATAATACAGGCATTTGTCATAAGCAGAATATTCAGGTGATAGCAGGCTTTCATTTAACGTTTTTCCATTCATTTGCAATTCATACAGCCCATGTGCAGTTGCATACACCCTAGCCTTATATACAGCCTTTTTTAATGAAAATGTTTTCCGCAAGAATGTGATTGGCATCATGCGCTGCTCTGGCTCTCCCTTTGGTTTTGCTGAAAGAACCGCGGCGGCAGCAACCGAAATTGGTTTTTCATACCCAATTCCACCATTGCTTGGTTCAACCCATTTTGCATGCCACTCGCAAATCGTGCCTTCAAATCTTGCTTCTTCGCATGCTTCTTCACCGTGATTATCCCAAACGGTTATTTTCCAGCAATACTCTTTTTCTGGCTCTGTTATAAAATCATTTGGTTTATATCCAACGGATTGTGATGTTTGTATTTTTCCAGAATCATAAAGTAGCTTATCCCCATCATAGATACAAAAATGCATAGCTTCCTGTATCACTTCTGGCTCCTGACTATGTAATATCCAAGAAAAAACAGGAGTTCCAGTCACACCCTTAGGCGCATCTTCATAATTACATCTTAGTTTACTTAGTTTTAGCATACTCATGTCTCCTCTCCATTTCCACCATCTGCTCATCCAATTTATCTTTTGTCAACGGATATTTAAAACCAATTACCAGTATTGCAAGCAATGTAAAAATCGCTGGAATATAGGTAGAAAATGCAACTAGCACTTGATTCACCGCTGCTGACTGTACTTTTGCTGCCGCATCAAAGCCAACAATTGCTAAAAAATATCCTGGAATTGAACCGCCAATTCCCATTGCAAACTTACTGGTAAAACTGCTGAGCGAAGCGACTGCTCCTTCTGCACGCTGTCCAGTTGCAATTTCCACATAATCGGTATTATCTGCTTGAATGCCATACAACTGAGACATCATGACACCTGAGCCAAATGCTGCTAAAGCAGTTGACAGCATCAGTACTGGTATATTTGTCACATTAGTGAGCCTTAACAACGGAGCCAGCATGGTAAATGCTAAACCGATAATATATGTACGCTTCTTCCCTGATTTTTTTGCTAAAATTGCAGAAACTGCCAGCCCAGGAAACATCAGGAATATTGACACAATAGATATTAAACTCATTACTTGAAGGTCTCCCAACACATAGGTAAAAAAGTACGCATTTACTGCACCTGATACGCTTGTTCCAATCGTATTAATAATAGTTCCAATAAAAATCACCACAACAGGTTTTAAGGTCAGTATTTTAAGTAAATCTTTAACCTTATAACCTTGTTCTTTACTTGCCTTTACCCTTTCTTTGACTCCCAGCGCTCCCGTCAAAGAAAATACTAGAATGACAACGACTGCACAAGTAATTAATTTTACATAACCTTCACTTTCAGAAGCATTACCAATTACAATCGGTGCTATTATCCCTACAGAAATACCACCTATCATATAAAAAGCACCTTTAATGGTACTCAAAGAAACACGCTCTTTCATATCCACGGTCATAACCGGAAGCAAGCTGTTCAACGAGATATCCATAACTGGAAAAAGCACTCCTAATAATAAATAGGAAATATATGCAATTCCCAGTTTGAACGTCGGTGCCCAAAGTGGCCCAAACCAAAGTAAAAGATAGTTCAATGCACACAAAATACTACCTATTATTAAGGTAACACGAAATTTACCAAACTTTGTAGTTGGAAAACGATCTAGTAAAAATCCAACAAACGGATCATTTACTGCATCCACAATCCTTGTAATTAAGAAAAGCGTAGCACAGGCGGCAGGATTAAGCCCCACAACATTTGTGTAGAAAATAAGTAAAAATGAACTCACTAGCATCATAACAGGAACATTACCTAAATTTGCAATTGCAAATGCGGACTTCTCTACAAATCCTAATTTTTGATTTTCTTTCCTCATCATACCTCTCCTTTTCACATGTTACATTGTATCCATAAATCAAGTCTCTCATTAATTCGTCTAACCAATTTTAATATATTCAAACACAAAAAAACATTCTTAAACTTATCAATATATATCAATAAATTATCATATATTGTGTTGCAAATATTTTCCACTCAATTGACTTGTTAAGATATTTATATTAAACTCAAAGAAGAAATACTTTTGTAATCTCATCAATCTATATCATTAAATTATTATGAAAGGAATTGATATGTTCGATCAGATACATTTTATTGAAGAAAGGCTCTCAGTCCCAATTACAGAACATAATTATGCCCAAATGGTTGAGCATTACTATGGTAAGTATTATTCACAAGACACTTCTATGGATGTTGAAAATGGTTTCGCCATGAATGGGGTTTTTTATGTTGATGGTAAATTGTTTACCTGTCCTTATCACCCCAAATCACCCTATTCTTCTGAGCATTTGTTTTATATCCAGGCCTTTTCTATCTTAGAGGCCGGAGCACATTACTTTACTCGTCGTTCAAATCTTAATTCGTATTTATTACTTTTTACGTTAGAGGGTGAAGGTATCCTGGAATATGAAGGAAAAACATATTCCCTCTCTCAAGGTATGGGCTTTTTCATTGATTGTAGGAAAACGCATTTTTATAAAACAGTCGGTGTGCAATGGAAACATGCAGATCTTCATATAGACGGAGGATATATAAATCTATATCTTGAAAAATTTAGCGACGATAACAATTATGTGTTTCATTTTAATAATAACGTATTATCCCTGCTTGAAGAATTAGTTACAATTAATGACGAACTTAGTCCCTTTCGTGACCTGATTGTTTCCAGTAAGCTGGATTCGTTCTTGTGTGTTTTACTATCTGAATCAAAAGCTTATAAAAATACGCTTGAAAAGTTTCCCGACGACATTCGTTATCTTGTACGCTATATGGAAAATAATTATATGCAACATCTGACTCTTGATTTTTTGTCTGATTTTTCTGGAATCAGTATTCCGCATCTAATTCGACTGTTTAATACATACATTGGATGTACTCCAAAAGAATATATCATTCAGCTGCAACTTGAAAATGCCAAAAAGTTGCTCGTTAACTCGACTTTTCCAGCAAACAAAATTGGGGCACTGGTCGGCATCGAAAATGAAAGTTATTTTGGATATTTGTTCAAAAAAAGAAGTGGAATGTCTCCAGGTGAATATCGAAAAACCTTTTCTAATACCTAATTTGTCACTTCACTCCGATTTTGACTACAAAAATTGCCCAGCTGATTTCACAAATCAACTGGGCTTAGTCTCTCAATGACACTAGTACATCGAAGATTAAATAGCTCATGCTTATTTAATACCGTTTGCAAAAGCATCTTTTTCTTTACGTTTTCTGTATCCATTCCTTGAATAAAAGTAACTTCCTCACTGTAAACCGAATAAGTTTTACTCCATTACTCATAGCAAACTTCCTGAAAAGCCTTGTCAATATTTTTAAGTGCCGTCTCCCGTTCCGCTTCGGTAGCAAAATAGGAAGAAAGTGCCGGCCACACATGAACAAATGGGGTACTCTTCATAAGCACTAGCACCGAGCCGAAAGTCTCCTGCATATCAAGACCCGGAATATACGTTTCCAGTATCTTCATGGTCACTGGATTGGCAATGATCTCTCCGATGGCGGTATCCATGGAAACGCCATAGGGATTATATCCTCTCACCCGTAAAGGTGCTTCTAAAATGATGTCTCTGGCTGAGGTGCCAATCAATATCTTGAACATCCCCGGCTCAACCGTCCATTCTTTCCGACCATCATCGTAAGCCGCAAAATCCTCCTTTGTCAGTGTCAGCATCACAGTTTTTTCCTCGCCCGGCTCAAGATACACCTTCTGGAACGCTTTGAGCGCCTTGTAAGGTTTTATCAACGTTGATTTTTCATCATGCAGATAAAGCTGAACCACCTGACTGCCGGCACGGTCTCCGTTATTCTTTACCTTCACACTGATTGGAAGTACAGACTGCTGGTCATAAGTAAAGCTTTCCGGCACTGACAAATCGCTGAAACCAAACTGTGTATAGGACAGACCATAGCCAAATGGGAATAAGGGCTCTATCTTTTTTTCGTCATAATAGCGGTATCCTACATACAGTCCTTCGCCATAGATTACTTTTTTGTTTTCACCAGGGAAATTTATGGCTGTTGGTGTATCACTGTAATGGCGCGGCCAGCTGAGTGGCAGACGACCAGCTGGTTCGGCATCGCCAAACAATACATCTATCCCGGCTTTTCCACCTGCCATTCCCGGCAGATACAGACACAGTACGGCCGCCACCTCATCGATTATGTCAGCAAGCTCTACTGGGGTGCTGGTATTCAGTAACAGTACCACCGGCTTACCGGCCTTCTTGGCGGCAGCTATAGCCTGTTCCAGGATAGCAGCATCATCCGGTTCCATTTTCATATCAGGACGATCGCTACCCTCTTGCCCATTGCTGCCTACCGTAACGAATACAACATCGGTACCGGAAGTAATCTCCACATACCATACCTTATCAGAACCCAGTTTCTTTTCAGCTTCATCATACAGCTGTGTTACCAGCGTAGTTGCCACCTCGGCACTGCCGGCTCCGCTGGCGACCAGATGCTTGCTCCGTGAACCGAAGAAGGTAACCCCGCTATCCTTGGTAAGCGGAAGTATACCATCATTCTTAAGCAAAGTAATACCTTCACAGGCAGCTTTATAGGTAGCCGCAAAGGAATGGGCAGTATCTACTGCAGTGTATTTTTTGCCCTTCATAACCGGCATTTCCAGTAACAATTCGAGGAAGCGCCTTGCACTTTCATCAATTGTTTCCATGGACAGCACACCATTTTTAACGGCCTCTGTCAGCATTCCGATTGCCCGGGGTCCGGGCATGGTGAGATTGGTACCGTTCTTCATGCCCTCGACACGGTCATATACGCCGCCCCAGTCGCACACAGTAACCCCTTCAAATCCCCAGTCGTCCCGCAACACCTCTTTTAGCAGCCACGGATTATGAGAACAAGGAATACCGTTGATGCTGTTATAGGCACTCATTACGGTTTTGCATCCACCCTCCTGGACACAGGCACGAAAACCTGGCAGGTATAACTCATACAGAGCACGGGTGGGGATGATCTCATTCACGCTCATCCGATCCGTTTCCTGATTGTTGGCAGCGAAGTGCTTGACACTGGCAATCACACCGGTGTCCTGCACGCCCTTCACATAGTTCGGTGCCAGCTTGGAAGTGAGGCAGGGATCCTCGGAATATCCTTCAAATAAACGGCCATTACGGGGATCACGGTGGAGGTTTACATTGGGACTGCCCAGCATCACATCAACGCCATAAGTACTAAACTCACGCCCCAGTACCTCGCCGCAGTCATAAACTGCCTCCGGATTCCAGGTAGCACCCAGCAACATTCCCGGAGGGAAACAACCAACCGTATTCTGATCCGGCAATAGCCGAGAGGACGACTCCATAAATGCCTGGGCGAACTTCTGCTCCTCGGGGGTCATTTTTTCGGGCTCAGTCATGGCATTAAGCGTCAAAAAGCCTTCCGGGATACCGGCACCCATCGTCTGGTCGGCTCCATTTGGATCATAGCTATCGCCTTTTACCTTGATTTCGGCCTGTATGGCCGCCTCTATAGTCATCTGCATTGTATTGAAGCCGGTACCGCCATCCAGCCAGCAGCTCTTTGGAATACCATACTTTTCAAATTCTCTGGTGAAAAACATACTTTGACCTGTAAGCAACAGCAGTTTTTCCTCCAGTGTCATCTCGGCTAAAATGCCACTAATTGATGTCTTGTCTTTTAATTGTGTTGACATATTTATTACTCCTTTCAATTTATATTGGCGATTTACTCACCATAACTAAGCTTATCAAAATCAGCTAAAATATGAGCGTAAATAGCTGCCTTCTCTTCTTCACTTCCAGCCAGCGTTCCAACCACATTTGTATCCCAAAACTCAGCGAATGTCATTTGAGGTGTATTGTAGGCTAACAGGGAAATTGTCATTGCAAAATCCGGACTTGGAATGTCCTTCACAAGCAATTCCATCCATTTTGGTTCTGAAATAATTTTTTTAATGGTCATATCAGGTCGAAACGCATAGGAGGAGGCACAACGCAATTTCATGGCGGCGGACAGTGCAATATCCCGGCTGGAATTTCCTACCATAACGTTAAACCATCCCGGTTCTATCACCCAAGATGATTGTGAAACATCGTAGTAAGAAAATGCACCAGATGGCAGTTTAAATTCCACCGTTTTTTCTTCTCCCGGCGCAAGTGCAACCTTAGCAAAAGCCTTCAATTCCTTTTCCGGTCGTTCCAGCGTGCTCTGCTCATCCTTTAAGTATAGCTGAACTACTTCTTTTCCGTGGCGTTTTCCGGTATTCTTTATTTTTACAGATACTGACACAAATTCATTGGTTGATAAATCCGCTATTTCCGGTACCGCTAAATCAGAAAATTCAAACGATGTATAGGTAAGACCGAAACCAAATGGGAAAAGGGGTTCCACTTGTTTTTTGTCATAATACCGATATCCCACATAAATTCCTTCGCCATACATTACTTCCTTGTTTTCACCAGGGAAATTGCCAAATGTTGGGCAATCCCGATAATATTTTGGGAAAGTCAGTGGCAGTTTTCCACTGGGGTTGGCATCGCCAAACAAAATATCTGCGGTTGCCTGTCCACCTGCCATCCCCGGGAAGTACAGGCACAATACTGCATCCAAATCATCCACGAATTCCGTAAGCTCCACTGGTCCGACAACATTTAATAAGGCAATGACCGGTTTGCCCTTCCCCTTTGCTGCTTTGATTGCGTTACGCATCAGGTCTGCGTCTGCTGCTGAAAGTGACATGCTATTGCGATCGCTGCCTTCACTGCCAAAGGCACTGACTGTGACAATAACAGCGTCTGTTTTGTCCGTAATCTCCTCAAATAACACATTATTCTCACCCAGCTTGGTAACGGTGCAGTCAAACGGATTGGTATTGCAATCGGTCTTTACCTCGGCACTTCCACCACCGCTGGTAATCAAATCCTTGCTGTGTGCACCGTAAAAACTTACATTACTGTCTTTTGAAAGTGGCAGTACACCATTATTCTTCAATAAAGTAATCCCTTCCACAGCCGCCAGATATGCCCCCTTCATCGAATGCACCGGATCAATTTGGGTATATTTACGTCCTTTCATAACCGGCATCTCTAGCAGAACACTCAAATAATGCTGGACGCTTTGATCCACAGATTCCATACTTATTCTGCCATCTTCCACCGCTTCTATCAGCATTGCAATGGAACGAGGTCCTGGCATGGTTAGGTCATTTCCGGCAGCCAAGGCTTCCACACGGTCATACACTGCACCCCAGTCAGACACCACAAAGCCTTCAAATCCCCATTCCCCCCGCAAAATTTTTTTCAAAAGAAATGGATTCTGGGCACATGGCGTTCCATTAATTGCGTTATATGCCGACATGAGCGTTTTGCAGCCGCCTTCCTGCACACAGGCACGAAATCCCGGGAGGTAAAGCTCACGCAAAGCGCGCTCCTGAATCAGCTCGTTTACTCCCATTCGATCCGTTTCCTGATTGTTTGCCGCAAAATGCTTTACGTTAGCGATAGTACCGGTTTCTTGAATTCCTTTTACAAATGCCGGTGCAAGTTCTGAGATAAGGTGAGGATCCTCGGAATACCCCTCAAACAAACGTCCATTTCTCGGATCGCGGTGCAAATTTACATTTGGGGTTCCTAGTAGTACATCAATCCCGCAAGCAACCGATTCGCGTCCCAATGCTTCCCCGCATTGATATACTGCATCCGGATTCCAGGTAGCACCCAGCAGCATACCCGGAGGGTAGCAGCCCAGCTTGGAAGTGTCCGGCATCTCCTGCGTCAGGCGCATCCCAATCATTCCCGCTTTTTTTTGGTCCTCTTCACTCATCCCTTCCATATTGCCCATCTGAGCTAACAGCGTCATTGCTGAAAAGTCATTCATCCCCATAACATCGTCCGTATACTCTTCTAGCGGAACCACTGGCGCCATTTCTCGTGCTGTCTGGGTTGCAATTTCCATCGTCATCTGCATGGAATTAAATCCGGTGCCGCCATCAAGAAAAAGTGCTGATGGAATACCATACTCCTCAAAGGCTTTTGATTTGAAAAAAGTTTCTCCAGTCAGTAATTGTAATTTCTCTGTCAGTGACATTTCTGCAATAATTTCAGGAATAGAATGTTTCCCTACAAGTTTTGTTTTCATTTTCGTCTTCCTCCTACATTTCCCATTTTGCCATCATATCTTTTTCAAAGTTCAGCATATACTTCGCTTCTTCATCTAATTTGGCTTCTGATACATCCTTGATGAGGTCACGCCACACATAAATGTCCCTGCCAACTTCGCCGCCAGCCATAACAAAAGGCTCCGCCACAATACGCCCTTTATAATGAATGTCTTTTAGTGCTTTAAATATTTCATCCCAATCCAGGTGACCTCTGCCCGGTGCGGTACGATTGTTTTCACCCACATGGAATCCTACCAGTTTATCTCCAGCCAGTTTAATTGCTTCACCAATGGAGTTTTCCTCAATATTCATATGGTACGTGTCAAGCAGGATGCCAATATTCTTGCTGCCTAGCATACTGACATAATTGACCGCTTCTTCTGCTGTATTTAATACAACTCCTTCAAAACGATTGACTGCTTCCACAGCGTATACGATATCTAACTGTTCCGCCACTTTTAAGAGCACTTTCATACTTTCAATGCTATTATGAGTCAGCTCAGCTTTGTTAATATCCGGGCTGCTTGGAACTCCCCAGGCTGCGTAACTTACACCAGAGATAATTTTCCCATCCATAACAGCTACTTTCTTCATGATATTTGTCAGATACTCAATGCCCTTTTTCCTGATGTTTTCATCGCCGGAAGAAATATCATATGCTTTATCAAGACCCAGACTATAGGTAAGCTCGATTCCCCGGTCATCTGCAATTCTTTTTAAATTCCGTAACTTTTCATCCGCAATATCAAGTAATGGTTGGGCTTGGAATTCTAAAATGTCATAACCAATGTCAGCAACCTTATTGATATATTTTTCGTGATCGGCATCCCATTTCTTTTCCCAAAAGTTCATAAAAATTCCTAGTTTATTCATTCTTATCTTCTCCTTTAATATATTTTTTTGTAATTCTACATGCCATTAGCATAATTTTCTTTCGCTTTTTTCTGATTTTTGTTCATTTTTTATTCTATACTTGATAGATATATACCTCTCCTACAATTCCTGTCGGAGCCTTCTCTTTCGTTGCCTGTAAGTGTTCAACAATGCCCCTGTTATGCGCCGCTGCCCGCTCACGCTCTAAGGTTGTGGAAACCTGTATCTCTATCTTGTTACTGCCATTAACAATCAGATTGGTAATATCAAACCGATAGATTGGGGTAATCTGCACGCCAGCACTTTTGTCATTCACAAAAAGCTCCACACCTTCGTATGCCTCTGTAATTTCTAAAATAGTCTGCTTTCCAGCTTTTAGTTCAATGGTATTCAAATACTGAACCCAGCCTGAAAATTTTGGCAGTTCGCCGGCAAGATGGTCTGGCAGGGAAACCGTCTTTTCTCGCTTAAAGTTTGGATATTCAAGACTGGAACAGGTCTTTCTTACCCAGCCTTCCCTCATCTTTCTTTTTCCGTTGCCTGGAACTGTTAATTGATTTAATGGAGTGGCAAGATCTCCTGCTGTATCGGAAAGCTCCCCGAATACAATTAACAGGCTCTGCAGTGGTTCCAAACGAATGGAAACCAAGGTGTTCGCTCCCTGCTGCTGTGTCAGCACCCGTTCAAGCCGATTATCCCAGGCATTATATGCGTATGCATTACCCGTTAATGGAATTGTCACCTGACCTTCATAAACTTGGGTTCCTTCATTTACAAAATAAAACAAACTCTCTGATTCTTTCCGATAATGCAAATAACGTAGTCTGTCACTTGCAATCGAAAGCTTTATCTCACAAATCGACTGTTCATAAAGCCATGTTGTAAGTTCATTTAACTTAAGCAATTCACATCCTTTCAAATGCTCTTTTATGTCAGCGGATGGATCATCATACAATCCTTTCGGAAAATCGTCTATGAATATTACCGGAATTTGTGCCTGTCTAAGCTCTTTGATGGCATTCACCAATGCCGTTCCAACAAACTGAGAATACGGAATCACCAACGCCCTGTATTCCTGCGTGTTAATCTGAAATCCATTCGTCAAATTGGTATGATATGCCTCCCTGTCAATAAACGCATCTACCGGAATCAAATCGGCGTTCAACTGGGCATCCAGAAGTACCCGGAGCACCTTCTGATCCAGCATGGCCTCTCCTGTCCACTCCGCCTCAGCATGATACAATACGCTAATTGGAGAAATATGTACGCCCTCGGAAATCAGTTCACAGATCCGATTCATATAATCCATCAGATAGCGAAAGTGCTTATATTGAGGGTTATGCCCATGGGCATAGAAATGTGGCGGACAATCCGGATCAGGAAATGCTTTTGCTGAAAAAGCATGGGGAACATAATAATTAATGCCATTCACCATAAAGTGATCGGCCAGATAGCGTTCCAGGCGAAGTCCTTCTGACCAGCCATAATTTCCAAAAATTTCACACATGGTACGCCCTTGCTTTTTAGCATCCAAACTGGCAAGAGATGGTCCCAACCGTCCTAAGGTATAGTGATAAAATTCTCCATCCCGTTCCAAAATCTTCATGAATTTATTGGGTCCATCTTCGCCCTGCGGCATAACCTGACCGCCGATATCATCAATACCAGCCATATCCTGTCCCCATAATCCACGAAAATAATGTCCCAGCGCCCCACCTGTTCTAGCATGACCATTGGCATCCTCAATGACATGGCCGATATATTCCACACCATGCTCACGACACCAATCCCCTATTTGCTGGGAAAAAGAATGCTGAACCGCATTTGTCAGGACATCCATATAAATATAACGGATATTCGCTGTCTTTGCAGCATCCATATTGTTTTCCCACAGATAAGGGAGTTTTTCGCTCCATTGTTCTCCCAAGCGTTGTTCTAAAGCCTTTGCCACTTCATCACTCCACGGAAGATCCTGATCATATCCAAGCTTATTATGAGAATATGCACTTCCATTTCCCAACTCCGGTTCATCCGAAAAGAAACCTGCGATTGTCTTGCCGAATTCATCCTTATAATGGTTCCAATGTGGTTCATATACTGTATCAATGAGCACCTTACAGGATTCTGGAATGGTCATATTAATATAGTTTGGATGGGATCCACAATCAAAAGATATCTTGGTCATGCAAATCTGCCATTTCCCTTGAGGTACCTGCCAACCTATTTTTCCATCCCTAATATGACCTGTTAAGTCAATCGGCTCCTTTCTCTTATCATCCAATGAATTTGCTGTAACAGCTAAAATCTCATCCTTCGGATATGTTTGCTTCTTCCGACTTGCTGATGCCATAACATTCATAAGGGTCATTTTCCGATTTTTGCTTTTTAGAAACTTGTCAACCGAAAATTTCTGGACTCCGCCATCTCCTGTTACGGTCACACTTTTGTAGCAGATTCCCCGGCGGCGCAGACCAATCGGTTGCTGCTCCATGGCTCCATTGGCAAAACCCGTAGGAAAATGCGAATCATCCAAAATCCATACCTTCATGTTTCGGTTCTTTGCTTCCTTGAGAATGATATCCATGTCCTGCCACCACTTCGGTCCGCAAAAATCCGGGTGAGGCCGGCTTTCGACGCATACTGCCTTAGCGCCGGATTCTTCAATTACCTTCATATATTCTCTTAATACAGCTTCCTCTTCCCCGTGCTGCCAGAAAAAGGGTAGGATGTAATTTCCATTCTGTCCTTTTAAGTTCTTTTCTATTGATATATACATATGAACTCCTCCATATATCTTTGTTTATGTTCGGTTTATGTTGAAAAGAGGTGTTATTACAAACGGACGACGAGTTTATCATCCGTCAGGCTGCGGTTAAGTATCTACTTTACTGATTTAAATAACTTTCAATTATCAGCCAAGCTTTACGTTGTTCTGGAATAAGCTTACTAGAACCATAGAATGTGTGCCACATACCTTCGTATAATTCCAAAGTAACATCAACTCCGGCTGCATGTGCCTTTTCAGCAACAGTCGTGCTGTCAGATAGGAGCATTTCTGTATCACCAGTTTGAATGAGCATAGGGGGCATTCCCTTAAAGTCAGCATACACCGGTGAAATATAGGGATTATAGACACTGTCGCCTTTTGCGTATATCGTCGGCAAAGCATTATGTCCAATAGCTTCCTTTGATTTTGAGCCAAAGCCACAATCGTTTTGTCGATTAAATGTATAACTTTCTCCTTCCTGTGAAAGGTCAGCCCATGGAGATGAAAGCACTAGACATTTAGGAAGCTCCTGATTTGTATCACGTAGTTTTAATGACAGAGCAATAGAGAGCCCACCACCTGCAGAATCTCCAGCGACTACTATATTTTCTGACTTATATCCTTTGGAGAGAAGCCATTGATAGCCTTCTACCGCATCATCTAGAGCAGCAGGGTATGGGGCAGTCACAGCAGTTCTATAGTCAATAGAAAAAACATCGGAATCATTATTAGCTTCTGAAAGCAGTAAAGCATTATCATTATACGAATTAGCAAATCCAAGTACATAGGCTCCGCCATGTATCTGGTAAATAACCTTTTCATGATTTCCGCTTTCTTTGGTAAGAAGATATGCGTGGCAGTTGCTAAGGGAAATATCTTCATTTGTATATCCTGTCGGGGCAGACCATGAACCAAAATCATAAGGGACATAGCTATCCACTAGTTGTTCGGCATACTGTTCCGGGGTTGACTTCTTTAGATCATGATACATAAACTTTACACTTTCGTTTATCAGATTACCCATAAATGAGACATCATGAGCTGGGCGAATAAAAACAACTGCAAGAATGCTGACTACCACTACAACTGCATTTAAAACAGAACTCATCGGTTTTTTAAGTATTTTCTTTTCGCGGATTACTACGATACATGAAAATGCAACACATAACAGTATATATACATACCACCTTTCATCCAAAAGCCATGCTAAAAACATAAGTACTCCAAATATAACCGTTGTTATGCTATAAAACAGCACCGATAATACTTTACCTTTTTCCATTCTTTCTCCGCCTCCTCGTATTTTACTGGACTTCCACTACATCGCCATGTGTAATTCCGCCTTCGCCAAACGTATCTACCCTGACAAAGTAGTCCTGTCCCTTTACTAGTGCTTTTATAACCTTTTCCTGTTCACCATAAACTGTATAACAATGATAAAGCTTTTCTCTGTCATGTCCCCAAAGGACATTACATCCGATTGCCGTATCCGCTTTAAAGGATACTTTCATATCAAAATCATTCAGTCTTACTGCTTTTACTGCTTCTGCCTTTTTAGGGGCATCCTTTTTACATTTTCCAAAGATACGAAGTCCACTTACAGTCGCAGGCTGATGAAACGGCAGCTTTTTCACTGTTAAACGAATATATCTGGCCTTAATGCCCTCTTCTTTTACCACTAAATCGTGAGACAAATCCGTTTTTGACTTTGATTTATCCGCAAATATGCTATAATCTCTATCGTCCTGACTTACCTCTAATATCCACTGGGTATAATGCGTTCCATTATCAATAAAACGTTTCATCGCGATGTTTCCCTGCCGTTTTTCACCCTTTGGCAATTTTGAGCGCAAATGATCATCCGCAAAGTTAATCTGCACCGCTCTGACATCCATTACTTCACCTAAGTCCACTTTAAGCCATTCATTGGAACCAGCCGACGCTGCACGCCACCATGTCTGAACATTCTCCTCCGTGGCATTTTGGGGCTCTTTCCCTTTTTGAAAAGAAGAAGCAGTGGCACTTTTTCCGGCAGATAAAAGCATCCATTCCGGTTCCAGCCATGGATCAAAACGTTCCTGCGGCACCGGCATTACCCAATCGCCAAAACGCTGGTTACAAAATAGCTCACCATCTTCGTCAAATCCCGCCGGCCACATTCCCACACGGCGTTCAAACATATATCCCATACAAATTCGCAAGGTTGACGTGTGCCACCAGTTTCCGTACTTATCACACATTGTCGAACCGTGACCGGCTCCCGGTATAAAACCTCCGGGTTTGTAGGAATATGGATTATTTTCAGCTAAGGTAAACGGTCCTAATGGTGACTGGGAAACATATACACCATCCAAATAAATATTATATTGCGCTCCGGGTGCTGCATATTGTAAATAATATTTTCCATTATGTTTATCCATCCATGGTCCTTCAATATTGGGATCATCACCAAGCATTTTTTCTATCAGTCTTTTTTTCTCCAAGCTGTGATCTTCGCCGGATCTTTCGTATCCACACCGATCCATTTGATTCAGAAAAAGCTCTTTGGGTTCGCCTAATGGCGTCATGTCCTCTGGATTAAGCTCTACACCTTTCATGGGAATCTTATTCGAACAGCCCCAATAGAGATAGACTTTTCCATCCTCATCTGCAAACAGGTTCGGATCCCAGAAGCTGAACGTACAGGATACCTCTTCAAATGGTTCCTCAATCGGGTTTTTGCTGCGGAAGAACGGACTATTAATTCCCGGATCTTTTGAAGCTGACAAATAAATATAATCCCCTACTACTCTTACATCTGGCGCATAATCATAGATTGGCGTTACCCCTCTAAGGGAATAATACTTCCAATGAGCCAAATCTTCGGACACAAAAAATCCGGCACCCATGGAAAAAAACAAATAATACTTTCCCTTAAACAAAATCATACTGGGATCCGCGCCCTCTCTTGTAACGGCCTTCTTCCCGAAGAATGTGGTAAATTGATATTTATACTCAAAATTCATGGGGTTGCTAAGATAGTTCATAAATAGCTCCTTTCAAATTAAACCTCCACCTGTTTTTCCGCCATGAGCTTTTTATTTTGTTTCTCCACATTCATAAATAGAAGCAGTACTGTAATCAAAATCTGACATATAATCGGAAAACCAATAAAAATAAAGGTAATCATATTCAATGTCCCCTGTGGTAGGGTTACTGCCAGTCCATCATAATGAACTGCTGAGAGCAACCATCCGACACTGGCAACACCCAGCGCGTTTCCCACTTTTACTCCCATCGAATTACAACTGCTAACCGTTGCTTCTATTGACACACCATCCTTTAGCTTGGAATAGTTACAGATTTCTCCTATCAATGCTCCAATCGTTCCCAGATATGGTCCCTGGAAAAGGTAAAACAGTACTTCTCCGAATACGATTAATGGGAAAATCCCTTTCATCCCGCCAATGATTACCAGAATGTAACACGCACAGGACATAATTCTGGTGTACAGATTTGCTTTATACAAACCAAATTTTTTCATGAATGCTGCTGAAAGCAGTATTCCAATAATCGTTCCTGAACCAGCTAACCCCAAGAGCGTCTGTGTTCCGGCAGCATTATTCACATCCCCTAATACTCTGATGCAGTAATAAGGAACAGCTGCTCCCAGTGCCGAAATAGAAACTGTATATAAAAACATAATTCCTAACTGACTGAGAAAATATCTGTTCTTTAAGAGATATCCGATGTTTTGAACCAGATCCTTTAGTACGCCATTTTCATTTTCCTGTTTCTGTTCTTCCTCTTCTATCGGAAGTTCTTTGACAGAAAATACATAGATTAATTCTACCACAGCAAATATAATACTAAATACAATTGCCAGCATTCTCCAGCCTTGAACACCTCCGCCAAATTTGGCAATCAGCATCATATACGTTCCGGTTACAAGAATATTCGCTACTGTACCAACAATAAAATTACTCATACTCATAAATACTCGTTCCTGCGAATTCTTTGTCGCATATAGCATCATTGTGTTATGAGCAACATAAAATATGGTTGAAAATATGTCACTGTAGACGGTATATGTAATAAAAAAGTAGATATATTTCACCGTATCAGATGCCTGTAATGGGATAAAGAAAAATGCGATACAGGTAATAACCATAAACGGAATCATCCGCAAAATCCATATTCTTGCCTTCCCCCATTTGTGGCGTGTTCGATCGATAATGGTGCCCGCAAAAACATCTGTCACACCATCCAAAACCTTACTGACCGCAATCAGCATTGCTACGATTCCAGCGTTCAATCCTACATAATCTGTTAGGAACAGCATGGCGTAGACAGAAATTATCTGAAGAACGTTATAACCTCCATTCCCGAAGCCATATGACGTAATTGACCATTTGCTCAATGTTCTGCCTTCTTTCATTTTTTTCATTGTAAAACCCTCCTTCATTATCGTGCGTGTTTCTGTAGCTCTTCATGCCACCCAGACATACAATACTTTCTAACGCAATCTCATAAGCAATTTTATTTTTCCTATATCAAGTATACAATTTAGTGCCCCAAACTATCGTATTATTATTTCTTTTATTTCATTTTGCGGTATCATTTTAGATAATAAATAAAAACGGAAACTTTTTATTTTACGCGAATTATCACGCTGCTTTCCGGCAAACCATCAGTAGTAATCAGCACTTTGATTTCTCCTGCTTGGTAGCCACTGCGGACAATCACCTGCATCCGTCCCTGATAGGTCGTAAATGAGTTCCCAATATAGACCTCGGAAGTCCTTGGGTTCCCGCTACCCACGCCTTGAAGTGTACCGGCTCCTTCTACAGATACAGACACCTTCTTTTCTGAAAGCATTTTAATAATTCCATTTTTATCAGTAACTTCCACATTGATGTACGCCAGGTCTTCCCCATTGGCAAAAATCATATCGTTTTCCGCCTTAACCTTGAGTATGGTTTCTGTTCCTGCTGATTTTAGCTGTGCTCTGGCAATTTGCCGTCCCGCTTTATCATAGCTTACTGCCTCAAGAGATCCTGGTTGATAAACTGTATCAAAAGCGGCAACAAACTCCTTTAACTCTTTTTTTCCCAATGATTCTTTGTCCTTGAAAAGTTCAACAGAATGCCCCTGACTATAAACTTCAATCCGGGCTTTTTTTCCTTCGCAACCTGGCCAGCTCCAGCTATTTACCGCATCGGTATGCCGATAGCCGGAAAACTTTGTTTTTTCACCAGAGTGATTCACTGGGCGAACCGCAATATAAGGTTTCTTGTATTCTCCCCAAACAATTGCCGCCAGATAACTTATCGTATCGCGATATCCTATCAAGTCAATTGCACCCGTATACGCAGAAATGGTTGGATATGGTTTCATAAATCCGCCGCTCTTTTTTCCATAATCGTAAACACCAGCCCCTACTTCACCTAAATAATCCCATCCTGTCCACATAAAGTCACCGATTATGTAAGGATATTTCTTTACCAGCTCCCAATTTTTTGCAATTTGAGGTGGCATGGTTTCCGAGCCAACCATAATTCGTTCAGGGCATAATTCGTGATGCCCTTCATACACCTTGTCGCCATAGTTATAACCAGCAATATCTACATTTGCAAAGGTTTCTGCGACTCCGGCTTCCGTATTCTTTGGCTTCATCATCAATTTCATAACAGCCGGAGCTGCAGCCACCATAATGTTAATCATGGCAGAACCGCCAATTTTATCATCCTTATTTTCTTCTAACGGGTCTACTACATCCCCTTTCTCAGGTGTTCCACTGCCAACGCCAATCTTGACCCCTTTTCTCGCCAGCATATTCATCATGATATTGGGGCATACTGTTACAGGACGAGTAGAATCAAGGTCATGGCACAGCTTTGTCATTTCGCCTGCTAACTCAGCGCCATCCGGTCGTGCCGTATCTGATATTTCATTTCCAATTGAGTACATGATCACGCTGGGATGATTGCGATCCTTTACGACCATTTTTTCCAGATCTTTTTTCCATTCTTCCTCAAAGTCCAAAACATATCCATACATACCGCCATTATCCCGCCAACTGTCAAAGGCTTCATCCATTACATACATCCCCAGCTCATCGCACGCCCGCAATAGCACTTTACTCAAAGGATAATGAGAACTGCGAATGGCATTAAAGCCCGCTTCCTTCATGATTTTGATCCGGCGGTATGCTGCCCGCTCAAATTCACAAGCTCCTAAAATACCGTTATCATGATGAACACATCCTCCTTGCAGCTTGATGCACTTATCATTTACTTTCAGACCGTACTGAGCATTCCATGTCAGCGTACGAATTCCAAAACACTCCGTTTCTTCATCCAATACGGTGCCATTCTTCATTAATGTTACCCTTGCTTTATACAAGTTTGGATGATCAATATCCCATAAATGTGCATTGGGAATGGTAAGCTCACAAGTAGTTCCCTTTCCCTCAGCCACCCATTTCCCCCGATAGAAAATTTCCGTTTTCACTTCTGCTTCAGAAGAAGCTGTTGTGTCAATGGAAATTCCAATGACAGCCGGTTGAATGGATTTTGTTTTAATGGTAATGCCATTTTGTTTAATATGCTCGGCATTACCCAGATACAAATAGACCGGGCGATAGATTCCATTGCCAGGATACCATCTGGAATTGGGTACTTGACTGCAATGCACAAATACCTTGATTTCATTTTCCTGCCCAATATTTAGTTGTTGAGTTAAATCAATGTAAAAATTACTATATCCATATACACAGCCACCCAATTCTTTGCCGTTAAGGTACACCTTACTATCCATGTAGACACCTTCAAATTCAAGAATTGCGTTCTTATCACGGAAGCTCTCATCGGCAAAAAATTTCTTAACATAGTAGTAATCACCGCTGGGAAAGAATCCGGTAAAATTGCCATTTTTTAATTTTGGCAGGCGTTTCTGATACAGCATGGCATCATGAGGTAAATGTACTACCTGGACATTTTCTTCCTCCCCTTTTTTATAATAGCTCCAGTCTTTATTAAAATTAATTTTTTTCATTTTCAGCTCCTATCTATGCGCAACACGCATTCAACCATTTTATATATTTTTCAATCCATGAGATATACTTTTTATTCACAGAAAACCCATGTCCGGCTCCCTCTAATACAATTGTTTCACGAGGAATCCCAATCTCTTCCAATCGATTCCCATATTTATCAATTCCTTTGAGCATATCTTTGGTTCCATAGCAAAGAAACTGGGGAATGTTTGAAGGCTGCAGGTTTTTGGTCAAAGAATATTTCTTTTGTAAAGTGACTCGCTTCGACTCGTCAAAGAAATCATCTCCTGCTAACAAACATAGCATATTGGGATTTTCATCAAAATTAGTAACCGGATAAATGAGTCCAAGAAAGCTGGGTATACCATCCATCAAATCAATATCGTCTGATTTATACCCTGGATAATCCACCATTTTATTCCCCAGCAAGATTGTACTTGCTCCAGCCACATAACCTCCTGCTGAGAATCCCATTGCACCAATTTTCTCCGGTTTCAAATTATATTCTGCGGCATGATAGCGTACATAGCGGATTGCCCGCTGCATATCCAGATAGCAAACCGGAGCTTCATATGGATTCATGCGGTATTCTAAAACAAATGCCGTAATGTTATTCTGGTTCAATATTTTTGCAATTTCATATCCTTCGTTTTCCCTGGATTGGGTACAAAATCCACCGCCTGGTGCAATAATTACTGCCGTATCGCTTCCCTTCACAAGAAATGGAATTAAATTGGGGACATCATCAAAATATTCGCTCACTTTACCATTTTTGATTTCATCCAGATAAGTATAGGTATCTAAACCAGACGAATCCTTAGCGATATTTGTTCCGAATACATCCTTAATCCAGCTTATCATGGCAAACGGCTTCCATTTATGCTTGATGTTCATGACATCTATCTTTCGTTTTTCAGGATTGTTGTAGGGAATCTTCGTTCCCCAGATTGTTAGCTTCTCCATAATTGTTCTTAAACCTTTCTACTCATCAACGCATCATGATTTGTACAATTTTTGATTTCCGGATGACTTGCCACCAGCTCACAAAAACGTCTTAATTTATTCCAGTTACATTGAGGACTTCCAAAATCAAATTCATATCCATGTCCCCAGACATAAAAGAGTTGATCTTTATCGGTTTGCGTATGAATAAAGGTGTGAAAAAGATCAAATAATTTTGAAGATGGAAAAGAACAAGTTGCCGCCCATTTCAAAGGGTCTTTGGGATAACCAAAACTGGTATCTGAAGAAACCGTACGAGCATATTCAACTCCCTGCTCTTTTAAGTATTTCCTTACTCTTTTATTATTCATTCCCCCTGCATACGCCATTCCCACTACTTCTTTACCTGTTAGCTTCTTTAGTGCCACAATATCGCCCAAAATCTCCTGATGCAGTTCAGCCTCTGATAGTGATATGGTAGTTAAATGCTGACAGCCATGGGCTGCAATTTCAAAATCATTATATACCTGCACAATCTCATCTGACGGGATGCGAAACGAAGGTGTGTATTTTAGCATTCCATCCTTTGGCTTTTTCCCAGGCTTTGTCGCTATAAATGCCAAATCCCCAATTCGTCCTACATAGCCATCTGTCCCCAGCATTCCAGAATTCAAATTAAAGGTTGCACCAAATAACCCATATGTTTTCAAAATCTCGATGATTTTTTTATCTTGCTCCAGACCGTCATCAAAGCTAAATGTAATATATTTCATATGGCATACCCACCTACCAATCTCATTGCCGTTTTTATTTGCTTTATCTATTTCCTAACCATTCATTAATTTTTGCAGCAACATTGGCTCCGTATATTGCATGACCTGCATCATTTGGATGAAGGTATCCATCTGCGTAGTATCCAGGATCATGGGGAACCAACGTAGATCCATTTAAAACCAGTGTATGCTTCATTTTTTGCGCCCGCCGCTCAATCATATGGCGTATCTCATCCAATTCCTTCGTAACTGCCGCCACATATTCATCCGCTCTCCAGATTGGTGTAATAACCACCTTGGGGATATTTTCAAATAATACTTCAATTTTTTCAAAATACCTGTCCATCTGCTGCCGAACCAGCTCTACAGTTGGAGCAAAGTTCCAGTCGTTTGTGCCATACGCAATAGTAATAAGATCTGGTGCAAAATCAAGATACTCCAAACCATTCAGGCAATCAACATAAAAGGTGTTTCCGGAAACCCCCTGATTTATGATTTCCATATCCAGCTCGTTTGCCATCTGCATTACATAGGAATAGTTTGGATGATGGGTATTGCCACCAGAGGTAATGGAATCACCTAAGCATAATAAGCGTTTCTTGTTGTGCTCACATGGTTTCACAACACCATCCAGCATAAAATCCCTGATTCCAATCCGTAGATGAGGCAATGCCAGACATACTTCCACCTCATCCTTTTCAGGATGAGGATAGAAAAATTCGATTTTACCGTTTTTATACTTCGTATGGGCAAATAGCCGCCCCTCTATATATAGTTCCAGTGGATTTAAGATCGTCTTCGAAGAGTATTTATTTTTATCAGCAGACACCTTAAAATGAGCCCTCTTAACTGCCTTTCCATACTGTTGGTAAAATGTAGTAGGCTGAAATATGACCTTTAATGCCCGAAGCATGTGGTCTCCCTTCTTGCAGGAAAAACTCAAATGAGACCCTGTCGTTTTAAAACGCAGACAAGTTCCATTTTGTGCCATAGCTTCCACATCAAACATATTATTAAATGTAAGCACTTGCTTTTGCTGAGGTAAAAATCGTTCAAAATATGTATACCCCTTCTTGTCCACAGTAGTCATTAAAGTATTCCAGGCAAACTGCTTTACATCATAAATACATTCTGTCATACCAATCCCCTTTCGCTTCCTTGCAACTTTTCATTTGCTTTGATTAAGAATTTCCCGCAGAAATTGTAGTGCTGACTGCCTCCAAATTGTCACCCGAAACAGTCACGCAAATATTCCCAGTATCTCCACTACTTCGAATAATTGCCATCGCCCTGCCATAGTAGGTCATACACTCTGGATCCGAAAAACTCCCTGTCAATACTGGATTACCACTGCCAAATCCAGCAAGCACTCCTGCTCCTGACACCACTATGCAAAGATTTTGATCTGCCAGAGATTTTACATTTCCTTTTGAATCCGTAAGCATGACTGAAACATATGCCAGATCCTCTCCGTCTGCACAAATCTGTGACTGTTCTGCTTTCACTGTTATCTTTGTTTCTTTCCCTGCACTCTCAAGACAAGATTCTCCTTGTTTTTTGCCCTTGGAATCATAAGCAACTGCCTTTAATATCCCTTTTTCATATGGCAGTTCAAATGTTGCTTTGCAAAACGTCAATTTCTTTTTGCCCAATGAACGGGAATTGATAAACAGTTCGACGGTATCCTGAGAACTATAGATTTCCACCTGCGCATTCCTTCCCTCACAGTCATCCCAGCTCCAGGAAGCTACCGCATCTGTTCCGCGCCATTGACCCATAAAATAATTTTCCCCGCTGTGGTTGACTGGACGCACGCCAATATATGGCTTGTTGGTCACTGACCAGACCGCCTTTGTATATTCTCCCTGTGCCTCCACGTAGCCTATCATATCAATGCATCCGATCCCTGCTGCCACACAAGGATATGGCTTGTTAAACTGACCATGTTTCTTGTCATATTCCACAAGTCCAACACCCGTCTCTCCCAGATAATCCCATGCGGTCCACATAAAGTCACCAATCACTGCCGGATTCTCCATGACACGCTTCCAGTTCTCTCCGATACTTCTTGGATACGTTTCAGTATTCAAAAGAAGCTTATCTGGCCGCAGCTCATGTAATTCATCCAGCATCTGATTTGCATAATTAAAACCGGCAATATCCAAAGTATCAATAACTACACCAGCATTTTTTGCCGTTCGATCTGCACGGTTCGTTAGTTTTCCAATAAATGGCATCCATGTTACAATAATATTGACCAAAAGGCTGCCCCTGGCTTTTCCACTGGCTTCTTCCAGATATGGATTCACCACATCATCCGGTGATTTTCCTTTTTTATGTTTCTCTTTCCCCAGTGGAGTTGCTTTCATAAAACCGACAGAGCCTAAACAGCCATTTGTCACTGGACGGGTTTTATCTAATCCATGAATGAAATCTACCATTTCCTTCTGTATCAATCGACCTTTTTCGGTTGTCAGCTCAGTAACTTCATTTCCCACTCCATACATTACGACACTTGGATGGTTATAATCCTTCTGCACCATGGAGTCCAAATCATTTTTCCACTCTTTATGAAAATAAATGGAATAGTCATAATCATTTTTACTGCTATCCCACATATCAAAGGATTCTTCATACACATACATCCCCAACTCATCACAAGCCTCCAACAGTACCTTGCTCATGGGATGATGGGACATACGGATTGCATTAAAACCAGTCTCCTTTAAAATGCGGATTCGACGAAAAGCTGCTTTACGAAATTCTGCTGCACCGAGTAGACCATTATCGTGGTGAATACAGCCACCACGAAGCTTGACTGACTGTCCGTTTACGCAAAATCCTTGCTCTGCTTTCCAAGAAAGCTGGCGGATTCCAAAGCGGATTGTCTGCTCGTCGACCACTTTATGATTGTCGGCTTTATGAACCAGTTGTAATGAAAGCGCATATAACTCTGGTTTTTCCTCTGACCACAGCTTTGCTTCTTTCATTTCCTGCAAGCTCACTGTTTTCTCATCTGTTACAGGCAATCTCCAGCTACATATAGCTGGTGCTTCTGCCTCAAGCACCCCATACATTTCTTCTGTCCGATAGCCTTCATTCTCTTTCGGTAGAATTCCCAGATACTTTATGCACAAGCATAGCTCATAAGCATCTTTATCCAGAGTATCCAGTCCTTGTATCTTAGTCTCAATCTCTATGTTTGCAGGATTCACACTTTTTGTTGTAATACGAACCCCTTCATGCTTGATGTGTACCGGATTTGCAATCAGCAGCTTCACATCTCTATAAATGCCACTTCCCGAATACCAACGTGAATTCGGTGTTCTGGTATTGTCCACCTCCACCTGCAATACGTTGTCCTCACCAATCTTGATATGTGCTGTCAAATCGACAGAAAAATGACTGTATCCATAAATTCTGCCACCGATATTCTGTCCATTGAGAGATACCGTTGAATTCATGTATATACCATCAAATTCCAATAAAAGATGTTTGTTTTCCCAATCCGTTTCTCCATAAAAATGTTTTTCGTATAGATAGCGTCCACCCGGATAAAAGCCTGATGCTGTTCCGCCCTTCAAGCCTGACAAGCGTTTTTCTGTCTGCATTGCATCATGAGGTAATTGCACCTTTGCTTTTTCTTCTGGCGTTCTTACATTCCAGAATATCCACTCCCTATTATAATTAATAGTTACCACTTATCTACCGCCTCCTTCCATCCTGCCTTTTCTCTCATTATCATTTAGCGTTGTTCTTTTGTTCTATTTCACTTGCCCTATTCTAAAAAACATGATATATTTATTACGATTATTTATATACTATTTTATTTTTTTTAGTTATTATATACAATCTCAAAAAGCTAAATCCTTGTATTTCCATTATCATTTTCCGACTTTTTTCGAAAGGAGCCACTATGTCTGATCATAACTTTACTCACCCCCTATTATTGAAGAATATGGCATCGGAATCAAATGGGTTTTATGCTGCAAATATTGATTCACTTCACACGCTGGAATCTGGGGTGGATTTTCAGATTACCCAGCTGCGCCTAATGGAAGACGGAAGGACAATTGTGCGGTTCTATACGCCTGCCAAATGTTTTGAATACATTGCCGTTACCGATATGTCTCAGGATTCCATGGAAGAACTGCTCTTACACCGTCATGATTTTTTTGAACTGATGTTGGTTTTAAATGGTCAGGTGGAAGCGTATATCGAGGGTGGACATAATACGTTTGCTACAGGAGATGCCTGTATCGTCAACCGAAATACTCGTCATCTGGAGGCGAACAAGTTTTCTGATGTAGTCTACCTTGGCATGTCCAGGGACTTTATCCAAAATTCTTATTTCCCAAGTTCTCCACTGGTAAAACGCAAAGGGAAATTTGATACCTTTTTCCAGCGCAATCTGGATGATCAGGCAAAATATTTGAAAGACTATATGTCATTTACTTATAAGGAGGCATTGAATGGAGTATTTCGTGCCAAAGAGCTGGTTGCAGAGCTGATACAAGAGTTGGAAAAACAAGGTCCTGGTTACCTTTCTATTGTTCATGGTCTTACCGCACGATTACTCGCAGTTTTAGAAGATGATGACCTATATAATTATAACTATGTAAATTTAAGCTCTGGTAAGGAGGCGATTCTTGCAGAAGATATCCGCCGCCTGCTTGAACGGGCAAAACGCCGGGTCACCTCTGGGGAGATTGCAAACTCTTTGAATTATAACGGGGATTATCTCAACCGGATTTTTAAGAAATGGTATGGTCTTTCAATGAAGGAGTATTGCCAGAAAATTTATATGAAAGAAACAGTCCGTCTCCTGACGGAAACGGACTTAAGTATTACCCAAATCGCTAACCGGGTCGGCTTTGTAAATCCAACACAGTTTTATCATATTTTTAAGGATTATTATGGGTGCACTCCGCAGGATTACCGGATGCAAAAAAATTATTAATCACATTTACCCAATTTAGATTTACTTATAAGGAGCCACATTAATTGTTTACTTTTTCTTTAATTCTTCATATATCGTTTTTGCAATACTTCGATTTCCCACTGCATTTGGATGAATGCCGTCTGGCATCCACTCCCCATGTAATTCCGTCAATTCATATAAGTCAATTAAATTAGCTCCTGTTTCCTGCGCAACATTGGCTACAATTTTGCATACCTCATTTTTTATTACGTCATTATTACAATCTTTTTCGCTATTTACAGCAATGAACGTCCGCGGTGGTGCCATAATATATATCTCAGGGTGTTTTGCTATCTCTTGGTATTTGCAGATTATCTGAATATATTCATCCTTGAATCTAACTGCATCCCAATTAATCCCTTTTGAATCATTTGTCCCCAACATTAGAATAACTATATCGGGAGATTGATTTAAAGAATCGTTAAAATGCTTCTCCTTTTGATACGGCATATCTCCGGTAGAAAGCAATGTGCGATTGCTCAAGCCATAATTAAGTACCTGATAGCTTTCCCCCAGATATTCCGCTAAAATCGCTGGATATGACTTCTTTCTCCGACCAAATTCCACACCTAATCCATATGTAATACTGTCACCTACACACGCAACCTTTATCCTACCTTTTCCATACTTTTGAACAGACGGCCGATATATTTTATAAATGCGGTAAGCGATATATCCAATTATAATAATCAAAGTAACTGCTACCAGTAACATGCTATACCTCCACAGCATCTGCATATAGACATCTCTTTCGATAGTCTACCTTTTTCGTCTGTTCCAATGTGACAACTTTCATAATCTCCTTTGTAGTCACAGCCTTCTACAAAAGTAACCTGCTCTACATATCCTTGCTGCGTATCTCCTTCACTGCCTAGGGCTGCCCTCATCCTATATTGTCGTCTCCCAAAAAGCAATTGCCTCATCAAGCCAACCATCTGCCGATGTTTCTCTACCGATTCCGATTCCATGTTTTGTTCCCGGAAATAACTTGAAGATATGATTCACACCATATTGTTCTAATTGTTTCACAAGCATTTTACTGTTCTCTGATGGCACAGTATCATCTGCTTCACATTGCCACACATAACAAGAAGGATAATGTTCTGTTATGTGCTTTTCCACTGAATATTTTTCAATACATGCTGCATCCTTTTCATACCTTTTTCCAAGCAAATAGTGCCGACTACCATGGTGTGTATACTCTCCTAGGGTAATGACTGGATAAGCCAAAAATAACATCTTCGGCTTTGGGAGATGATATCTTCCATACCCTATCTCCTTCCTTCCAAAGCTGGCTGCTAAGTGTCCACCTGCGGAAAAACCTGCTATTGCATAATCCTCTTTTTCAATATTCAATTCTTTCGCATGTTTCATCACATATGAAATACAAGCTGCAAGATCATCCAACTGCTTTGGCGCCTGCATATGTTTTCCTGTGCGATAGTTTATCACAATTGCATGATATCCTAATTCATTAATCCTTTTTGCAATTGGGAATGCTTCCACAAAAGAACAGACACATAAACTCTCCTTTTGACAGCCTCATACATTATGAAATGTGTATTCGTAGATATATTCCCCAGAGTTTGCCTACACCTGCTCTAAATCATAATGACTTATCTTTACGCTTCTGCTTTCTCTTTGATTCGTTTTACTTTTTCAAGTCCATCATCGATATTCATCTGACTCAAAATAATTACAATAACCACCTGTAGCAGGAGTGGAACCCATACAAATATTCCTGTAATCATTTGCAACGCACTATCCGGTTGAACAGTAAGCATTCCATCATAATGAGCCATGTTAAGCAGCCATCCTACTGCTGCCACACCCAATGCGTTTCCAACCTTTGTCCCCATGGTCGTACAGCTACTAACAGTTGCCTCTAAATCAACTCCATCTCTTTCCTTGGAATAATCACAAATCTTTCCATTTAGTACGCCGGTAGTTCCCAAATATGGTCCTTGCAAAATGTAATATAATGTCTCTCCTAAAATAATCATTGCAAAATTACCAGTGTATGCACCATAAATAGTTGGAATATATGCAATACAGCATGCGATTCTGGAAAAAAGATTAGTTTTGTACAATCCCAGTCTTTTCACAAATATTCCGGCAAAGAGAAGTCCAATAACAACTCCTGAAGCTGTCAATGATAAAGCTGTCTGTGTACCTGCCACATTATTCACGTCCCCGAGAATTCGCAAGCAGTAGTATGGTACTATTACACCAAACAATGACATTCCACCCGTATAAAATATCATAATCAGTAACTGATAAATAAAATACTTGTTTTTCAGCAAGTACTTGATATTCTTTGCTAAATCCTTCATTACACCGGCTGTTTTCGGTTTGTTTTCATGCGGAATCTCCTTGACAGAGAGTACATAAATCACTGCTAATATAAGAAATACTACTGCATAAATAACGGACATCATTCTCCAGCCCTGTACACCATCACCAAATTTGACAATCAGGGTCATATAGGTAGCTGTAACAATAATTCCAGAAACAATATTTCCTATAAAATTCACAATAGACAGGGAAACTCTTTCATTATCATTTTTTGTCATGTAAAGCTGCATCGTATTGTTTGCAACTGTATAAATAGTATAAAAAACAGATGTATATAAATTATACGAAATAAAAAAATAAGTATATTTCATTAAATCAGATGTTCCCGTAGGAATCATAAAAAATAATACACCCAGAACTGCCATAAATGGTATCGAACGTAACATCCATATTCGCGCACGCCCCATCTTATGTTGGGTTCGGTCAATAATAGTTCCAGCAAAAACATCCGTGACACCATCCAGAATTTTACTGACGGCAATCAACATCGCAACAACACCTGCATTCATCCCCACATAATCGGTCATGAACAGTAATGCATAAATCGAGACTACGTTTACAAAGTTAAGTCCGAATGCCCCTAGACCGTAGGCCGTGATATTCCATTTGTTTAAATAGCGTTTTTCTTTCATAGTAACTTTCTCCTTGTTTTCAAATTATTCATACCAATGGAACAAGTGTAATCATAATTTTATCTCATACTGATAGCTTCCGCTTCCCACCACATGCTGTTCTTGATTGGGAAGGACAATTGTTGCCGTTGTTCCACATGGAATTTCAGCTTCTAACAAAAATCTGTCTGCTTCTTTTTTCCATGAACAGGTAATTCTTCCATAGATGCATTCATAGCTTCCTTTCGCCCATGTCAAAGTCTCATCCGGTTCTGGCTTAATTAAAATCCTCTCATATCCGACTGCCTCCTTCCTAATCCCAATAATCATACGGTTCATAAAGTCGGACACACATCCGAACGCATAGTGATTGTAAGACATATTACCGACTTTCCCATTCGGTTTAATCCCATCCCAACACTCCCAGATGGTTGTTGCACCACGATCAATTTCATAAAACCAGGAAGGACACTGTTCCTGATATAACAACTGATAAGCCAAATCTTTTTTCCCAATCTTCATCAACACATCCAGCAAAAGTGGTGTGGCAAGAAAACCGGTATCAAGGCAATTTCCATTCTTTTTGATTAGCTCTTCCAGATGGCTGCCAGCTTTTTGAATCAACTCCTCCGGAATCAAATCAAACCATAATGCGCATACATAAGCCCCTTGCGTATTTAATATAATGCTTCCATCATCAGAAACATAAGTTTCCATAAACGCCTGGCGAATTCGTTGGAATAACTTCTGATATTGCTCAGCTTCTTCTTTTTCACCCAAAATCTCTGCAACTTCAGCCATCAATTTTGCGTCATAAGCATAATACATTGCGGCAAACAATGGTTCTACCTTCTTTAACTTTGTTGTATCTTTTCCTTGGTAACTTGGTACCAGCCAGTCGCCAAAATGAAAACCAGTATTCCAAAGATACTTTTGATTTTCTATCTCCCGAGCTGTCCTATGTTTCTTCTTTTCAAACGTCTTAGAAACTTTTGTCTCGGCCTCATTTTTAATATAGGCAAACCAGTTTTTCATAACCAGATAATACTCGGCTAAAATTCTCTTATCCTGATACATCTGATACATAACATATGGCACGATAATACAGGAATCCGACCACCCACAGGAATTCTCCCCGTGAAATACTCCCTGCATAATTTTTTGATAAGATCTAGTATACGGTACAATGGGCGGAATTTGTCCATCCAAAAACTGTTCTGCTGCAACACTTTTCATCCATCTGCGGAGAAATGGATCCATGTCCTGATGATAAGCCGCAGTAGGCGAAAAAATCTGTATATCTCCGGTCCAGCCAGCCTTTTCTCGCTGAGGGCAGTCAGTCGGAATGGAAATCATATTTGCCCATCCTGACCAGCGGCTATTTTGATATAACTGATTCAGCTTGCTGTTGCTGCAAGAAAATTCTGCCAGATTCTTCATTTCGGTAGTCAGGGCAATTCCAGTAAAGTCTTCAGGATTTACCGAGCTAAGCCCCGTTACACGCACATAGCGAAAGCCATGAAAAGTAAACTGCGGTTCAAAAATATCTTCCCTAGCATCACTGCAAATAAAAACATCACATTGATTCTTATTGACACCTAAAATATTGTTAAAGTAATTCCCTTTTTTGTCCAACACCTCCGCATGCTCTAAGGTCACAACAGTTCCCTTCGGAGCCTGTATTTTTGCCCTTACAATTCCGGCAAAGTTCTGCCCGAAATCCAGTACAATTTCATTTTTGGGATTTTTAACTAAGGTTGGTTTAAATTCTTGGAAAGGTACCACTTTGCCTGCAATCTGTGGGGTCAATTCCTGATATCCATAATCCTTCTGAGCGACTGGGCTCCATTCCTTATCTTCTGCATAGACAGCGCAGCTAAAGCTTTTACTTTTCTCATAAAATCTCATATCCTGCATTTCACCGATAAATAGATCGGAATAACGGATATGCCCCTGGTCGCTCCAGTGAAAGCTATTATCAGAAATAATAATTTCTTTTTCCCCAGACGTATATTCCAACTCCAACTGCATTAAAAATCCTCTGGTAGAACCGTAAAGCTGACATTCACCGCCCATACCACATCTGCCGCCCCACCAGCCATCTGCCAGCAACACACCAATTGCATTTTTCCCTGCTTGAAGTTTGTCCGTTACATCATAAATCTGGTAGAATAGACATTTTTGATAAGAAGAATATTCTGGTGCAAAACGTCTTTCGTCCATAGCCATTCCGTTAAGCAAAAGCTGATATATTCCATGTGCAGTGGCATAAATTCTGGCTTTTTTAATCTGATCTTTTGCCTCGAAAACCTTTCGAATCATGGTAACTGGCATCATTCGCTCTTCTGGTTTTCCCTTTGGCTTTTTTCCTAATATTGCTGCCGTAACCACTGAGATTGGTGGTTCATATCCAATTCCGCCATTTTCTGGCTCAATCCATTTTGCTTTCCACTGGCTGATTGCCCCCTCAAAATAGGAACCCGCTTCTGTCTCTTCTCCATGATTGTCCCAAATATGTACCTTCCATTCATAGCAGCTGTCTGGAAGCACTTGAAAACCCGTTGCCTCCACACAAACATTTTCTTTTCCCTGTATTTTTCCGCTGTCATATACGAGTTTTGTAGTATCATAAATCCAAAGTTGGTATGCTGTTTGTAGTGTACTTTTCTGTTCCGATGTATACTTCCAACTAAAAACAGGTGTGCCTTCTATTCCTTTTGGTTCAGTTTCATAGTTACATTTCAAATCAAGTAATACCATCAATTAACATTCCTCCCAAATTTTTATTATATTGATTATTAATAATCTCCTTCTCACTTCACTTGACCTTTATATTATTTTAATATAAATAATATAAACAAGATGTAACAAAACCTTACTTTTCAAAATCAAACGTGCTATAATTGTACTTAAAGAGGAGGTTTTTATTATGACATCAAATAATACGAAAACAGCAATTGAATTAAAGAAAATCATTCACAGCGCAAAAGATGAAAATGTTCAGGTTGATCCGAACAGTATGCCAAAAACACATACACTTCCTTCCTTTATTAGATGCCTGGAATTCATAATCCATTCCGCATCTGCCATTACCGTAAAATACTATGATCCAATCACTTGCCATGAACTAAAGTTTGAATTAGATAATCCTGATGAAGTTATTTCCCAGATGCCCCCACAGACACATAATTTCTATGAACTGTACTATATTATATCTGGTGAATTACGTATTGAAATTCAGGAAGAATCACACTTATTTCAAGCTGGTGATTGCTTATTAATGGATCTTATCACCAAAAGCAGAACCTCATTTTCGGAAGACCTACACTTTTTCGCGCTTTCTCTGTCCCCAGCTTTTTTGCACTCATGGCCAATTAGCTTTGAGAAAAAAACGATTTACAGTCAAGTTTCCTTTCGCTTTTTTGAACGGACGGATCCCAGCTCAAATCGACGCATTGGAGAATATATAGAATATATCTGCAAAAATAATAATTCATCCGAATTTTCCCAAAATGCGGGTGAACTACAGGACTTATTTACTGCTATAATTCACGAAATACAACAAAAGCAAACCGGATACAGCTTTATCATCTATGGCATCATTGCCCGCATTTTTACATGTATAGAAAATGACACCATCTATGCCATTCATGAGCACAATACTCTTCTCTATGAAGATATGAATGTTGCGGAACAAGTCGATTACTATCTGCTCACCCATAAGCGTCATGTTACCATTACGGAATTATCCAATTTTCTACATTACAATCCGGCGTATCTATCTAGGATTTACAAGAAGAAAAAAGGTACCTCTATACAGGAAACCAATCAAAAGATTTATTTAGAAGAAGCAAGGCACCTGCTCGCTGATACTGATATAAAATTAGAAAAAATAGTGCAAACCCTTGGCTTTTCAAACCGAACGAATTTTAATACCCTTTTCAAGTCTCATTTTGACTGTCTGCCACTGGCTTATCGCATGAAAGAGCATGGAAAAAGAGTGCAATAATGCACTCTTTTTTCTCAATTATTAATTCATATTTTTTACCCATCTTACAAATTTTTCAGTCCATGAGATGTACTTTTTGTTTACAGAAAAACCATGCCCAGCCCCTTCTAATACAACTATCTCATATGGAATCTTAAGGTGTATTCCCCAGCGTTTACCTCTTCGATTTTTCCCATAAACGCTATTTTAGCTTTCGTATTCACCGGAACATGAACTGTTAAACTAATTCGATTTCCATCTATTTCCCAACTACTTTCGACCATGCCATAAATACTTTGATAGGAAGCCTTTGCAAATTTCAGAGTACCTCCTGGCATTGGACTGATTTCGAAAAAATTCTCCCCGATTATTTTTATACCTGCAACGGTATCAAACAGCCACATACAGACAGAACCCGGGGAATAATGATTGTTGCTGCTCTTTCCTTCCCAATCCTCCCAGATGGTCGTCGCTCCACGATTCACCTCATTTAGCCAGCCAGGAGCCTGTTCGTTTTCCAGCATTTTATATGCCAGGTCTAATCGACCATTTTCTACTAATGTTGGCAAAATGAATGGAGTGGACAGAAAGCCTGTACCAATTCGATATTCTCTCTTTTCCACTGCCTGAAAAAGCCGATTGGCTAAGGCTTCCTTTTGCTTCTTATCTGCAATTCCAAATGCCAACGGCCGGACATATTTTGCCTGCCGCTCTGTATTTGGCACGGATTGTAGAAACAAGAAATTGTATGCTTGGGCTGCACCTTTGGCATATTCCATAAATAATGCTTCATCCTCTTTTTCGCCAAGTTTGTGGGCGATTTCAGACATGCATTTCATCGTGTAATGAAGATAGGCTGTTGCCTCCTCTGTTTTTGCTGCCATGAGAGGGTTGCCCTCTTCCTCCTGGCTATCTTTCTGCAAATCCTCTGGTTCCAGCCACTCGCCAAAGTGAAAGCCTTTCTGATATACATATTTGTGATATGGATTATTCCCGGCACTTTTTTTATTCTTTGCTCCTGAACGCTTAATCATATACATAGCGTATTTGCGCATCATTGAATAAAATTCCTGCAAAATCTCGGTATCACCATAGTGTTTCCAAAACCGATAAGGAATCAACACCAATGCATCTGCCCATCCCACAGATCCACCAGTAGAATCATATGCCATTGATAACCCACTGTATGGCAGAATCGCTGGTACACTGCCAGTTTTCTTTTGGGCATCTCTCATATCGGCGATATATTTTCGATAAAAAGAAGCCACATCCATCATATATGCGCCCGTTTCAAAAAATAACTGCGCATCTCCCGTCCACCCCATACGCTCTCTGGTAGGGCAATCTGTTGGCACATCCAGAAAATTACCCTTCATACTCCAAAGGGTATTGCGGTACAACTGATTAATTTTAGAATGGGAGCAATTGAATTCTCCTACCTGTTCCATATTTGAATATACTGCAATCGCCTGAAATTTCTCAGGAACAATTTCCACGTCTCCATCTACTTGTACGTATCGGAAACCGAACACGGCAAACTCAGTCTTGTAGGAATCTTTATTCCCACTACAAATAAATGTAATTTCTTGCTTTGGCGTTACTGTTGCAGATTTTTTCAACTTTTCACCTACGACCAGAGTCTTTATCTTTTTCCAAGTATTTAGATAACCTTTGATACGGGGTATCTGGAAATTTTTCTGAGTCAGTTCACCATCTGCATCTAATGTTTCGCCCATAGTAAGATGCACCTGCTGTCCCTTTTTCCCTTTTATTTCGAATTTGATAAAACCAGCTAAATTTTGTTTAAAATCCAATACCGTCTTTCCGGTTGGTGTATAAAGAAGTTCTGGTATAAAAAACTCCTGCTCCTTTGGTGTAACATTATTAGATGCTACCAGCTTCACCTCATTGCTGTGCTGGCATTCCCTTGCCTTCTTGGAATAGGAAGGACTTCTTGTCGCATCATAAATTTCCCCGTCCTGGAGATCGGCAAACTGTAACGGCCCATCATTGCACCAATCAAAGCTGCTATCACTGCCAATTGTCGCTGTAGTTCCATCGACATAATTAATTTCTATTTGGCAACGTACCTTGGTCTGATTTCCATAGACATGAGTAATACCCCATCCTCCCAGTGCTCCCCGATACCAGCCATCGGCCAATTGAATCTCAAATATTTGTTTTTTTTCTGCCTTAAAAATCTTTGTTATATCATATGTCTGATACTGTATTTTTACACGATAATCCGTACTTCCTGGTGTCATTCTGTCTTCGCCAATCCGTTTTCCATTTAATGTTGCCTGATAAATTCCACAAGCAGTTATGTAAAGACGTGCCTGACTGATTTTTCCTTTCACGTGGAATTGCTTTCGGAAATAGTCAACGGGGTATCGCTTCGTTTTCTGGGGATTAAAATTGCCTGTTATCCATTTCCCCTTCCAATCTGCCATCTCCAATAATCCCATTTCAAAAAAAGCTTCTGTCCATTCTCCCGGCACATCTTCTTCATCCCAAAGGCGCACCTTCCATTTCACAGGCATCTTTGAAGTAAGTCTGATTCCTTCGTATGCAATATGGGTCATACTCGCAGATAAAACCTTATCGCTATCCCACAACATATCCTCTTTCACAAAGCACATAATTTGATATGCACGTTGTACCACACCACCTTCACATTGCCAGTAAAAACGCGGATTTGGGATATCTATTCCGATTGGATTGAATAAATATTCTGTTCTCATGTGCACTGCTCTCATATTATAAAATCACCACCTGCTCTTTTCCATAATGGATTACCTTTATATTTCTACTTTCTCTTTGATTCGTCTTAATTTTTCAAGTCCTTCGTCAATATTCATCTGACTTAAAATAATTACAATAACCACCTGTAACAGGAGCGGAACCCATACAAATATTCCCGTAATCATTTGCAACGCACTATCCGGTTGAACGGTAAGTATTCCTCCCTATTCCTTTTTTATCACATTAAAATAAGTTCAAATATTTCCAGATCATTGCTTTCCGTAAAATGCAAGGAAATTTCATACATTCCCGGCTCCATCTCTATTTTTTGCTCCTTTTGGATACCATTTTCAATCACGATTTCACCAGCCTTCCTGTCATTCATCCAAACCTCCATGCTGCCGCTTCCGACTGCCACCACTTTGAGCTTCGAGAATGCTTTCTGGCTTTCCACATAACGAAATACCGCTTCATCACCTTTTACAATACCAGTCAGCTTTTCTTCATAAACTTCATCTACATCAATGTAGACATTGCCGCTTACTCCACAAGCCTGAAATCCCTTTATCACGTCACCCAGCCCAAATGGTTTGCCAACTCCCTGGGAAGTCATCCTTACCTCTGGAATACTTCCATCTGCTTCAATTGTAATTGGTTCAATACAAAGTCTCCGATAATGTCTTTCGCCACGGCTGCATCGATGATAGAACACGTACCATTGATCTCCAAACTTCTCAATGGAACCATGGTTGTTCCAGCTTGCCGGATCACAACCGTCATTGTCAATGATAATACCGCGATAGACAAAAGGTCCCAGTGGCGATTGACTGGTAGCATATCCCAAGGAGGTCGGCTTACCTCTTTCCATATCTGCATAGACGTAATAGTAGGTATCTCCGATTTTTCTCATAGAGGAACCCTCATGAAAATAATGCTCTTCCTCTGTTATCAAGTTATCCACTACTTTCGTCGAATCAAAAGATACCATATCCTCATGTAATTCAACTCCATAAGAAAAGAATTGTCCCCAATAATAATAGGCTTTTCCATCATCATCAATGAAGATCGCAGGATCAATTCCACCACAGGGTAATTGCACCGGATTTTCGAATGGTCCTTCTGGTTTATCTGAGGTTGCTACGCCTTCGCTATCATCTGCCATACAAAAGTAAAGATAATATGTTCCATTTTTACAGATTGCATCCGGTGCATACAGCAAAGGAGCTTTTTGACCTTCTTTTTCATTCGAAATTATTTTTTCTATCTCGCTCATATCGATATCGCCAATCATTTTCTTAAGAAAAGGAGTTGGATTGGTCCAGTCAATTCCCGAATATCTAGGTGCATTTGGATCTGTGTACCAGGGAATCTCTTCTCCCTTTAACGAAACATCATGAATGGTCCAATGTTCCATATCCGATGTGGATACAACACGATATATATTGCTACAATATCCCTCCTGGCGTTTATCATAGCTGCCATAAATATAAAGTCTGCCGTCCGGCATTACATGAGCCTCACTGTCTGGAACATAATATTTTAGTGGTAAAATTGGATTGTGTTTATTTTGATACATTTTATTCCTTCCTTCTTAGAAATTCATTTTCTCTTATTTATAATTCATTTTAATATAAATCATTGCAACAAGATGTATTAAAACCTTACTTTTTTAAATCAAATGTGCTATTATGATACATAAAGACTAGGTGGATTTTAATTATGACTTCAAATAATACGAAAACAGCAATTGAATTAAGGAAAATCTTTTCTACATTACAATCCGGCGTATCTATCTAGGATTTACAAGGAGAAAAAAGGTACCTCTATACAGGAAACCAATCAAAAGATTTATTTAGAAGAAGCAAGGCACCTGCTCGCTGATACTGATATAAAATTAGAAAAAATAGTGCAAACCCTTGGTTTTTCAAATCGAACGAATTTTAATGCCAATTTCAAATCCCAATTTGACTGTCTGCCACTGGCTTATCGCATGAAAGAGCATGGAAAAAGAGTGCTGTAATACACTCTTTTTCTCAATTACAAATTCATATTTTTTCCACTTCCTATTTGACCATCTGCGTAAGTTCTAATCCTTATTTCACGGCCACTGGACGACAGCATTATCATTGGCATAATTAAGCGCATTAATACCATGACTTGCCTCATTTGCAAAATGATAGGCTGGAATGCCCAACCTTTCGATGCCGCATGTCCACGCACCACACCAGGAAATCTTTTCCTCCAGCGTCATTCGGCTTAAGAGATCCGCTGCGCGTTCCTCAAATGATAATGTGGTGTTTCTAAAATTTTCCATAATCGTTTTCTCCTTTTTTGATTATATCTATGGTTGATTTGTAATAAAACTTCCAACAGTATAGGAATTGTTATTTAATCCAAATCAAATCCTTTTCCCATTAACGAAGCGCTTTGATTGGAGTAAATAAAACTATCATCTTTTAATGACTTCACATAATCTCTCAAAGATACCAATTCATGCTTATTTAATACGGTTTGCAAGAGCATCTTTTTCTTTACGTTTTCCGTATCCATTCCTTGAATAAACGTAACCCCCTGATGTAACTCCTTTCGGATAAAATCAGTTATCTCCAAATAATGATCGGACATAACATTCACGTTATAATATTTTTTCCCGCCAATCATAACGTAATCGGTGACAAGGCTCTGAACATAATTACTAATAAACGAATAAATAATAAGAGTTAAATCTCCATAAAGGATGGAAGAAAATATAATTATCGAATTAAGTACCAGAAAAAAGTTTCCTATGGTAATTCCCTTTTTTTCTTTCATATAAAGTCCGACTACTGACTCAGGTCCATTTGCCACCCGCTGTCTCATTATTATTCCACTGGCAAATCCTAATATCACACCGCCAGAAACAGAGGCAATCAACGGATCTGTATGAAATTCAGGAATTAATTTATCTACGATACCAATATAAAAAGTAAACATAAAATAACTAAAAGCCGCATATAAGATTTGCTTTCGATCGTAAAAGAAAAAAGCCCATATGAAAACCGGAAGTGCCATAAGCACCAACATTAGCTGCATATTCCAGCCTGTCATATGATTGATTACCGTTGCCAGTCCACCAAATCCAGTTGCGACTAAGTTGTTCACCAACAGGATTCTGCTGAACGCCGTTGCTGCAATAAATTGTCCCACTGCAATAAATAACAGTTTCTTGAAAACATCTTTCATTTCGACCTCCGTATTATTGACTTTTATTGTATTAGTCCATTTTCTGATACATCTTGATTTCAAATGATTTTCTGATACTGCTGCGAGCTGCCGCCAAATCCTTTAATTCATTCGATGCAATCATTTGGGCGGCAATATTACCAATTGATGTAGCTTCTGTTGGTCCTGCATATACCGTTTTACCAGTATATCTTGCCGTTAATTCATTGAGATAATCCGCTTTGGAGCCGCCTCCGACCACATGAATGCAGGCAAAATTTTCATTTGTGCTAGCTTCAAGTTCTTGAATTGTTTTTCGATAGCACTGCGCCAAACTGTTATAAATCACTGCTGCAACTTCTCCTAAGCTCGCTGGCACTTGTTGATTTGTCTCCCTACAGGCGTTTTGAACTTCTGTCGTCATATGGGCTGGTGACAAAAAGCGAATATCATCACAATCAATTATTGAAGTTATCGTTTCATCCGATGCCATCTGGCATATTTCCGAAAAGGTTCTATCCTCTCCAATTTCCTTCTTTACACATTGAATCATCCACAATCCCATGATATTTTTCAAATAGCGAAAGCGGTAATCATAGCCTCCTTCATTTGTGAAATTCAATTTTCTGCTCATTGCAGAACAATCTGCATAGCTTCGTTCGATTCCCATTAAAGACCATGTTCCTGAACTTATGTAAAGTGGTGTGGATTCATTGGAAGGAACAGAAAAGACCGCTGAGCCGGTATCGTGAGTCGCTGGTAACACAATCATACAATCAAACCCTACTTCTTTCTGTATTTCCTTTGAAAGATGCCCCAAATTGCTGCCGGGAGGCATAATCTTCTGAAAGATTTTGTATGGCAGTCCAATCATTGATATTAGTTCTTCGTCCCAGTTTTTTGTGGTGGGATTTACCAATTGAGTTGTTGTCGCATTGGTATATTCATTAATTTTAATTCCTGATAGCAAAAAGTGTAGATAATCCGGTATCATTAAAAAGCTTTCCGCTTTTTCCAATTCCTCTGGATGTAACTCTTTTACCGCCGTCAGTTGATAAATACTGTTGTAAATCTGCTTCTGAATGCCCGACCTGGCATATAACTGGTGCTCATTCATAATTGCTGCAACTTTTTTGTCCATGTCGTTGGTACGGCTGTCTCGGTAGGCAACCGCATTACCAACCATCTTATCTTCCGAATCAAGCAAGACAAAATCCACACCCCAAGTATCAATTCCTAAACTTTTCGGAATTTTCCCATGTTCTTTGCACTTTTTCATTCCCATTATTACATTGTTGAAAAGTTCTGCAACATCCCAGCATAATTGTCCATCCATATCCTTCATTGCATTGTCAAAGCGGTAAACTTCTTCTATTTTCATTATCCCATCTTCCAACGAACCTAAAATATGACTTCCACTAGAAGCGCCAATGTCAATTGCTAAATAGTAATTCTTCATGCAGTCTCTTCCTTTCACAATCAGTTTCCCTTGAGCAGACAGGTGAACTCATATAACATAATTTCCCGCCTTTTCCTCTTCATCTATCTTTCGCTTAAACAACATAGCTATTTTGGGGAAAGAACTATAATTCCTGCCGGAAATCTGATTGCCGTGCAATTCGAATAACATTACCTGCGCATTTACGTACATCAGCTTCGTTAATTTCTCCATTTTTCAGTGCTTCCCGAATACGCTTTTTATCGCTCTTCATTCCGCTCATAAGCATTTCATTACCTGCTGTCATGCATAATGCCGCATCGGCTGCAACCTTTGACGTAGACATCCAATCCGTCACAACAAGACCGTCATATCCCCACTCTGCTCGGGCAACATCCTCTAGCAATGTTTTGTAATTTGCATTATATACTCCATTCACCTTATTATAGGCAGTCATAATCCCAGTGGGATGGCTTTCTCTCACCGCTATCTCAAAACCTCTGAGATAGATTTCCCGAAGTGTCCGTTCACTCACATTACTTGACATCATACCTCTTTGTTCTTCCTGTGAATTGCAACAGAAGTGTTTCAGCGTTACATAGGTTCCCCGCCTCTTTTCCACGCCTCTGGTAACTGCTGCCGCTAATTTTCCGGTCAAATATGGATCCTCACTATAATACTCGTAATTCCGGCCATTTAGCGGATTCCTATGTATATTCACACCTGGAGCCAACCAGAAATTAATTCCATACTTTGCCATTTCCGCACTAACAGCTTCGCCCTGTTCCTCAAGTAACTTCGTATTCCATGACTGTGCAATGGAGTTTCCTACTGGAAAAGCCGTTGTAAATTGATAAACCAGGGTGCTTTTTTTCGGATTTGCGTGCATAATGCGAAACATCCACTTTGGCAGATAATTAAATACATTTCCCATCGCTTCCACGGCGCGAATCTTATTTTTCTTCAGTGCCGACACACGCTGTATACGGAGCCCTGCTGGTCCGTCTGAGAAGATCAAAAGCGGTACCCCTTTATCTACCAATGTAGACGTGCTATATCCCACTGCCCCCGGGCATACAAAATCATGTGGTTTTCCCATTAAATCCAATCCATCACCAACCACTAGATCAATACATTCTTCCACCGACAGCCGGTCTAAAACCTGCTGGTCTTCTTTTTTCAGTTCTGGATATGGCTTTTCATAGGAATAAGTCATGGTCTGAAACGCTGCCGTATCCAGGGTCAATCGAATCACCTGTTCTTCTGCATTTGTCTCGCTTTTATTCCCTCTTTTCGTTTCAGCAGGCTTAACATTATCACTTTGCTGCATTTCCTCAAAGGATATTGGTCTCATCTGTAACGCCTTATGTTTCGATGTAATCACTGCCTTCTCTAAGACGACTACGGCGCACACAGATGTATTGTCAGACGAGTTACCAAGACGAATTATATACTCTCCTGGTTCCAGTCGATAGCTATTGTCACTTTCAAAAAAGCTTGCCAGATTGACCAAATCCACTTCAAGACTTAGTGTTTCTTCTTCTCCCGGTTTCAGCATTTTTGTCTTTGCAAATGCCGCCAGCTGCTGGTATGGCTTTTCTAATACTCCCTGCGGGCAGGAAACATACACCTGCACAACTTCCTTCCCGGCATAAGTATGTCCCGTATTTTTAACCTTTACTTGCATTTCAAGGCAAGTTCCCTGCTGGGTGATCTTCTGACCGTTTATATCAAAATTTGTATAACTTAACCCATAACCAAATGGATACCGGATGGGAACAGCGAAAGTATCATAGTAACGATAGCCAACATAAATGCCTTCTTTGTAATCCTGTTCAAGAACATTGGCATTCATCTTACCAAACTCTCTGCCATACGGAACATCATCATATTGTCTGACCCAGGTCTCCGTCAGATGTCCGCTAGGGCTGACTTCACCAGATATAATGCTGG
>JAVBLX010000041.1:0-19659 GCA_031553075.1 Acetivibrio sp.
ATTGCCCCTCATCCAGCGTACGGGTTCCATCACCCCCCAGTTTGTCAACTAACTCCCAAGTAATCAAGAAAGCTCCTTCAACCTCTCATTAATCTGCAAAGCCACCCCCTGATCACTTTTCCACCCAATAAACCGAACCAAAAGATAAACCACCAAAACCTCCCCCATCAAAACCAGATAATTAGATATCCCCGCATCACGAAGCCATCCAAACACAAATCGTCCAGAAAAGACAACAACAACCTCCAGCAAAACAAAATGATAAACAGACCGAATCAACCACTGACTTTTAGACAACTCCTTTTTCGCCCAAAACACGATTGATGGAAAAGAAAACAAAATCCCTGGCAGAAGAAGCTGCCATAGCTGACTGATACGAATCAGGTCATTTGGGTAATAAATCATACAGTAAACGCTCATGCATAAAACCACACCCGTTGTAATCAAAAAAACATCTTTTATCATTCGGATTAATAATTCTTTTAACGGCATAATCAACCTCCTATATCATCAGCTTCTTTTTTAAAGCAGCTACATATTGTCTGGAAATAATCTGTTTTTCCCCTGTATCAAAACAAGCTTCAAACCGGCCATTATAAGCAGGAGTAACGTACTGAATTTTACGGATATTCATAATAACAGATTTAGATGTACGGAGAAAATATTTCTCTCCATATATCTCTTCAATTTCATATAATTTTTGCCGGGATTCAAAAATCTTATTTTTACAATAAATAAAGACCTTATTATCCACACTTTCAAAATAGTACACATCCTTTGGCGGTATCCGATGAATATGATTTTCTTCATACCCAATTACCATTTCATCGGCGGAACGTAGGCTGTTTACGATTCTTAGAACCTCTTCATTGATTTCATGGCAACGAATGACTACCATTTCTTCTTCATTCATACTGATTTCTTCTATATTGACCTTCAAGCTTTTCACCATCCTTAAGGGTATTGTACTATAGACTATTTTTGTTTTCTAGATATATTTATGATTGCCAGCGCAAAAAATACCAAAGCAGTGAGTAACAGAATGGCGATATGGGCTCCGGTGGTACAGGTGGTATCTCCATATTGAAAGGTAAGTCCCATATCCAACCGGAACTCCTCAATTAGGTGGGCAGGAGCACCTTGAAAGGTGGTTTTCATTTCTTCTTCCATAAGAATCCGTCTTAGCAGGAGACTGGCATGGGAAATCGGGAATCCCTTTACAATCAACTGCACCTTTTCGGATAATGTGCCAATCGGCAGATAGATCCCGGTGATAAACCCAATAAGTGTTCCCAGAAGGATGCTTGCATTGGAAAAGGCTCCAGTGGTTTTTAAGAAGCTGGCGAGGAAGAGAACCATGGAGCTGGAAGCCATTGCTGATAATAGAATAACTCCAAATACCTTTATGGAGGCAGAAAATGAAAGAATATTGCCACCATTGGTTAATAAATACCCTTCTGCAGCTACAAAGGTAATGAGGCTCATAACCAGACTGACCAGAAAACCACTGAAAATATATCCACCAACAATTTCATATCGTTTTAATGGAGAGGACATGAAATCCTTTTGATTCTTCTTTGTTTGATCCTCCACCATAATGCTAAAAGCGCCCATACCGGTGGTAATAGAAGCTACTGCAATGATTCCAGCCATAACCCAGCTGTCAATCAGTTCTTTAGCACCTGTCAGCCCATCAAAGCTTTTTTGCATATTGTTTCCAAGAAAAAGTACATAAAGACCAATAATGACCAGAACGCCAAGGAAGGAAAAGAACACCTGTCCTTTATCTCTTATATATAATTTGAAATTTCTTATACCTAAATTTATCATGTTGCCTCCAATCTGCCGTTGCTTCGGCTTGCCGGTTTACACCTGCTTATTTTCCATACCAAGCACTACGTCGTCATTTGCGATATCGCTACCAATAATGCTTAAAAATACATCATCCATGGTGCCATGTACTACTTCAAAGCTTTCAATCATAGATTCCATACGAGATAAGATTTGAATAGCGGTTTTGGTATTTTTTAATGGAATGTAGTACACACCGTCTTTTTCTTTTATAAATCCCTTTATAGAACCAATGCTATCGGCAGAGCCAATGCTATCAGCAAGCCCAATATCTTCCAGAAGCTCAAGCGAACGGAGAAATTGATCCCGCTCTGCTTTAATCGGTTTTATTTTCAGCATATCCGAACTATAAGTATTCCGGAGTTCATAGGGAGTTCCTTTTACGGCAATTTTTCCATGATCAACAATGATAATATAATCGGCTTTTGCCGCTTCTTCCATATAATGAGTAGTAAGGAATACAGTCATCTTCAATTCGCTTTGCAGCTTCATAACCATATCCCAGACGCTTTTTCTAGTCTGAGGGTCTAGTCCTGTAGTTGGTTCATCCAGAAAAAGAATCTTAGGTGCGTGTATCAGTGCCCTTGCAATGTCAGCTCGCCTTCGTTGTCCACCGGAGAGTTTTCCATAAGGACGATCCAGAAATTCTTCCAGATCAGCCACTTGGGAGACGGTTTGGATCGCTTTTTTAATATCCTTTCTATCCTTTTTATAAAATCTTGCCCGCACCGTCAGATTTTCTCTTACGGTTAATAATGCATCCAACACACTGTCCTGAAAAACGACTCCGATTCTTTGACGAATCTGATCATCCTCTGCTGTCAGCCGATTTCCATCAATAAGGACAGTGCCGGAATCAGGTTTTAACAAGGTACAAAGCATGTCGATGGTAGTGCTTTTACCAGCTCCATTTGGTCCAAGGAAAGCTAAGAGTTTACCCCTTTCGACATAAAAATCAATTCCGTTTACCGCCTGAACCGTTCCATAGCTCTTTACTAAATTGTTGACCTCAATAATCTTATCCATATAGAAGCTCCTTCTTCTTTGTTTTCTTTGATTGAGACTGAGTATATATGGAATTGTGCTGGTACACAATGGGGGGATGGGTGACCTGCATGAGAGAGGCGGTAAGCTACATGTGAGAAATGATAAGATGCAGTTAAAACCTGAAAAATTGGGAGGGAACAAGAAATAAAAAAAATCATATAAATATAGTATAGGCAAAAGCATACCAATATTCTCGGGGAAGGAGGAATTACTATGCCATGGCAGCAGACGGTCTATAGCATGCTGGGAAGTCCCATAGGAATATCTTTTTATAATGGGCAGGGTACTTCTGGTGTTTTGTGCAGTGTTCAGGAAGAGGTACTGTATGTAATTGAATACATGTACCAGGATCAATTTGCTCTGAAGCAATATCCCTTTGACATGATTGAGGATGTTAATACATTTCCAGCTTGTCAATATGGACCAAGACTTGTATACTAATTATTTATGATTCAATTTGCAGGATAAATAGAATAAAAGAATAAATAAAAAGAATAAATAAAAAGAATAATAAAAGAGCAAATAAATGAGCAAATAAATGAGAACTCCCACGTTCATACTTTCGGAAAGAAGCTATGAACGTGGGAGTTTTTATTTGGATTTTTAAATTGTTTTTCCAGCAAGAATCTCCAGATAATCTTCCAGATTCTTCTTTAATAAAGCTGGTGTGTCCAGATTATACGGGCATTGGTCCTTACATGCACCACAGTTACGGCATTGGTCAATCAGCAGCATTTTTTTCTGCATGTCCTCTGTTAATTGGGCACTGGAAGGAGCGCGACGAATCAACAGTGACATTCTGGCGCAGGTATTGATTTCGACGCCAACTGGACAGGGCATACAGTAGCCGCAGCCACGACAGAACTCCTTGGAGAGCTCCTGGCGGTCTTTCATGATGTAATCCTGCAGCTCCTCGGTCATTACAGGTGGATTCTCTATGTAAGTTATAAATTCGTCCAGCTCGGACTTTCGTTGAACACCCCAGATAGGGAGAACGTGTGAAAAAACCTCTTGTGCAAGAAATGCATAGGCGGCGGAAGAGTTGGTAATTAAACCGCCGGCAAGTGCTTTCATTGCCAGAAATCCCATGTCTTTTTGGCGACATTTTTCCACTAAAGTGATTTCTTTTTCCTGAGAGAGATAGCTGAAGGGAAATTGTAGCGTTTCGTATAAATCGCTTTCGATTGCTTCTTCGGCGACACCAAAGCGGTGGTTGGTAATCCCGATGTGGCGTATCTTACCCTGCTCCTTTGCCTGCAGCATGGCGTCATAGAGACCGCTTTCATCACCAGGTCTTGGACAAAAATCAGGGTTGTGAAACTGATACAGGTCCAGGTAATCTGTTTTCAGATTGCTGAGGGTGATATCCAGGTCTTTCCAAAAGTCCTTTGCGGTAGCAGCTCCCGTTTTGGAGGCAATAAATACTTTGTCTCGCATTCCTTCAAAGGCAATTCCCAGTTTTACTTCACTGTCAGTGTAAAATCGGGCAGTATCAAAAAAGGTGATACCATTACGAAAGGCTTTCTGTAGTAGAAAAACAGCATCGTTAACGGAAATTCTTTGGATTGGAAGCGCTCCAAAACCATTTTTATTAACAACAATGTCAGTTTTTCCAAGTCTTACATGTTCCATAACCAGCTCCTGTCTGCGCCCTTTAGGCGGTCGTATTAATATTGGCTCCGCGAAGCAACAGGCCATCCTGAAGCTTCTTATCTTTTTGATAAGGATTATCTTCGTTGGTATATTTCATTTGGGTGCGGGTGGTACCGCCAGCAATATAACCTCTGCCACATTCGGGGCAGACGGCACTTTGCAAAGAGACACTTGCGGAAACCAGTCTGGCACCGGGTTTGGAGCCTTCACTTTTGGCATTTGATACATGTTCACCTTCATGGGCGGAAACCATTTGAAAAGAAGCTTCTGGTGAAATGTGACCAGGTGCTTTAAAGGATACGTTATTTTCGTTGGAACCATCTACATAGGTACGGCTTGCACAGGTTGCACACTCAATTTGACCGGTGTTTTTAAGCATTTTTTCCTGAGCTGGGTCTGTCTTAAAATCAGAAATGGGAAAAGAGCCATTTGTCTGTGGGCCAGTGGTTCCAGTTTTTGCACCACTTAAGGGCGAATAGGAAAGGGAATAAGGATTTCCACCTATACCACCAATCATAAAAAACACCTTCTTTCCATACGATATCAAAAGGCTTGCTTTCTCTTATTATACTACAGAAATGGGAGAAAATAAACAGAAACCTGTCAACGGAAAATGATTTGTAAATGATTCGAAAATGATTGTGTAATGGTGAGTGAGGAGATATACTAATAATAAGAAAGTACGAGGGGGAGTTTGCAATGAACAATGAACTGACAACAAAGGACATTAAAAAAATCGAAGAAGAAATAGAATATCGGAAGCTGGTGGTACGAAAAGAAGCTATCGAGGCTGTGAAAGAAGCCAGAGCGCATGGAGATTTAAGCGAAAATTTTGAATATTATGCGGCTAAAAAGGATAAGAATAAAAATGAAAGCCGGATTCGTTATCTGGAACGGATGATAAAAACGGCAACTATTATTTCAGATCATTCAAAAGAAGACGAGCTCGGTCTTAATAACACGGTTACCTTATGTATGGAAGAAGATGATGAGGAAGAACGATATAAGCTGGTAACCACAGTAAGAGGGAATTCTCTAAAAGGGCTGATCAGCATTGAATCTCCCCTGGGGAAGGCAATACTGGGACATAAAGTGGGAGATCGGGTTTATATCCAGGTCAATGAAAATTATGGATATTTTGTAACCATTCGTAAGATTGAAAATACAATCGACGATGGAACGGACAAGTTAAGAAGCTTTTAAGTGGTATAACACAGAAGTGTTCATTGGATTCGAAGTGCTCAAAGAACACAGAAGCGCTCAAAGAACACAGAAGTGCCCCAAGAACACAGAAGTGCCCAAAGAACACAGAAGTGCCTAAAGAATGCAGAAAGGCTCAAAAGATTCAGAAAGCAATAAAAAAGAAAAAACGAAAAAATACACGATAAGAGAAATATTAAAACACAAAAAAAGACGAAAAAATTTGAAAAAAAGTATTGATGAAATTAAAATTACGTTGTATAATATATTTGAAGTAAATTGGTTAATGAGAAGGTGTATTCGTGCAATAATGGGAGTGTTGCAGAAAACATCAAACAATTAGTACAAATTAGAGGGGTTTAGAATGGAAAAGAATAATTTTTCAATTAATGAAATCAGAAAAAAAGTGATGCCACTGGCAAAGCGTCATGATGTGGAGAAGGTTTATCTATTTGGTTCCTATGCAAAAGGGGAAGCAGATGCAGAAAGTTCACTGGATGTTTACATTGAAAAAGGTGAGATAGCAAGTGTATTTCAGGTTGCTGGTTTCATCAATGATTTGCAGGATGAATTTGACTGCCTTATTGATTTCTTTACCGGAGAGATTAAGGACAAACGGATCCATCAGATGATTTCCTGTGAAGGAGTCCTGATATATGATCACAGCTGCTCAATGAGCGCATAAGCGCATAAGTGTATAAAGAGTTGAAAGCCATAGCATCTATAAGAGGGTGTTATGGCTTTTTTTGTGTAAAGAAAATGTAAAGTGTAAAGACTATGTAAAGGGACTGATAATGTATTGTAAAAATACGTAAAAAGATGGTAAATGCGATTTACACAGGTTTCATATATGCTATAATGGCAGTGTTAACATGGACGTAGCCTGAGAAAAGATGCGTCTGGGAAATCGTTTTGTATAAAAACACGAAGAATATTACGAATGGAGAAAATCAATGGATATTTCATTTTCCTTTTTTTGGAACCAGATTATGGATAACCCCATACTCATGGTTTCAGTTATCCTGACCCTGGGAGTTATCCTGGTAAACGGATGGACTGATGCTCCAAATGCGATTGCGACCTGTGTGACAACAAGGTGCATGGAAGCAAAGCCAGCCATTTTTATGGCAGCATTGTTTAACTTTATTGGAGTATTTGTCATGACAATGATAAACTCAACGGTAGCCATGACCATTAAAAACATGGTAAATTTTAATGGACAAACTCATGAGGCTATGATTGCTTTATGTGCAGCACTGTTTGCTATTGTGGTTTGGGCAGTTACGGCCTGGTGGTTTGGAATCCCTACCAGTGAAAGCCACGCCTTAATTGCCGGATTATCGGGAGCAGCGATTGCCCTACAGGGTGGCTTTTCTGGTATCAATGGCGCAGAATGGGTGAAGGTACTATATGGACTGGTGCTTTCTCTAATCTTGGGATTTGGTCTGGGCTTCGCTGTATGTAAAATCACAACATTAGTAAGCCGTGATATTGAGAGAAAAAAGGCGGATGGCTTTTTTAAAGGAGCTCAGATTGTTGGCGCCTGTATGACTGCCTTCATGCATGGAGCGCAGGATGGGCAGAAGTTCATGGGTGTGTTGGTTTTGGGGATTTTTCTGATAAATGGTCAGGATTCCACTGGTGCTATCGCACTTCCTGTTTGGCTAATGCTTCTGTGTTCTGTTGTAATGGGAATTGGAACCTCCATAGGAGGAAAGAAGATTATCAAATCAGTAGGTATGGATATGGTTAAATTGGAAAAATACCAGGGATTTTCGGCAGACGTAGCAGCTTCCATTTGTCTGTTACTGTCTTCCAGCTTTGGAATTCCAGTTAGTACTACTCATACAAAAACCACAGCAATCATGGGAGTTGGCGCTGTGAAACGATTTTCTGCCATAAACCTTAATGTAGTAAAGGAAATGGTCCTTACCTGGATACTTACCTTTCCTGGTTGTGGTCTGGTGGGCTATCTTATGTCAAAATTATTTATCCATTTATTTTAATAATATTTTAGAGCGTAGTTCGAAACGCAGATAGGAGTAGGAATGAGTAAAAAATCAGATGCATATTATTTTGATAATTTTGTTAAAGGTGCAGATTGTGCCTGCAGAGCAGCAGAAATGTTTTCGCAGATATTAAAAAACTTTAAGATCGAGGAGCTTCCTCAAAAAATGAAAGAGCTACATAGCATTGAACATGAAGGCGATGAACTAAATCACGCAACGATGGAGGCCCTTTCCAAAGCCTTTATCACACCGATTGAGCGGGAAGATATTCTGGAAATCAGCCATTGTCTGGACGATATTATCGACACCATCGAAGATGTGGTTCTGCGTATTTACATGTGTAATATTAAAACCATCCGTCCGGAGGCCATTACCTTTGCAGACTTAGTAATTAAAAGCTGTGATACGGTAAAAAAAGCAATGGTTGAATTTCCCAATTATAAAAAATCAAAAACTTTGAAAAATTATATTATTGAAATTAACGGATTGGAAGAAGATGGTGATAAGCTGTTTATTGATTCTATGCATGAGCTTCATGTAAAGGCAATTGATCCGGTAGAGCTGATGTCATGGAGAGATATTTTAAACTATCTGGAGCGTTGTCTGGATGCTTGTGAAGAAACTGCCGACATCATTGACAGTGTAGTGATGAAAAATAGCTAAAAAATATATAAGCTTAAAGGCGGAAGCCCTGTGAATAGCATTTGCTGTTTCCAGGGCTTTTCCTAACGATTGCATCTTATTTTTTATAGATAGAAGTTTTTTATAGAAAGAAGGTAGAATCTCAGTTTGGGAAATGTTTGCAAAAGCTGTGGCCAAGAGATTAAAAAACTCGAAAAAGCGAAAAATGGAAAAAAAACCAAAAAAGACAAAAAAATATTTGCAAAAATAGTAGCCATAAATCAAAAAGTATAGTAGAATGAAAATGTAATCAGTCATAATATGTAATGTATATTGAAAGGATGTTTTTTCTTATTATGCAAAATCATGTGAAGAATTCTATTTTAATTGTAGAGGATTGTAAAGAAAACATAAATGGATTGAGAGCAATATTAGATGATATGTATGAGGTCTATGTTGCCATTAATGGAAAAGCGGCATTGGATCTGCTAGGAAGATTGAAACCGGATCTGATTCTTTTAGATATTGGCTTGCCAGACATTGACGGTTTTGAGGTCTTAAGAGAAATAAAGAAAATGGAAGGCGGCGATACGCTTCCCGTTATTTTTATTACGGGAGAAACGGACGTCTTTGATGAAGAATACGGATTGCGAATGGGTGCAGTTGATTACATTCGGAAGCCTTATGTACCCAGTGTGTTAAAGGTGAAGGTAAAGAACAGCATTGAGCATAAGATGTATCAGGATGGTTTAGAAAACCTGGTGGAACAAAGAACCAATGAACTTTCTCATTCCCGGGAAATTATTATTATGGGAATGTCTCTTTTAGCAGAAAGACGGGACAACGGAACTGGTAAGCATATCCAGAGAATCAAAAAATACACGGAAATACTTGGAAGAAAAGTGATGGAGCTTAGACCGGATTATCTGACTAAAACACAGCTGGAAGAGATTGTGTTATTTTCTACCCTTCATGACATTGGAAAGGTAGGAATTTCGGATTCCATTCTACTGAAAAACGGTAAGCTGACGGCAGAGGAATTTGATATTATCAAGACACATACTACGATAGGTGCAGAGGTTTTATACAAAACAGAAGAATTGTTTGAAGAAAATAAAGAGTATCTTAAGGTTGCGGTAGAAATTGCTGAGGGACATCATGAGAAGTATGACGGAAGCGGTTATCCTTGTGGCAGAAAAGGAGAAGAGATACCAATTTCGGCCAGAATTGTTGCTTTACCAGATGTATATGATGCCTTGACCAGTCGAAGAGAATATAAAGAACCATTTTTGCATGAAAAGGCAAAGGAGATTATTTTAGTTGGTGATGGCAGAACTATGCCGGAACATTTTGATCCAGTTGTGTTAGAAGCCTTTAGACAGGTGGAAAAAGAGTTTGAAATGCTTATTGATGAAAGTGTTGAATAAATTAAACCGTTAAGTCATAAGCTTAACGGTTTTTTCAAGAAGATAGAAGAGGGGATGCCAAAGTGAAGAAAAATTATTTTAAATTTTTGACAGCTATCTTTTTAGTAGTGTTTTTGTTTCAGAGCAATACGGTCTCAGCCAGTGAAAACAAGGCAGTAGATGTTTGTGTAAGCCATGATAATTCTGTTTTAATGGATCGGATTTTAAAGAAAGCATTGGAAAATTTGGGATATAAAGTAAACATCTCAAGTCTTAAGATGAAATCGGCTATCATTGCGGTAGATGAAGGGTTTTATGATGTTCTGGCGAGCCAACCGGAAGGGTTGGAGGAAAAATATACGAACCTGACAATCGTTCCGGAAGAAATCGGGAAGGTTTACTACCGGGTTTATGGAAAGGAAGATACCAAAATTGAACTAAATGATTGGGGAAGCCTTGCAGGATATAGGATTGGAATCGAATTTCAACGAAATTATGTGACAGAAAAGCTTAAGCAGAATGGCAAAATCCATTATGACAGATTTAAAGGCAGATCACAGTTGATGGATGCCATCGCAAGCGGTCAGATTGATTTTGCAATTGTGCCCAGTTATTTTGATGAAAAATTATATTGTGATCCTGGTATAAAGGCTTTAGGCGATGTTGAGGTAAAGCCGGCTTACATATATGTGAATAAAGCTTTTTCAGATTTAGTCCCGAAGCTTTCCAAAGAGTTGCGCCGCATGAAGTTCCAGGGGCAACTGGCGGAGCTTCAAAAGGAATGGACTCCGGGAGCAGACGGGAAAAAGAAGATTCTGCATATTATGTCCTATAATGAAGAGATTCAGTCGGAAGGAGATTTAAGCATAGGGATGCGTGAAGCCCTTGCGGAATATCAAGATACTCAACTTTCTTCAATTAGTCTTAATTCAAATTTAAAGGAAAATCATGATGCTCGCTGTGAAATGTATGGCGATATTCTTCGAAGTGACTTTGTCAGCCGCCCGCCAGATGTTATTATTGTGTCGGATAATTATGCGCTGGATTTTATGAAGGATTACTATTTTCGGTTGTTTTCTGGAATACCTATTATATATGTGGGGGTAGAGGGAACAGAATTTGCAGATTTTGGAGAAAACCTGCATTTTGTTAAAAAGACAATTTCTGCCGTGGAAACAATAGAGCTGGGGCTGAAACTTTTTCCAAAAACACGTGAGGTATTTGTAGCCAACGATACCCTGAAGGACGGAAGGGCATGGGAAAATCTGATCAGAGAACAATTAAAGGTTTTTGGAGACCGGGTGAAAATTACTTACAGCGGTGGCATGACCCTGGAAGAAGTTTTGAAAACCATCAATAACCTGCCGGCAGATGCCATTGTATTCAGTGGCAATTATTATGGTGGTAATAGTGAACGTTATTACACAGGAAAAGAAATACAGGAATTGCTTGATAAAAATTATACAACTCCGGTTTTCAGCTGCAACTTGACAGGATTTGGTGAAGGCGAGCTAGGCGGAAAGTATATTGATAAAGTAGCCATTGGTAATTATGTAGCAGAAATGGCGGTATCAATAATCAATGGCAAAGCGGTTACTCAGGCAATGATTGATCAAAGTGTAATTCCCAATAAATGGAGCTTCGATGTCATGCAAATGAAAAAATGGAAAGTGCATGAACGAAGTCTTCCGAAGGATACCGTTTTTATAAACCAGGAAAGCTCTCTTAGAACCAGTAATCCAGTGGCATATTTACTAATTCTGGCGTTTGGCATAATCTGTTTATGCATCATTTTTATTTTGTCTGGCTTTGTGGTAGCAATCCGAAGAAAGAATTATACCCTTGTTTCGATGCAGAATGAACTTGTAGAAGCAGAAATTCTCATTGCCAAAGAAAAAGAGGTACAGGATGCTTACAGGAAAACACAGCGGAACCTAAAATTAATGGTTGACTCAATACCTTGGCCTATGTGTATTGTGGATTCAGAAGATATATCTATATATTATGCAAACGAAGCATATAAAAAGCACTTCCGCCTTCTGGAAGAAATGGTACAATTCCCTGTATGGCGGTTATTTCCGGAATATCAACCCAACGGTGAGGCCAGTGTGATTCATGTTAAAAATTTTGTGAAAAAGATTTGCCAGAATAAGAGTCATGAGGAAGACGAAATTACACATATTTCACCAACTGGAGAGCAGATGGTGATGAAGGTCATAGGTACGGAAATTACGTATAATGGAAGACGAGCAATTTCTATTGTATTACAGGATGTTTCATCACAGAAAAAAATAGAGAGCAGATTGAGAGCTTCTGCTATTCAGGAAAAAGAAGCCAATCAGCTGAAAAACAAATTTATTATCAATATGAGTCACGAAATCCGTACTCCGATGAATGCCATTATTGGTTTGTCAGATATAGAATTATTAAAAGTACATCCTCAAGAAGTGATGGAGCCTTTTGAAAAGATTAATGCTTCTGCCAAGATGTTGCTTACGATAGTCAATGATATTCTGGATTTTTCTAAAATGGAGGCCGATAAACTGTCGATTGAAGAAGAGGAATTTACACTGGAAGAGGCGATTTCAGGTGCATTGATTACATCTTCTCAGCGTTTGATTGACAAAAAGGTGGAAATGCTTCTACGTATGGACCGGAATATTCCCAAAACGGTATTTGGTGATAAAACGAGATTATGGCAAATTGTTAAAAATGTTTTGGATAATTCCGCTAAATTTACGGATGAGGGAAGGATTGTTTTGAGTATTCAGGGGCAGGAAATCAGTCCAGAGAAAAAAATGCTGTCCTTCATTTTTGAGGATACAGGAAGAGGAATGGATGAGAACTCCTTAGAAAAGCTGTTTGCGCCATTTGAACAGTTTGGAGAGTCGGGAACAAAGACTCAGGGTACTGGTCTTGGAATGTCTATTACAAAACAGCTGGTAGAGCTTATGGGTGGAAGTATTGAGGTAGAAAGCGTGCTGGGAAAAGGAACGAGGACGTTTATTCAGATTCCATTTAAATTTAAGCGAGAAGACCATACGATTGGTACAGAGTGGATGAATGGTTGTCTAAAGGGAAAGAAAATCCTTGTAGTGGATGATGATTTTACTGCCACCGATATTATGCAGGAGTTACTTGGGATTGCAGGAGCTTCTACGGTTATTCTAAATGAGGCGGAACAAGTGATTCCTTGCATTCAGGAGCAAAACGAAATCAATTCACCTTTTGATCTTATTTTAATGGATTATATGCTGGATAAGGGTACTGGATTGGAAATTGCCCGTGAATTAGAGAAAAAGAATATAAGACATGCTAAGATTCTTATGGTATCAGCTTATGCAAGACTGAAATATGATTATGTCATGAAGGAAAAGTTGTTTATTGATGTGATAGACAAACCTTTTGTCACCTCAGAGTTTTATAACAAAATAGCCAATGCCATGAGTGGAAAAAGCTCAGTGAAAAAGAAGAAGACCAAGAAGCTTCAGTTCACAAATGCAAAGGTACTGGTGTGTGAGGACAATATCATTAACCAGGACGTAATTAAAGGAATCCTTAACCTGTTTGGTGTGGAACCAGTCATTGCAAATCATGGGCAGGAAGGAATTAACTGCCTTGAAAAAGAAAGGTTTGATTTGGTGATTATGGATATGCTTATGCCAGTTATGGATGGGCATACAGCGACAGTTCGAATCCGAGAATCAGGGAAATCCTACCAGGATGTTCCAATTGTTGCGATGACGGCAAATGCCATGAAAGAAGAGAAGGAGAGATGCATCCGGGAAGGAATGAATGGATATATTTCAAAGCCCATTGACTTAGAGGGTATCTATGTTGAACTTCTCAAGTGGCTTCCTTCGGGAGAGAGAAAGGAAGAAAAAGAAGTAACAGAAGGAATCAAAGTAACAGAAACAATAGAAAGCATTAGAAAAAAGAGTAATGGTGATGAGCATCGAGAAATTCTTCAAGTGGGTCAGACCGGGATTGAAGTGGATGAGGCCATAAGACGTTTTGGTGGAAATTTCTCAATCTACAGAAAGACTTTGCGCAGATTTGCTGGGGAAACCATGGAAAATGGAATGCCGGATTATAATGAAATGATGGAAGAGACGAAACGGGAGGAGTTCAGACGATACATTCATTCTATGAAGGGGGTTACGGGTAATTTATCCATTAACCAAGTCAATAAAATGCTCCAGGAATTTGAAAAGGGTCTAAAGGCCGAAGAAGCAGACAAAGCACTTTATAAGAAGCTGAAAGCACAGCTCATGAAGACAGCGGCTGATGTGCTAAACATACTGGAAACAGATCAGAAAACTGGTGAGGTAGCAGGAAGCGAAAACGAACTGCAAAAGCTTTTGGGAAGATTACAAGACTATCTTATGAATGGGAAAGCCAATGAGTCCGAGAAGCTGGCAGAAGAATTGAGGAAAAAGAAATGGGCTGGTGTTTCTCAGGAAGAGACTGATGCAATCTGTGAGGCTGTGGAAGGTTATGATTATCAAAAAGCGATTGATCTGATAAAGAGATAAGGCACCAAAGGGAATGGTTGCAAAATGAGTTTTATTATCATTTTGCAACCATTCCCTTTGGTGGAAAATTTATTTTAGCAAATAAGGCTTTTGGTAAGTTTCGAACAACTAATTGTAAAAAAGTGGGTTAAAATGTGAAAATTTGTCAGGCAAGAATAAATATATTTAGGCCTAAAAATCATATTTATCCAGAGTGTTGATAAAATCCAGGACTAAATTAGATTTTTGGGGAGAGTAACTGAGTTCCATGATTGCTTCTGTTAAAGCCGCCTCTAAATCGTAAGCTTGCTCTGTAATTCCCAGTAAAAGCTCGTTGGGAGTTGTTTTTAAGGCTTCGCAAATAAGCAACAAGGTCTCCAGGCTGGGTATGGATTTAGCATTTTCTATGTTGGAAAGGTATTTCTGGCTCAAACCAGTGAGTTCTCCCAATTCTACCTGTTTGATGCCTAACAGCAACCGCCTTTTTGATATGTTTTTTCCTAATTTTTTATAATCCAGCTTCAATACTCACACTCCTATTGGGTTTTCTTGTTTAATTATTAGTGTAACCTATTTTTAGAATGGTAAAAATCCATCAAAAGTAGAAATACTACTTGAGAGTTATATAATTAACTAGTATAATAGAATGAATACAAGGAGTTTTGAATAAAAGCAAATTAAGAATGGAAGACTAATCATAAAGCGTTTAGGAGTACTCAAATGGGTGGGAAGAGAAAACATATATTAGTTGTTGAAGACAATAAAATTAATCGGGAGATTGCCACTAAGGTTTTGCGGCTATCAGGCTTTCGTGTAACCGCAGCGGCTAATGGAGCGGAAGCGGTGCAAATCTTTGAGAAAAATCCAGCGGAAACCTTTAATGGTATTTTAATGGATATTCAGATGCCCATTTTAAATGGGTACGATGCAACAACAAAAATAAGAGAATCAAATCATTCGGATGCAAAAGAAATCACGATTGTAGCATGTACCTCCAATACCTTTAGTGGTGACAGAGAAAAGGCTATATCCTGCGGAATGAACTTATTTCTGGAAAAACCGATAGATCCCCAATTGCTGAGAAAAGCCTTTGGAAGAAATTAGCCCCTGAAAAACAGATGTTTTTCAGGGGTTGTTTTTTAACAGCCCATTGGCACAAGCGTCTGATTTATCAGGCTCTTGTATTAACATATAACAATGATTTTTCGTGGCGTTGTCTGGGGCGGAATGCTTCGCGTGGTGATGCTGTAATATACCACAAGATAATGGTTTCCCGGACTGCAGGTGAAGGGTTGGCCGTTGAAGGTCACCAGCTCGGTTTGTCTTCCTATGTTCAGGTGAAGAGAACTATCGGTGGCGGTAAGGTCCATATCAAAATACCCAAACATCATATTATCCCGAGGTCTTCTGCCAATGACTATGGCCTTATATTGTGGTGGATAAATAAGTAAGGTCGGGAGGCTGGAATCATAGAAGGCAATGACCGGAAGGCCTGGTCTTAATCTAACATTATCAATAATATAAGTATCTGGTGCAACGACAAAGTTTATGATTCCATTGGAGATACGTACGGAGACGAGAAAAGAGCAACATTGATCGGCAAAAGTAGTAACCTGTTGAATGACTCCGGTAACCGGGACAAAGGTTGGGGTTAAAGCAGAATAATCCATGATAGCGTTCCTTTTTTATTTAGCATATGCAGAAATGTGAATTGGGTGAGGAGATAATAAAATTTTTGACAGACTGTGGTATTTATAGTACAATGATAAAAAACTCAAAGGAGTGCGTTTATGTTAAGTGTGTGTGTTATGGAGCATGCAACCTGCTAGTTGTATGAAACACTGAGTATGAGAAAACGTTTGAAAGGACTTGTTTGCTGAAAATAAGCTCTTTTTTCTGTACTTAAAATTCTGTGACGCATATGTTTGATAGCACGCTTTTGCCCATTTTTGACTGGGATATAGGCCTATGAAGCATTGTGTATTAAGGATGTTTCATAGGTTTTTTTGCTCCCCAAAAGTGAAGTTAAATTTATATTAAATAAAACAACTAGCCAATTAGATCATAGAGCAGAAAGAAAGTAAGAATAAAACAGGAGAATGAATCAATGGACAAAGTTTATCAAACATTAGAATATAATGTTATTATTGAAAAATTGGCAGAGTATGCAGTAACGGAGCAGGCCAGAGATGATATATTGAGACTAAAACCCTATTTGGTGGAGCGTGATGTGAGAAATCATTTAAGAGATACCACGGAAGCCAGAAAGGTTCTGGATGAGATGGGAACACCGCCCTTGACGGCTATGACGGGAGTCTCCAAGCTTTTAGAAACGGCTCAAAAAGGTGGAATGCTTTTGCCGGCAGAATTAGAGCAGATTGGAATTATGCTGGCGGGAATCAAAAGGCTCAAGGATTTTTTGAATCGTGCGAAAAGTCTGGAAGTAGGACTGGGCTATTATGGTGATAATCTGGAACCGCTGCTTCCTTTGCGGGAGGAGATTGTACGGAGTATTCGGGGGAATTTTGTGGACGATTACGCCAGTAATGAGCTTCGTGATATCCGCCGCAGTATTGCTAATATGGAGGATAAAATTAAACAAAAAGCAGATGGAATGCTTCGAAATAATAAGGAATGCTATTCTGACTCATTTATTTCCAAACGAAATGGGCATATCTGTCTTCCGGTAAAAAAGGAATATAAATTTCGAGTGGATGGAAGTGTGATTGATAAGTCATCGACAGGGGCTACCTTATTTATTGAACCTACTTCCATCGCCAGGTTAAATGAAGAATTGCAGCTGCTAAAGCTGGAGGAAGAAAATGAAGAAAGAAAAATTCTCTATACCCTTACTGCTTTGGTTGCAGAAGAAAAGGTAACCATGGAAAGAAATATAAAGGAGGCCTCAAGGCTTGACTTTATCTTTGCGAAGGGAAAATTAAGTGCAGAGGAGAACGGAATAGCAGCAAAAATTAATACAGAGCGGTTTATTTCCATCAAAAATGGACGGCATCCATTACTCCCAGCTGAGAGTTGTGTACCGCTTTCCTTTCAGATGGGTGGAAAGGTCTCAGGAGTTATTATTACCGGGCCGAATACGGGAGGAAAGACCGTTGCCATTAAAACAGTAGGGCTCTTAAGCCTTATGATTCAGTCTGGGCTTCACATACCATGTGAAGAGGCCAATATTTGTATGAATAGCCAGGTGCTTTGTGATATTGGAGACGGACAAAATATTACCGAGAACTTATCTACATTTTCGGCTCACATTACCAATATTATGAAAATATTAAAAAGAGTCAATGAAGAGAGTCTTGTGATTTTGGATGAATTAGGCTCAGGGACTGACCCTGCGGAGGGGATGGGAATTGCGATAGCCATTTTGGAGGAGCTGAAAAAGAGTGGTTGTCTGTTCATTGCCACCACTCATTATCCAGAGATTAAGACATATGCAGAGGAAAAAACAGGGATATTAAATGCCCGCATGGCTTTTGACAAAGAAACATTAAGACCACTATATCGTTTGGAAATTGGTAAGGCAGGTGAGAGCTGTGCACTTCACATTGCCAGAAAGCTTGGAATGCCAGAGCATATGATTCTTTGTGCCGAAAAGGCAGCATACGGAGCGAAAGAAAAGCGCAATAATATTCCCGCACAGGCTGACAGTATAGCAAAAGTAGCAGGTAGTGGGGTGTCCTCAGAATCAAAAGCCAGAAAGTTTGATGAAAACATTGTCACAGCAAAGAGTTCAATGGAATCGGCCCCAAGGATTCAAAAACAGAAAATGCCAAAACAGATAAACCGTCCGGCAGAACGATTTCAGCTGGGAGACAGCGTGCTGGTCTATCCGGAGCGAAAGATTGGGATCGTCTGTGGAAAAGTATCTGGAAGAGGGGAGGTTCCCATTCAGCTAAAAAACAAAAAAATATTGGTAAATCATAAAAGATTAAAAATTCACGTAAAGGCAGAAGAACTTTATCCGGAAGATTATGATTTCTCCATTGTTTTTGATTCGGTTGAAAACCGGAAGGCGCGGCACAAAATGGAAAAGGGACATAAGGAAGGTCTGGAAATTCACATATCAGACGTTATAGAACGAAAAAAATAAATTTTATTTATTGATTTTTCCATTTCAAGCGGCTTCTGCGAAGTATACTTCTTTCATGAAAAAGTAATAATATATTAATTGCTTTTTTTATGTTTTATGATATGATAGGCATGTTAGTCACAAAATATATGAGGATTTATGAACCAGTGTATTAGCGTATCACTCTGGTTACTTAGAATCCGATGTACTAGTTTTTTGAAAGGAAGGAATAAGAATATTTATGAAAAAGATATGGAAAAGATGGAGCGGATTGCTTCTGGCAATGGTCATGGTGACAACGGCAGCCCCGATGACAGCAAAGGCAGATGCTGTTTCAGGAGACGAAAACTATACCCCTTACCTTGCATTAGGTGCGGACTTAAAGACAAGTGAAAAAGCAAAAGTATATGAATTAATGGGGATTACGGATGAAGATGTGGCAAATTTTGATGTAATCGAAGTAACCAATGAAGAAGAGCACGAATATCTTGGTGAATATGTAGATGCTTCCGTCATTGGAACCAGAGCACTTTCTTCTGTTTTGGTGATTAAGCAGAAACCAGGATATGGGATATCAGTAGAAACCAATAACATTACATATTGTTCCCAAGGGATGTATTGTAATGCACTGATTACAGCTGGAATTGAAAACGCCAAGGTAATTGTTGCCGGACCATTTGAAATTACCGGAACAGCTGCTCTGGTAGGAGCTATGGAAGCATATTCCGTTATGACCGGCGAAGAAATCACGGCAGAAACCATGGATGCCGCTGTGAATGAGCTGGTACTTACTGGAGCCTTGGCACAGACGCTGGGAGATTCGGAAAAGGTAGAAGAACTCATGGCAGTAGTAAAACAGCAGATCGCTTCAGGTGAATTAGGTACTCCAGAGGAAATCCAGGCTGCAATTGCACAGGCTTCTGATAAACTGGGTTTACAGCTTACAGAGGATCAAATTGCCCAGATTATGTCTTTGATGGAAAAAATGTCTCAGTTGGATTTGGATGTAAATTCATTAAAGGAACAGGCAAAAGGGTTATATGATAAATTATCCAAATTAGATTTGGATGGGATAAAAGTGGATAAAGAGGGGATAATGGCAAGTATCAACCAGTTCTTTGAAAACTTTTTTCAAGCATTAACTGATTTTTTTAAGAACTTATTTAAGTAATTTATGCAAAAGAGATTATATTAAATTTAAACTTAATATATGATATTGTGCTGGCGTATAAGCTGAAAACCCCTCCAATAGATGGCTTTTATATTGAAAT
>JAVBLX010000227.1:0-36251 GCA_031553075.1 Acetivibrio sp.
CCAAGGCGAGAGAATTCCCCGCTTAGAGGCTCAATGGAGTGGGTGGAGCGTGGGCACTGGGAGGGATTGGAAAGACGCTGGTTCAGGCGTTCGAAGTCTATATCTCAGGAGCGTCCCCGCAGCCCCCAAACACAAAGTTCATGTTGCAAAAGAGCCATTATTGCATCTGATTACTCAGTGCTTGAAATGGCTCTTGCTTGGAGTTTTATATCAAATTGTTTTGGTAGTTTGTGAATTTATTTGTCGAATTTTCTCTGGATAGCGCGATCTTCTAAAGCTTTTAAAACAGCCTGTGGGTTTTCGAATTTGCTTAAGAAAATCATGGCGGCGATAACGTATGGTTTGTAGCTTGCTTCTTTGTAAAGTGGGGTGCGATAGCGATCAAATACGGTAGCATCTACTTCACCTTCTTCACAGCTTACACCAGTGATATCGGCTGGCAGGCAGTGCATATAAAGTGCTTTGCCATCTTTGGTGGTTGCCATTAATTCTTCGGTGCAAGCCCAGTCCTTGTGATTTGCATTCTGTGCTAAAAGTTCTTTTTCTAATGCTTTTACACCGTCCATATCACCGTTTCCATACAGGTCAGTACGTTTTTCCATGGCAGCAAAAGGCGCCCAGCTTTTTGGATATACGATGTCGGCATCTTTGAAAGCTTCTGCCATACTGTTTGTTTTGGTAAAGGAACCGCCTGATTTTTCGGCATTTTTCTTAGCAACTTCTTCTACTTCGCTCATTACCTCATAGCCTTCTGGATGTGCCAAAACAACGTCCATTCCCATACGGGTCATTAAACCGATGATTCCCTGTGGTACGGATAATGGTTTTCCATAAGAAGGTGAGTAAGCCCATGTCATGGCAATTTTTTTGCCTTTTAAGTTTTCAACTCCGCCAAATTCATGGATGATGTGAAGCATATCGGACATAGACTGGGTTGGGTGGTCGATATCACACTGTAAGTTTACTAAAGTAGGACGTTGTTCTAAGACACCATCTTTATTTCCATCTTGAACAGCCTGGGAAACTTCACGCATATATGCGTTTCCTTTGCCGATGTACATATCATCACGAATACCAATGATGTCAGCCATAAATGAAACCATGTTGGCGGTTTCGCGAACGGTTTCACCATGAGCTACCTGTGATTTTCCTTCATCTAAATCCTGTACTTCTAATCCAAGTAAGTTGCAGGCAGAAGCGAAAGAAAAACGGGTACGGGTAGAGTTGTCACGGAATAAGGAAATTCCCAGTCCGCTTTCGAATACTTTTGTTGAGATGTTGTTTTCTCTCATATAACGAAGTGCATCTGCTACTGTGAATACAGCTTCCAATTCATCATCGGATTTTTCCCAGGTTAAAAGGAAGTCGTTGTTGTACATTTCTTTAAAGTTTAAAGCGTTTAACTTATCAATATATTTTTGTAATGTTTCCATAAAATAATCTCCTTTTAAAAAAATTTATTTTTGAAATTGGTTAAGGTGTCAAAAGTATAAAATCTTATTTACAATATAAAGCAGGAAGAGCAGCGTATACTGCGGCACATACTACCAAGTCAGCTTTCCAGGTTTTTTCGTTTGGAGCGTGTGCTTGTGCTTCTGCACCAGGGCCGAAGCCGATACATGGGATGCCGTTTCTTCCCATAATGGAAACGCCATTGGTTGAGAAGGTCCATTTATCAGTAAGAGGACGAGCTTTTCTCATTTCAACGGTTTCTGCGGTTCCAATACGGCTGTCACCGTAAAGACCTTTGTAAGCTTCTTCTAAAGCGGAAGTAACAGCATGGTCTTCTGGAATAACCCAGGTTGGGAAGTAGCATTCGATTGGGTAAACCAAATTTTTATAAGATGGACGATCGTATTGATACATGGATACCTTTGCGCCATATTTTTTAACAGCTGGTAAGGCACGGATTTCATCCAGGCAGCTTTCCCAAGTTTCACCAGCTGTCATACGGCGGTCTAAAGAAACAGAACAAGAATCTGCTACCGCACAACGGCTTGGTGATGTGAAGAAAATTTCAGAGGTTGTAACCGTACCACGTCCCAGGAAATTTTCTTCTTTATGCTGTGGATTGTATTTTTCATCCAGCATCTTAACAAGACCTTTGATTTCCTTGTCATCGGCTGCGTCATTCTCATTTAGCTCACGGATGTTTAAAAGAATCTCAGCCATTTTATAGATGGCGTTATCGCCTCGTTCAGGAGCGGATCCATGGCAGGAAACACCAGCTACATCGACACGGATTTCCATACGTCCCCGTTGTCCACGGTAAATTCCACCGTCAGTAGGTTCCGTGGATACGACAAATTCTGGTCTTACTTTGCCTTCTTTAATAATGTATTCCCAACAAAGTCCATCACAGTCTTCTTCCTGAACCGTTCCGGTCACCAGGACAGTATATTTTTCGTTCAATAATCCCAGGTCCTTCATGATTTTGGCGCCGTAAACAGCAGATACAATGCCGCCTAACTGATCGGATGTACCACGCCCACCGATTTCTTCTTCATTTTCATAACCTTCATAAGGATCAAATGCCCAGTTGTCACGATTTCCAATACCTACGGTATCGATATGAGCATCATAACCAATTAAGGTTTTTCCGGTTCCCATATAGCCTAAGACGTTACCCATTGGATCGATGTCTACCTTGTCAAATCCTAGCGTCTTCATTTCGTCGGCAATGCGGTTAACAACCCCTTCTTCCCCGCAGCTTTCGCCAGGAATGGCAACTAAATCTCTTAAAAACTTTGTCATACCAGGTAAATAGTTTTGTGCTGAATCTTTAATTTGATTAAAGTCCATTGAAAATACCTCCATGTGAAATGTTATTTTTGAATCTATTTAAAATTTTTAATACATTTTTATTTGCTAATCTTGATGATACAAGTTTTTTGTCAGCTTGATTGATACACAGTTTACTTTGAGTGATACACAGTTTACCTTGAGTGATACACAGTTTATTATGTACTTGCCATTTGGCTATTTAGTTCATCTGGTCAAAAGCTTCCTGTAAGCTTAAATCATCCTCACGGAAGCGGCCTTCCCATACGATTTCCTTATAACGGTCAGGATCGGTATCTCCTTCAGTGGAGAAGAGAAGAATTTTGGAATTTGTATCCAGTCCAAGTTCATCTTTTAGGTCTTTATACTCCGGCATCGTCATAATGCAGGCCAGGATGCCAAATGGTGCAGCACCGGATTCACCGGAAACAACTTGTGTGTCTCCTTTGATCGGGGCACTTAGCATTCTCATTCCTTTTGCAGCGGCCCAATCGGGGGCGGAGACAAAAATGGAAACATGATTCTTCAGAATATCCCAGGAAATAGTATTCGGTTCGCCACAGGCAAGACCAGCCATAATAGTCTGCATATCGCCATTAACAATCCGTTCTTCTCCATCTGCAGCAACGGCTCCTTTATAGAGACAATCCGCTACATTGGCCTCGACAACCACAACCTTAGGGGGATTTTCGGGATAACGGTTGGCAAAGTAACCTTGAACGGCACCGGCCAGAGAACCAACACCCGCTTGAACGAATACGTGAGTGGGACGACTACAGCCTGCTTCTTCCAATTGTTCATTGGCTTCGCTTGCCATAGTTCCATAGCCTTGCATAATCCAGGAAGGAATTTCTTTGTAGCCTTCCCAAGCGGTATCCTGAACTACGACACCATTAGAAGTCTTGGCAGCCGCGGCGGCAGCCATGCGGACACATTCATCGTAGTTTACTTCTTCGATGGTAGCGGTGGCACCCTCCGCCTGAATATTTTTGAGACGGGTCTCGGTGGAGCCTTTTGGCATGTAAACCACAGCTTTTTGTTTTAACCGGTTAGCAGCCCATGCCACACCACGTCCGTGGTTTCCGTCAGTAGCGGTAAAGAAGGTTGCCTGACCAAATTCTTCCCGCAATTTGTCGGAAGTAAGTGTATCATAGTCTAATTCGGAAACATCACGACCAGTCTCTTTGGCAATGTATTTTGCCATGGCAAAAGAGCCGCCCAATACTTTAAATGCATTTAATCCAAAGCGATAGGATTCATCTTTTATATATATTTCCTTAAGGCCAAGATATTCTGCCATATGGTCAAGCTTTGCCAGTGGTGTTTTGGAATATTGGGGAAAGCTTTCATGGAAGGTCCTTGCTTTTTTTATCTCGTCTAAGGACATAACCGAAAGCCAGGAATCTTCTCCTTTGGGCATTTGATTTTTTACCCATTTTATTTGCTCCATAATCGAAACCAACCCTTCTCAAATAATTTTAATATGAAATAAATAAGAATTAAATGACTTTATTTCATTATTTGTTGATATCAATGTAACTATAAAGTGTGTACTTGGAGATGCCAAAATATTTGGAAACCTTGTCACCGGATTTGGTGATAAGGAAGGCCCCGGCATCGTTTAAAAATTGGATGGCAACAATCTTATCTTCTTTTGACATAAGTGCAACGGGCTTGCCTACCAGGGTAACAGACTGTTCAATCAGGTCATCCAACAGGTCATTAACGTTCTGGGCAATCTTGGCTGGTTCGGCATCTCCCTTTGGTACTTCAGTGGTAGTGAGGGCTTTCAGGGAATTTTCAACGAACAGCAAATTGGTAATATCAAAGTTAATAGAAAGAATATAACGTACATGTTCGTCATCGTCTCTGAAATACATGGTACTGGACTTTAAAATCCGTCCGTCCGAGGTCTTGGTAAGATAGCCTAAGTGATCTTCTAAATTCTTCAGTTTTTCATCCTGTTTCAGGGCTTCCAGAACAACTCTGGAAGGTCCGTCACCGACCATCCGGTTGGATACATGACCATTTTCAATGTGAACGACAGAATGATCCAAACTCTCTTTTGCCAAGGCATGAATGGCAACTTCACAGTTCTCACCAAATTGTACGGCAAGACCTTTTGCAATTTGCTTTAAAAAAGATAATGAAAGTTTCATAATAATAGGAGCTCCTTTTTGCATGTAATAGACCTCTTTTAGGAGGACTTCCTTCCAGGGAAGGGATTTATTTCTTCCGAAGAAAGGTTTTATTCTTTCTGGAGAAGGGGTTTATTCCTCCTGAGGAAGAGTCTATTCCTTCCGAGAAAGAGTTTGGTCCTTCCGAGAAAGAGTTTGGTCCTTCCGAGAAAGAGTTTGTTCCTTCCGAGGAAGAGTCTATTCCTTCCTTGCGAAGGGAAGGAAATTCGCGCGCATTTTCAAGTAAATGAACCACTGTCATTTCTTGCTTACCTCTTTATGATACCACAATAAAAAAATAAATCAATACTAAAAAACAAAAATTTTTAGCATACCAAAAACTTTTTTTAAAAAGTGATTGATTTTTGATTGTAGGAATGATAGACTTATAATAGAAAGAAAGTAACGTATTGGGTAGGTCGATTACTTATATCACCTAAAAAATGATCAGGTGCAATCTATACAAAATTTTTTAGGTAAAGAGGTACAATTTTTTGGAAGAAAAGGAGACGGTATCATGATTTTAATCGGGAATGGAAATGTACTGACGCGTGACAAAGACAATCCGTGGCTCACGGACGGGGCAGTTTTAGTAGAAGGAACTAAAATCAAAGCAGTGGGATTGCTAAAAGATATGAAAGCAGCCTATCCCGAAGCAGAATTTGTGGATGCAAAAGGCGGCGTGATTATGCCAGCTTTTATTAATACCCATGAGCATATTTATAGCGCCATGGCAAGAGGCTTCTCTATAAATGGATATAATCCAAACGGTTTTTTGGATATTCTGGATGGAATGTGGTGGACGATTGACCGCCATTTGACCCTTGCACAGACCAGAAAAAGTGCAGCAGCTACTTATATTGAATGTATTAAAAATGGCGTAACCACAGTGTTTGACCATCACGCCAGTTTTGGCTCCATTACCGACAGCCTGTCTGTGATTGCAGAAGAGTCAAAGCGCCTGGGAATTCGTTCCTGTCTTTGTTATGAAGTATCAGATCGGGATGGACTGGATAAAAGAACCGCCTCCATTAAAGAAAATGCAGACTTCATCAAGGCATGTCAAAAAGATGATTCTGACATGATAAAAGCGATGATGGGAATGCATGCCCAGTTTACGCTATCCGATGAGACCCTGGATATGTGCCGTGCCAATACGCCAGCGGGTGTGGGATACCATATTCACGTAGCAGAGGGGATTGAAGATTTGCACGATTGCCTGAAGCAACATGGAAAACGAATTGTAAACCGCTTGATGGATTTTGGTATTTTAGGACCACAGACCATCACCGCTCATTGTATCTATGTTAATGGACAGGAAATGGAACTGTTACGGGAAACCGATACCATGGTAGTTCACAACCCGGAGTCCAATATGGGAAATGCCTGTGGTTGTCCTCCAACCATGGAGATTTTCAAACGAGGCATTCTGACCGGTCTGGGAACCGATGGATATACTCATGATATGTTGGAATCCATGAAGGTTGCCAATGTACTTCACAAACACAATCTGTGTGATGCCAATGCAGCTTGGGGAGAGATTCCCGTTATGCTGTTTGAAAATAACGCTAAAATTGCAAACCGATATTTTGAGACTCCATTGGGCATTTTAAAAGAAGGAGCAGCAGCGGATATCATTGTCATGGAATATAATCCAATTACCCCGATGGATGCAGGAAACAGCAACGGTCATATACTCTTTGGCATGAATGGACGTAATGTCGTAACCACCATGGCCAATGGAACGTTATTAATGAAGGATCGGGAACTGATTGGTATTGACGTCGAAAAAGAAAATGCTGACATAAGAGAAGAAAGCAAACTTCTATGGCAGAGCATTAACGGCTAAACGGCGTGAAGAATGCAAGTGGGCATTCTTCCCTAATATAGATTTGTACATGCGCAGGAGTGCGCAGGAAGGAAAAAGCATGAGCGATAGAATGACACAAATTCCCTTTGAAGGATTGATAAACTGGATTTTAACAGAACGAAGAGAATCCAATCAGGTATTTGGGATCCGTAAACCATATGTGAAAAAGGATGGTAAGACGCTTCCGATTTTTAACGAAACGCTGGAGACTCCATTTGGACCGGCCGCTGGCCCGCATACACAGCTGGCTCAAAATATTGTGGCTGCATATTATGCCGGAAGTCGTTTTTTTGAATTAAAAACAGTACAGGTTTTAGATGGAGAAGACCTTCCGGTAAGTAAGCCATGTATTTTGGCAGACGACGAGGGCTATAACTGTGAATGGTCCACTGAGCTGTATGTACCGCAGGCCTATGAAGAGTATGTGAAAGCCTGGTTTGCCTTAAAAATGATAGCAAAAGAATTTGACCTGGGTGATCCAGACGGTTTTGTCTTCAACATGAGTGTGGGATATGACCTGGCGGGGATTCAGACTGAGAAGATAGACCGTTTTATCGAAGGGTTGAAAAACGCAGAAAATACACCGATATGGAAGGAATGCCAGGAGGTGCTGCTTCAGAATCTGGAGCGGTTCGAAAAAATAGACGAAGCCTATGTAAAAGGCATTAATCCACATATTTGTACATCCGGGACTTTGTCTACCCTTCATGGCTGCCCGCCACAGGAGATTGAACGAATTGCTTCTTATTTATTGACCGAGAAAAAAATCAATACTTATATCAAATGCAATCCAACTCTGCTGGGCTATGACACAGCGAGACAGATTATGGATGAGATGGGATATGATTACGTAGTATTTGGTGATTTCCACTTTAAGGATGACCTGCAGTTTGAAGATGCCGTGCCGATGATTGAGAGCTTACTAAAAATAGCAGCCGACAATGATTTGGAATTTGGTGTAAAGATTACCAATACCTTCCCAGTCGATGTGACCAGAAAAGAACTTCCAAGTGAAGAAATGTATATGTCTGGCCGTTCCCTCTTCGCCCTTTCCATGAATGTGGCAAAGAAGCTTACGGATGCGTTTGAGGGAAAGCTTCGTATTTCTTATTCTGGTGGAGCTGACTATTACAACATCGACCGAATTTTCCAAGCTGGAATCTGGCCCATTACACTGGCAACTACCTTGTTAAAGCCAGGCGGCTACCAACGATTAAGCCAAATTGCAGAGCTTTTGTCCCAAAAGGAGTATAAAGCTTTTAGTGGTGTAGATAAAGAACAGGTTGCTACACTGTGTCAGGAGGTTCTGAGAGATCCTCACCATACCAAATCAGTGAAACCGTTGCCTAACCGCAAGCTGGAAAAACCAGTTTCTTTACTTAACTGCTTTACTGCCCCATGCAGCCAAGGCTGCCCAATCCATCAGGACATTCCAGCCTATGTAAAGCTGGTGGGAGAAGGAAAATATCAGGAAGCATTAAGCGTTATTCTTGATAAGAATCCATTGCCATTTATTACAGGAACCATTTGCAGCCATCGTTGTATGAATCATTGTACCCGAAATTTCTATGAAGAGTCAGTACAAATTCGCAGTACAAAGCTTATGGCAGCAGAAAATGGCCTGGATGGGCTGTTAAAGGAATTGGTTCAGGAACTGCCGGAAAATCAGAAAAAGGTAGCAATAATTGGTGGTGGGCCAGCTGGTATGGCAGCAGCCTTTTTCCTGGCAAGAGGTGGTGCGGCAGCAACCATATTTGAAAAAAGGGATGCCTTGGGCGGTGTGGTAAGACATATTATTCCAGAATTTCGTATTGCTAATGATGCCATAGAAAAGGATGCTTCTCTTTTGGAACAGCTGGGAGTGGAAATTCGATTAAATAGTGAAGTCCAGTCGCTGGAAGTATTAAAAAAGCAAGGCTTTACTCATGTAATTTTGGCGACGGGTGCTTCTAAGCCAGGTACTGTTTCTCTGGAACAGGGAGAAAGCCTCAATGGACTGGCCTTCTTAGAATCCTGTAAAAAGGAAATGGATAAAGTAAGGATTGGTAAAAATGTTGCGGTAATTGGCGGTGGAAATACAGCCATGGACGTGGCAAGAGCAGCCAAACGAGTACCAGACGTGGAAAATGTATATCTGGTTTACCGCCGGGATAAACGGAATATGCCAGCAGACGAGGAAGAATTGGAGCTTGCCATCGAGGATGGCGTGGAATTCAAAGAGCTTCTGGCACCAGTGAGTCTGGAAAATGGCAAACTGATTTGCGACGTGATGGAACTTTCCACACCAGATGCTTCTGGCAGAAGAAGTCCTAAGGCAACGGGAGCTCGTACGGAGATTTTGGCTGATACGGTTATTGCAGCAGTTGGTGAAAAAGTAGACAGCACTGTTTACCAGAAAAATGGTTTACAAATGGATGAGAAGGGCTGTGTCGCAGTAGATAAGGAAACATTGGAAAGCAATGTATCAGGTGTATTTGTTGTGGGCGATGGCCTTAACGGTCCGGCAACCGTAGTGGAAGCCATTCGGGATGCTTCATTGGCAGTTAACCGGATATTAGAAAGCACCGAAAGAGGAGGCATCCAAATCCCAACCGATATTTCTGCTGCAGAGGCGAAAAAAGGAATTCTGGCTCATTCTCATGAAATGAAAGAAAAGGAACGCTGTCTGGAATGTAATCATATGTGCGAATGCTGTGTAGATGTCTGTCCGAACCGTGCCAACCTTTCCATAAAAGTAGAAGGAATGGAAATGCCTCAGATTATTCACGTGGACAGAATGTGTAATGAATGTGGCAACTGCAAGAGCTTCTGCCCATACTCCAGTGCACCTTATAAGGATAAATTTACGATGTTCCATACGGTGGAGGACTTCCATGATAGTAAAAATGCAGGATTTGTGCTGGAAGACCAAAATACCCTGACTTTCAAGGTGCGTCTTGGAAATAACGTGGAAACCTGTATATTGTCCAAAGATGACTGCAGTTTGGAAAAAGAATTGAAGAATCTTATTTTAGCGGTGTATAATAATTACGGATATATTTTTTGATATAAATAATTTGAATCTTAGATTATTAAAATAATTTGAATTTTAGATTGTTAAAAAAATTGAATCCTAGTGTACTGTATCATTCATAATTAGCTAAACAGCACTGCCTATTTTGCCATCTGCCGCGTTGTCATCAGTCAGCGGAGCCCACTACGCCTCCATCTTCCGCCTTGCAGCTGACAAAATATTCAGCACTGTTTAGCTAAAGATGAATGATACAGCACACTAGATTGTTAAAATAATTTGAATTTTAGATTTTTAAATTTGATTATTTGAATCGAAAGATTTAAATCTAGTTAATTTTTAGTCAGGGGGAATACTGTGATTATTTTAAAGGGTGGAACCATAGTTGGTTCTAAGGACAGCAAGCTTGCAGATATTAAAATAGAGGGTGAGAGGATTGTAGAAATCGGTGAAAATCTGGATACTACAGGCTCAGAAGTAGTAGATGTTTCCGGGAAACTTTTGTTTCCCGGATTCATTGATACTCACACCCATTTTGATTTGGATACAGGAACCTTTCGGACCGCAGACAATTTTACCACCGGGACAAAAGCTGCAATTACCGGCGGAACCACCTGTATTCTGGATTTTGCCACACAAAATAAGGGTGAAACCCTCACAGAGGCGCTGGAAAATTGGCATGCCATGGCAGATGAGGTTTCTTCCTGTGATTATGGGTTCCATATGGCAATCACGGATTGGAGTGAGGGGATAAAGAAAGAACTTCCTCTTATGACCCAGGGTGGGATTACCTCCTATAAGCTATATATGGCTTATGATAATCTGCGGGTGCGGGATGAAGAAATTTATGATGTATTAAAGGCAGTGAAGGAAGAAGGCGGCATTGTTGGAGTACACTGTGAAAATGGAGACATGGTCAATGCCCGCATAAAAGAAAACAAGGAATTGGGAAATGGTGGAACACGGTATCATGCCTTGACCCGACCGGATGTGGTGGAATCAGAAGCCATTTATCGATATCTGACCATTGGAAAACTGGCACAGGTCCCAATCTATGTGGTACATTTAAGTACAAAACGGGGCTATGATTTGATTATAAAGGCCAGAAAAGAAGGTCAGGAAGTCTATATGGAGACCTGTCCGCAATATCTCCTTTTGGATGACAGTGTGTACAGTAAACCAGATTTTGAAGGAGCCAAATATGTATGTTCTCCGCCAATGCGGAAAAAAACGGATCAGGAAGCACTTTGGGAAGGAATTCGGGCAGATGAAATTGACTTTATCGGAACCGATCATTGCAGTTTTCTATTCAAGGGACAGAAGGACTATTTTGGAACCGAAGACTATTCCAAAATACCAAACGGGTTGCCGGGTGTTGAACATAGAGGCGTGCTCCTGTATACTTATGGAGTGGCAGAAGGTCGTATTACCAAAGAACAGATGGTAAAGCAGCTTTCAGAAAATCCAGCCAGAATGTTTGGTATGTTTCCCCGGAAAGGGATATTGGCTGAGGGAAGTGATGCTGATATTGTCGTAATAGACCCACAAAAGGGCGGACAGATTACCGCTCAGGTTCAGGTTCAGAATGTGGATTATACCCCTTATGAAGGCATGAAAACAGCCTGTACCATTGAAGCTGTTTATCTTCGGGGACATCTGACGGTACAAAATGGTATCATTCAAACGGAAAAGAAGGGAAAGTATATTTCCAGAGGCAGAGCCAATGAAGCTAATTAATACAGAAGACGCAGTAGGACATATATTGTGTCACGACATAACTCAGATTATAAAAGGAGAAAAGAAAGGACCGGTCTTTCGAAAAGGACATATTGTTCAGGAAGAGGACATTCCGGTTCTCCTTTCCGTGGGAAAAGAACATTTATATATATGGGAAAAAACAGAAGGATTTCTTCACGAGGATGAGGGAGCAGAGCGCTTGTATGCCCTGTGTGAAAATGAGAATATTTATCCTTCCCAGGAAATCAGAGAGGGAAAGATAGAAGCCTTTGCCAGTTGTGATGGGCTCTTTGTGGTGGATGTGGATCGGCTGGATGCTGTAAATGAGCTGGAAGAGCTGATGATTGCCACGCGCCATACCAACAGTGTGGTAAAAAAGGGTGATAAACTGGCAGGGATGCGGGTGATTCCCCTTCTTATTGAAGAAGAGAAGATAAATGCCGCAGAAGAGGTGATTCAGGGAAAACCACTTCTTTCGGTACATCCTTTTCAGAAAAAAAAGGTGGGAATCGTAACCACTGGAAGTGAAGTATATCATGGAAGGATTAAAGATTCCTTTGGTCCAGTCATTCGTGAGAAGCTGGACGCATTTCCGACGGAGGTTTTAGGACAGACCATATCGGATGATAAGCTGGAAATGATTGAGGAGGCAATTTTATCCTATATTGAACAGGGAGCCGACCTGATTATCTGCACCGGGGGCATGAGTGTAGACCCGGATGACAGGACTCCAGGGGCAATAAAAGGAACAGGAGCACGAATCGTATCCTATGGTGCACCAGTTTTGCCGGGTGCTATGCTTTTATTGGCCTATTATGAAAAAGACGGAAGGCAGATTCCCATTGTGGGATTGCCAGGCTGTGTCATGTATGCCGGAAAGACGATATTTGATATGATTCTGCCAAGACTTTTGGCAGATGTAGAAGTGACAAAAAAAGCGCTGGCATCTTTAGGACATGGTGGATTATGCCTTTCCTGTGAAAACTGTACTTATCCTAATTGCAGCTTTGGTGCTGCTGGTCGGTAAGTTGATTATGGAGCAAGCTGCATGGAAGTGCTATGTGATAAGTGGAATAGCGTAAGCAGAATGGCGGTAAACGTTTTAGCAGAACAGCCAAAGAACACGGCAGTAAACGGTGCAGCTGTATATTAAAAGCAGGAATTTGCTGATAGGGAAGAAAGGCAGTAGCGGATTGTATGAAAGAATTATTTGAGGCAATTGAGGAGATCAAAGAAGCTCATGGGAAAAAGATTCTTGGTACTGTAGTAGAAGGTCCAGATTTTGGAAAAAAAATATTACTGAAGGATGACCAGATAGTATACACCAGTTTATCTTTCAGACAGCAGACGGAATTCCGGGAGCATATAGGTAACTGTGAAATCAGAATAAAGCTTGGAGACAACCATTATTACATTGAACAGCTGGGTGGGGAGAAGAAGTTGGTCATTTGCGGTGGAGGACATGTTTCGGTTCCTCTTATTAAAATTGCAAAGATGATGGATTTTCATATAACGGTATTGGAAGACCGGCCCTTCTTTGCTGACAACTGCCGGGTAGCTGGAGCAGATAAGGTGATTTGCGAAGAGTTTAGTAATGGACTTAAGCAGGTAAAAGGAGATATTGATACCTTTTTTGTAATTGTAACCAGAGGACACCGTTTTGATAAGGTTTGTCTGGAAGCCATTCTACAAAAAGAAAATGCATATATTGGTATGATAGGAAGTAAGAAAAGAGGGAAACAGGTTCTTCTCTCTGTTGAAGAAAGCATGAAAGCCATGCAGCAGACGGACAAAATAATGCAGGAAGAGCAAGCAGAGCAGATAAACCAGGAAGTGCAGATAAACCAGGAAGTGCAGGTAAACCAGGAAGTACAGGTAAACCAGGAAGTACAGGTTGGACAATCAGATTGGAAGGCCATGTTGGAACAGGTCCATACACCGATTGGATTGGATATAAAAGCTGAAACACCAGAAGAAATAGGGGTTTCCATAATAAGTGAAATTATTCAGGTGAAAAATAGCGGCTTTCATTCCGGTGGTTATACCCGGGATTTACTACGGGTAATAAATGATGAATGGAAACGTGGTGAAGAGAAGCGAGCCATGGTACTTGCAACGATTATATCCCGAAAAGGCTCTGTACCCCGAAGAGTTGGAACGAAAATGCTTGTTTTTCAAGATGGTACCATCGTGGGAACGATAGGTGGTGGCTGTGCCGAAGCAGAAATCCGTCAGGCCAGCATTTTGATGATGCAGGAAATCCTGCCCCGTATTTACAAGGTGGATATGACCGGGCAGGATGGGGAAGAAGACGGAATGGTGTGTGGAGGCATTATGGAGGTATTATTGGAGCCGATCAACAAATAAAGGGCTGTGGAGTGAACATTAACAGTGGAGTGAACATTAACATAGGAGACATTTCATGCAGGACCAGTTTGGAAGAAATATTGACTATTTAAGAATATCGGTAACGGACCGGTGCAATCTCCGGTGTGAGTATTGCATGCCACAGGAGGGAATTTGCCGGATGGAGCATCAAGCCATCATGCGCTTTGAGGAAATTGTAACCGTCTGCCGCTGTATGGTAAGGCTGGGCATCCGCAAGGTGAAAATTACTGGTGGAGAACCGTTGGTGCAAAAAGACCTTATTAAACTTATACAGATGATACGAGATGTACCGGAAATCGAAGAGATTACCCTGACTACCAACGGTGTACTGCTTGAGGAATATGCAGAAGCACTGAAGGAAGCTGGCGTAAAAGGGGTGAACATCAGTCTGGATACCCTTTCAAGGGAACGGTATCAGAAGCTCACGGGAAGTGACCAGCTAAATCAGGTTCTGTCAGGTATAGAAAAAGCAGTTTCCGTGGGATTTGACTCGGTTAAGATAAATACCGTTGTGATCAGAGACTGGAATGAAGATGAGGTGGCAGCTCTGACCGGATTGGCAAAGGATAAGCCAATTTGTGTGCGCTTTATAGAACTGATGCCCTTGGGCATGGGGAAAACATATTGTCCGGTCCATCAGGAAGATATTGTGAAAAAACTGGAAGAACGCTATGGTTCCCTCGCCAGGCAGACAACCAGAATGGGAAATGGTCCGGCAGTGTATTATGACATCCCTGGATTTGAAGGAAAGGTGGGCTTTATTAGTGCTCTAAGTCATGAATTTTGTGGGAATTGTAACCGTATTCGACTTACTGCAGACGGGAAGCTAAAGCTATGTCTTCAATATAAAGAAGGCATCAATCTGAAGGAACTTATCCGCAAAGGGATGAGCGAAGAAGCTTTAACAGAAACGATTCGCATGACCATGTATCATAAACCTCAAAACCATGAATTTATAAATGATAAAACAAAAATGAACCTGGATGTGGAATCAAGGGGAATGTCCCAGATAGGAGGATAATCATGGGAAAAGTGATGGCAGTATGCATCAGCGAAAAGCGAGGCACCCAGAAGGTAAACCGAGGGGAAGGAAACTTCCTTGTCCAGTATGGAATTGAAGGAGATGCTCACGCAGGTGACTGGCATCGCCAGGTGAGCCTGCTTTCCTGGGATAAGATTGATGAATTTAATCAAAGCGGAGCCGGGGTCCTGAATGGGGCATTTGGTGAGAATTTGGTGGTTGCCGGCTTTGATTTTAAAAACCTGCCGGTCGGGACCAGACTTGCCTGTCAGGATGTTATCCTGGAAATAACCCAGATAGGGAAAGAATGCCATAGTCATTGTGAAATTTACAAAAAAATGGGTGACTGTATTATGCCCAGAGAAGGTGTGTTTGCCAGGATTTTACAGGGTGGCCGGATGAAAGCAGGAGATGAGATGACAATTATTTCCAGTGAACAGCTATCGCTTTTACAGGAAAACTAATTAGTATATTCATTAAGAACAAGGAGGATTTAAAAATGAACAAAACAGCAATTAATGCAGAAAAGGCACCAGCAGCGGTAGGGCCTTATGTCCATGCAACAAAAACAGGAGATATGGTATTTACCTCTGGTCAGTTAGGTCTTGACCCAGTCAGCGGTGCACTGTTAGAAGGAATCGAAGCACAGACCGAGCAGGCGCTCAAAAATCTGGGGGTTGTATTGGAAGCAGCGGGGGCCGATTTTAACTCTGTGGTAAAAACGACAGTATTTCTCGCCGATATGAATGATTTTGCCGTTGTAAATGGAATTTATGCAAAATATTTTGTTGGAGAGCCCCCTGCACGTTCTTGCGTACAGGTAGCAAAGCTTCCAAAGGACGGACTGGTAGAAGTTGAGGCGGTTGCAGTAATAAAATAATTTAGCAAAAAGAAAAGCTGGAAGAACGATATCAGGTCGTTTTTTCAGCTTTTTTTATTTCTGGGAAGGCTGTTATATTAGTATTTAATCATCGTATGTGACATCTCGCATTTTTTCTTATCATGAGCAAGTCCAATACATAAGATTTCACCCTTCAACACAGCAAAGTATTTTTGCTCCAGAATTTGTTGCAAAGCTTCTTCCTTGAGCTGGGAGGTATCTTCGCCCTGCTTAAATTCGATGATAATATGAGGCCTGTCTTTTGGTGATAACGACTGCATGATAATGTCACTGCGTCCATATCCAGATTCGATATTACTGGTGATTTTGTAAACTCCTTGTAGTGATAAGCACATGCCGAGAAAGAGCATATGATATGCATTTTCTTTGGCATCATGAAAACTGGTACAGGTGAGAACCAGATTCTTATAGACTTCCATAAATGCTTCCAACTCATTTTGGGTGAGATAAAGTAGCATTTGGCTTAAATCCCGATTTTCTACATGAATTTGGTCAGCGACAATTTTCTGGAATTCTGCCCGTACCTCGCCATTGGGGATGCGAACGGTGGAAAAAAACGCATCCTTGCGGTGAACAACAGTCACATAACCAGCGCAGATTAAAAGTCCCCAGAGGGTAGCATTGGTTTTGAGTTCGGCAAATGACACTGTCATTTCGGCATCAACTTCTGCCACTCCAAATTCTAAAAGTTGGTTAAAGGTCTTATGGAAACGATCATCGGCATACAGGATAGAATCACGAATCAGCTTATTTGTGGAGGTATTAATCCAGTAATTTTCAAATTCCCTCCGCTGGGCATAATTTAAAATGGACCAGGGATTATAGATTTCTACACCACCAAACAAATAACCATCATATTTCCTTTTTACATCGCCATTTAATTCAAGATCATAGTATTGCAAAAGGGTTTCCGTTTCGGATTCTATAAGACCAAAATAGGAAGCGTACATTTTATCGGTGACGGTATAAACATTAATGTTATTTAATTGTGAAAAGATACTTTCCTTTGCGACACGCTGGATACCAGTGAGCAGAGCCTGCCCCAGATACTCATTTCCTTTGAGGGCTGAGCCGTAAAATATTGCAAAAAAGGTACCAAGTTCATCTTTATAACCATACTCTACCGCAGAGAGTAGTGGCTGGTCATATTCATCAATGAGTAGAATGACCGGTTTTTGGTAGTATACACTTACAATACGAACCAGATTTTGAAGTAATATTGCCAGATTTGCGTAAGAGGTGTTCCCACTCTTTAAATTTTCAAATTCTTGGAGAAAAACAGGGTAATATGGTTTGGCATTGGTGGTTTGTATATTGGACTCAAAAATAATTACATATTTGTAGTATTCATTTAAAATCTGATTGATTAAGGAAATGCGTAGTTCATCCTTTGTCGTTCCTCGGCAGTCCTTCAAGGAAAAGTAAATTACTGGCAGGCTGTTAAGCTGATTGGCATATTCGGTATCCATAATAGCAAGACCTTCAAAGATTCTCTTGCTATCCTTGGTAATGTCAAAAAACTCACGAAGTGTGGTCATATTAAGGGTTTTGCCAAATCGGCGTGGTCGTGTGATTAGTGAGACTTTATCACCTAGTTCAATAAAATCTTTAATCAGGAGCGTCTTATCAACATAATAGCAGTTATATTCTATAACTTCTCTAAAATCATCTCGCCCAATCGGAAACCTTTTCTTCATACCTAATCCCCCCATGTTTGTTATATGTGTATTATACCATGAATTAACATTTTGCAAACTGTTTTTTGTATTAGCCGTTTTTGGTTGGAAAATAGAGGTTACTATTCACTCCCCAGCCTATCACTTGCTGATAGGCTGGGGCCAACACGTAAAATCAGCCAATGAGCCTGACCCTCGCCGCAGGCGACTTTAAATGGGCAGGCGATGTTACTGTCACAGGCTTGCCTGTGAACAGTAACAAATAGAGTGGTTTGCCCCAGGGTACGCAAAGAATTTTTCTTGCAAAAAAAGTAAAAAAAAAGATAAAAATGTAAAAAAATTGAAATGGTTTGGTGTACTTTTGATGTACTTAGCAAGTTAAAATAATTTAACCTGCTATTTACTGATTGCACTTAGGACATTACAGTGGATCGAAAAGGATAACAAGAGATGTTTGTACATTATAAAAATAAAAGTTATGAATTTCTAATTTTAAGGGCTAATTATTTAAAAAAACCCAAAATATGGAAGTTGTTAAAAAATGGGAATTTAAGTATAATAATTTGGAGAAGACTAAAGAGGATTATAAATGGAATCGACATTTTATTTGGGAATGAATTTCATTGGAATGATGGTTTTATGTATTGTGTATTTTCATGTTAACAGTCTTTTAGCCGATCGGTTTACGGATCAAAAATTGTTTCGCAATCTTCTATTGATGGTAATATTGTTTTTTTTGTTTGATACATCGATGTATCTGTTGGATGGGAAGCAGTTTCCGTTTGCCCGAGAGGTATACTCTCTGTGCACATCCCTTTATTACATATTTTGTACAATGCCTTGTTTATGCTGGCTGCTCTACAGCGATTACAAGCTGAATAATAATAAAAAGAGCCTGATGAAGTGGATGCCGGTTTACAGTATTCCGGCAGTTTTGAATGGTTTTTTGGCGATTACCTCTCCCGCTACAGGATGGAGCTATATGATTGATGAACAGAACCGTTATTCCAGAGGACCTTATGTGTGGATGACCTGGTTATTTTCATTTTCCTATGTTGCTATTATCTACGTAGTCTGGCAGAAGAAGAACAAAGATATTAACACGAATGCAGCAAGAGAGCTCCACAACTATCTGATTTTGTTTCCGTTATCTTCTATAATAGGGGCGATTTTACAGATGTTTTTTGGGATTGCGTTGATTGGAGTAGGGATGCTGGTTGGTATCCTGATTGTGTTCATTAATGTACAAAACAGGCGCCTATATGTGGATGAGTTAACGGGTGCCTTTAACCGTCGCTACTTGGAAGTTTATCTGGAGAGTGCGGTTAAGTCGGTACCAAAGGAGCGGCAGTTGTTTGCTCTTGTGACAGATATTGTGGATTTAAAAGGAATCAACGATACCAGAGGACGAAACATTGGTGATTATGTGCTGATGGAGGTTTACCGCCTGCTCGATGAGATATTTCAGGGGAGTGGCACGATAGCCCGGTTCGGTGGAGATGAATTTGTTGTTTTGGACTATTATCATCAGTCATCAGAGATTGACGATAAAATCAAAAAAATTGAAAACAAATTGAATGATGTTAACGAAAACCACAAAGCATTCTATGAGATAAAGCTTAACATCGGAAGGTCTGTGTACCTGGGAGAAGAAAGAGATACCTCGGATGAATTCCTCAAACGGGCAGATGATGAGATGTATTATATAAAGCATCAACGACAGGAAGATCTTCGCCGAGTGGAAGAGTATCAACGTCTTTTGACTGAGGTAACCCAGGGAATGTATGAAAATATTTATGAACTGGATATTACCCATAACTGTGCTGGCGATAAAAGCACACAGGAGTATTTTGAAAGTATTGGGATTCCTGGAACGACCCCATTTAATCAGGCCCTCAAGCACATTGCTAAGAAGCAGATTAAAGAGGAGTATCAACAAGGGTATCTGGATACCTTTTCGCCCAGAAATGTGTTACGGGTATTCCGGGAAGGAACGGATTCGATTAGCTATGATTTTATGATTACCAGAGATGGAGCGAATTATTATTGGCTGCGGATTACGGCACGGATATTTTTCTGGGAGCATGACCACTCAGTGCGGATGCTTACCTATCGACAGAATATTGAAGAAGAAAAACGACGGGAGCTGGAGCCACTGGAAAGGGCGAAAAAGCTGGAAGAGGAGCTGGCACAAAATCGTATAGCCATAATGCTCAGTCAAATTCAGCCGCACTTTTTATATAATTCACTGGTTGTCATAAAGCAGCTGTGTGATATTGATCCAAAGGAAGCAAAGGAAGCCATAACCGAATTTTCTTCCTATTTAAGAGGCAATCTGGATGCTTTGACTCGAAGTGCTCCGATTAGCTTTGAACAGGAGATGGAACATGTGGAAACCTATCTTGCTCTGGAAAAGAAACGATTTGGTGAGAAAATACACATTGAATATGATATTAAGGCAAAGGGGTTTTTCCTTCCGGTCCTGTCCTTGCAGCCCATTGTGGAGAATGCAGTTCGATACGGGATAACCAAGACCGAAGAAGGAGGTACACTTACCATAGCGTCAAGAGAGGAGGAGCATGCCTATCTTATTATTGTATCAGATAGTGGTATGGGGGTTGAACCCACCCCGACACAATTTGATAAACGTTCCCATGTGGGGATGGAAAATGTACGTAACCGACTGCAATCCATGTGCGGTGGGAATTTATACATAAACAGTGTTGCAGGAGAGGGTACCAAGGTGACGATTGAGATACCAAAAGAGGAGGAAAATGCATGATTTTTATTACAGTAGACGATGAACCATACGCATTGAAGGACTTGATGGATTCGCTGGAGGAGGTTGCACCGGATGTGAATATCCAGGGCTTTTCAGCCCCTTCAAAGGCTTTGGAGTTTGCAAAAACCGAAAATGTTGATATCGCATTTCTGGATATTGAAATGTGTGGAATGAATGGGCTGGAGCTGGCAAGAAAATTAAAAGAGATATATGGAAAAACAAACATTATTTTTGTAACTGGATTTTCCGAACATGCCTTAGAGGCTTTTGCCGCCCATGCCTGTGGCTATTTATTAAAGCCGGTGTCACCTTCTGCCATCAAGGAGTCGCTGGATTACCTGTATCACCCAATCAAGTTGGAAAGCAAAGGACTACGAGTGCAGACCTTTGGAAATTTTGAAGTCTTTTATAATGAAGCACCTCTTCGATTTCCCCGAAGTAAATCCAAAGAGCTGTTTGCGTATCTGATTTATAAAAGAGGAACAAGTAGTACTATAAAGGAATTGATGGGAGTGCTGTTTGAAGACAAAACTTATAACTTATCCATGCAGAACCAGATGCAGACATTGATTTCTACCATGATGAAGGTACTGAATGAAGTAAATGCCGGTGATATCGTGGTGCGGAATTTCAACAGTCTATCAGTGAATATGAGTAAGATTAATTGTGATTTTTATCGGTTTTTAAACTGGGAGATAGATGCGATTAATGCATATACGGGAGAGTTTATGGCAAATTACAGCTGGGCAGAATTTGCCATAGGGTATCTGGATAGTAAAGTGTTATAGTAAAGGGGAAGAACAAAAAGAGCTTAAAAAATTTTAGAAAATTTTGTAAAAGCTCTTTTTTTTGATGTGAATTTGATGTAGTTTACCTTTTATAATGGAAACATAGTAGTGATAAAGTCCTAAGTATTTTAAAAGTAATCACATTTTTTCGGGATTGAAAGGCTAACTGATATGCTGAAACCATACGGTTATTGGTTTTATCGAATGGATAAAACGTGGTAACGAGGATTGAATCGTAATGCTTTATGAGAATATTCAATAAAGTTTCAGATTCCGGAAGGATGTGATGTGGGAAAGGAGGGATACCATGGCTAAAAAGACCGTCCGCGCCGGTGGATTTGTGGCAATGAACAGCGGAGAAATTCGCAATTGCTATAGCTTGCTTCAGATGAATCTGAAGGGCGACTACATTGGTGGTTTTGCCAGTGATAATACAGGAACTATTTCCAAAAGTTACTCTTATTCAAACTTAAAGAAATTGACAGCAGGTTTTTCCTGCACAGGGGAAGGAAACACAGAAGATGCCTGCTACTTCTTTCACAACGAGGAGGAAGACAGCGACAGAGTAACAAGTTTACCGGACCATACCAAAGGCCAGCGCGTAAAAGAGTTGGAAAAAGAAGAAGATTTGCAGGAGATGGGGTTTGATACCGAAACCGTCTGGTGGTACAGCGGGGAGAAAGTTCCTCTCAAGTTCTATCCGGAAAACTGGTTTTATGACGTGAGAGAATCAGAACGATATGCCAGATATCCAGAAGAAAATATTATCAGCATCAGCACGGCAGACGAACTGTTTCAACTGGCGGAAAAAATCAATGCGGGTGACCCGGAACTGGCAGCTGCCTACATACAGCTTACAGAAGACATAGACCTTGGGGGCAAAGAGTGGATACCGATTGGACACGAACGTACGCGAGCATTCAAAGGATTGTTTGACGGCTATGGTCATACAATCAGTAATTTTATAATCAAGAACAAAGAAATTGAGAATAAAGGATTCTTTGGGATACTCGCAGGAGAGGTGTACAACCTTTCCATTGACTGCCGGATTCAAAAAGCATCCTGTTCCGGAGGAATCGCAGCACAAAATGAAAATGGTATTATTGGTTGCTGTGGAGCCATCGTGGAAATCAAAGGCTCAGAAGGTATGCTGGGCGGCTTGGTGGGACTGAATACCGGAGAAGTATTCAGCAGTTATGCGGCAGGAAGAATCTCTGCATTTGTGGTTCCGTGGTTCTGGTGGGCTTGGGCTCCTTTGGCATCCGTAGCGGTAGTTATTACTCTGGCAGCACTGGATGGCGTAACCCCAACGGTTTCAGAAACGACCATATTTCCACCGCCTACGTATGATGAAGATCAGATTCCTGCTGGGGATAACTTAAAGCCAAACGCAATCGGAAATTTTGTATCTTTCCAGTTTGAGCAGGCGATTGATGTGAGCCTTGATACGGGACGTTGCCGTTTCAATTTCCTAAATCCGGGTAATTCCAACCACGATATTGTGGTACAGCTTCATTTTACTGATGCACAAGCCATCCGAGTCATGGGAAGTACTGGTCGAAGCGCAGAAGAACAAGCTGAGATAGAATCGGATCCAAGCTACGACCCGGAAACCTATCGTACCATAATCGCTGAGTCAAATGCGATTAGGCCGGGATATCAGCTGGTTGATCTTAAGCTGGTAAAGCATGCCAACGGTGCGACCATAGCACCAGGCTCCTACAATGCAATGGTCTACCTGGTGTTTTATGACATTAAAACCCACAACCGGGCAATGATGGAATCACAGCTTCCGGTTGTAATAGAAGTACACTAAACAAATAAGGATTATCCAGGCTATTCTTGAAAGTCAAGTGCCTGTGATGACCTCAGTTCGCTGATAAGTGATTACAAAAGGAGAGAGAGTATGTTTAAGAACACCCGATCAAGAGAACCATGTAAGGAATTACGTGGGAATATCAGTCAAATCAAACCCATAAAACAAAAAAATAAAAATAGGAGGAATCCAATATGAAAAAGAAAATTTTATCATTGCTGGTCACGTTGGCTATGGTTATGGTGCTTCCCATGAATGCGATGGCGGCTAACACCACCCAGAACCTAAATGAACAGGACACCGAAGTTGATAAGCCGGGTACGAAAGGTAGCACTGGTTATGAGGCAGGAAATGTCCAGGCAGCAGGAGCATCTTATGGGGAAGCTACCGCAGGAAGCTCTGACGGTACAGCGTGGACCGTTGAAAATGACGATGATGGTGCTGCTGAGGACACACCGGATGCTAACAATAAGGCAGACATCAGCGTATGGGCACGGATTAGCGACGCTTCTGCAAAAATCTATAAGATTGACATTGCATGGGGCAGCATGAAGTTTGAATTTAATGACGGTAGTGGTTCCTGGAATGTGCAAACCCATACATATGATGGTTCTTCAGGTGGAGATCCTCACTGGGTCAATAATTTTGACGACACTGACGAAGTAAGTACATATGAAGTTGGCACCAACGGTACGAATAATCGTATTACTGTGACCAACCACTCTAACAGTGCGGTTGATGCAGCGTTTGCTTATCAAATGGTTAATTCCAGTGGGCAAGCTGGTTCTGGTGGTACTGCTACAACACCATTCAATGACGGTGGCGGCGTTACAACTGGAGTTTATGGAACTGATTATGGTGCAGGCACTGCTTCGGGCTACAATCAACATGGGGCTAACGATGTTATCGGTTACTTTTATGGCAGCAACGATGATGCGGCCAAAGCTCACGTAGCGATAGCAGCTACCTATAATGCCGGTACTCCTACTGCAGCCAGTGCGTGGCAGTATGATAACGGTTCTGCGTATGCAGCTATAGGTAATCAACCAACCATACTTGCGCGCTTAAGTACGGTTGAGACCACAAAGGTTACAAATGCCACGACACCTTCCATTACCCTTCCGACTGCAGAGATGATTGGGAATGGTAGTTCTGGTGCCAATGCTTGGGGAGACGGCTCGAAAGACGCATCAGCTTTGGTAGCTGATCTTGCCACCTGGAATTCAACCCCATGGGCCAATGGTCAGAGAAGTGCCAATGTTTACTTTGCATTCAGTGGTCAGCCAGATAAAGGACAAGGAGCGTATCTGCCTGTATTTACAAAGGTTGGCGTTATCACAGTTACCATTACGCCAAATGAAATAGCAGACTACAACAAGCCAGCAGAAACACCATAAATAGATAGTGAGGAACGCGGAGGAATACCTCCGCTGTCCTGTTCAGCGGATTAAGCCAATTAAGCCAATTAATCCGTTGAACAAGGCAGCGGAATTATCATTAACGATAACCGATACATAATGTTCGTGCACAGTGAGGAGGACTTATTATGAGAAAACAACAGACAAAATTAAAAACCGGACGAAAACGATTTTGGCTAATCATTTTGATATACCTTTTACTGGGCATCGCAGGCATATTGGTGGGGTACCAATATTTCACTTTTTCCAACTCCTACAAGCCGCCAGCTTTTGAGCAAAACGCAGTACCGGGTGTTCCCACTCCACCTGAAAACATGGCGTATTCACCAGTGAACGCCGAAGGCGGCTTCGCATTTGCTCTCGCCGGAAATCTATACCAGCAGGAAAACGGGGAGTTATGCATTTATCTTACCAATCCCACCGATTCAGGAGTTTGGCTAATGTGTGAAATAGAAAGCCCGCATTATGGCGTTGTTTATAAAAGCGGTGTGATAAAACAGGGAGAATATGTGGAACGTCTTGCACCTCTCATGGAATTCCCCAATGAAGCATCAAAGATAGAGCTTCGTGTTTATGGATTCAACCCAGATGATTGGCAGAGCAAGGGAACCGTATATTTAAACACTACGCTTCAGCCGTGGTAAAAAAAGGAGGCATATATTTATGAAAAGAAAAATTATCAGTATCATTCTTACTGTGATGCTTACGTTTGGAACACTTGCCTTCGAGCCGGGGTATACACTGACGGCAAGCGCAGCTGAACAAGGAGAAAGCTTCATCACGATGCCGGTAAATGGCTTTAATTCTGCCAATACTGGTACAGCGGAAAATAAAACCGTACGTATCTCTGGTGATGCTACCCTGGATGGAAAAGGCGGCGTTATGATTGTGTCAAACGCCGGAAATAAGGCCGGAGGTGTATTTTTTACCCAGCCAATTTCCCAGGGTTCTGGTTTCTCTACTAGTTTCAAAATTCACATGGGTGCAAGTAAAACAGGACCAGCGGATGGATTTACCTTTGTCATCGCCAACGCAACCAATCAGGTTGGTGCAAACGGCCAGGGTATCGGTTACAGCGGCATTACCAAAAGTATTGCTATTGAATATGACACCTATGACAATAAGTCGAAGGGGTCAACCGGCAATGTGCCTCATATCTGGTATGGAAATAATGGTACGATGGATACCAATGACGCTAAAACATCTGTCATATTTGAAAAAAACTCTAGTGGAGTATCTGCAAAGCGAAACGCTACTAATTATACCGTATATGGATGGGCGGAATTTAAAGCAGAAACCAATAAGCTGTCGGTAACCTTTTCCTCCAGCGCTACTCGGCCGACAAATCCTAGCATCATAATTCAAGATGGCTCATCCGACAGTGAAGTCACGTCGGGTGGCACTATGACAATTACTCGAAAGAATTTTAAACCAGGTAATCCTTCCAGTCCCTATTATATAGGAAATCAGTATTACATGGGATTCACCGCTGCGACTGGCGGCTACTATCAGGAAGTTACGCTACAGGGCTTTTCGGCTTATGGAGAATATGTGGAAAACACCGGAGCCTCCAAGAGTATTACAATTAACGGCAAGGAAGTTGAAATTGGTTCAGGACTTGATTTACCATCAATTACACCACCTTCCGCACCGTCTGGTGATGGCCGCTTTCAGGGTATTTACTCGGAGCCTAACGGCGGCGGAGAACAGTATTATGATTCAAATGGAAATGGTGTACATGCCAATGATTTAGAGGATGGTCAGGTGCTATATCCCTATTTCTCCTACTCGATTAAGCTGAAGAATCAGGGCGTGTCAGACACAACCCTGCCGGCGACGGATAATGCCCAGTTACCAGCGACGGTTCCCGTTCCGGTCCGCGACGGTTATGTGTTTGTCGGGTATTACGATGATATCACCAGTGAAGCAGAATGTTATTATAACGGGAGCGGCGCAAGGCAAAAGGGTGACATTTGGCGTGCAGCAAACGGTCCAACAGCCCTATATGCTAAGTGGTCCAGAGGTGATGCTGCGGTTACGGTTAACTTAAATGGTGGTACATGGTCAGCGGCCCCCGATGATTTTGCGGGAAGCGGCAGTAATTATAGTGTAACATTGGCTGGTGGGACGGTTGTCGTACTGCCCCAACCGACAAAAGAAAATGCTTTTTTCGCTGGTTGGAGTGTGACTGGTACCGGTGGCTCTGTTTCTGCAAATGGCAGAACGTTAACAGCTATCGGCGGTACCGTTACCCTGACTGCAAGGTGGACAATACCCGGTACAGCATTTGTCAACAAAACCGGTGAGGCCATAAAGGATAAGAATGATGACAATACGGCATCAGAACTTGCCAGTGCATTTGAAAGCAAGAATCTTGCTACTGATCCGGAAAATGGTATAGTGGCGGCTGATTTGGCAGCTGAAAATGTTACTTTGACACTGGTTGTTGATAATGTAGGTGAAGAAACGAGTGGTGTAAGTGCAATCAATACATTGGCAAGAAAAATCGGTGGAGCAGATGTTTTAGGTAGACTAAAATTTTATGATATTTATGTTGAAAAGAATGTTGATGATGTGAAATCAAGGTTGAAAGAGATCCCTGAAACAGTGACAGTGAGCATACCACTTACTGGAAATCTGGCAGGAGCTTTAAGTTATGTTCTTTATCATTATCATGACGGAGAAGTGAGACTCTTAACTGACGACAACAGTAATGAAGAGTACTTTGAAGTGATTGGCGGTGAAATGCTTATTCATGTTCGCAGATTCTCCGAGTTTGGTATTCTTCCCAACGGACGAACGATTGGTCCGGACAGTGAAAGTGAGCTGGCGGAGGATCCCATGAACGGTGATCATGAGCCAGGAATTGATGTTCAGGGCAAGGTTTGCGAAGGCGAGCTGGGCAAGGTGTACAAACTGGATATTGCCTGGGGGGCAATGAAATTTGAATATTCGGTAGGACGGGAATGGGATCCTGAGACCCATGATTATACCGGTGACAAGATAAATGATTGGATACCAACGGTGGATTCACAGTGCTATACCGGTGGAAATAACCAAATCACAGTATACAACCATTCCAACGATGGAGTAGAGCTGACATTCACCGTGGGAGATATTGTAACTTATCTGGACGGCGTGGAGATAAAGGTGTTTAAATCCAATGCAGATGAGGGCAGCCCGGCAGTTGATATGCCATTGGAGCGAGTAGCCTTCAATGGTGACCAGGTGGCACCAAGTGAAGATGTGTTCGTCAGACTTTTAGGTAGCCCATCCAATGTACAGGATTTTTTAGATGCTCAAACCGGTAGCAATTGGAATAAGGTAGCAGTCATCACGGTTACGATTGTGCCATCACATGGCGAAATCACACCATTGAATTAATCCAAAGGGGGAACAGCCATGATACGATTCAAAAAAATATTGGCGGCATCAATTGCAGCGTTGCTTGTACTACAATGTTTCCCGGCGACTGCATTCGCCGCAGCGTCAAATGATAATCGTGGAGCTCTCTCCACACCGGCCGCCGGCAGTACAAATGCATATACGGTTAATCTAAGTACTTCATGGGCATCGGCGTATTTCTCCTTTACACCATCTTATACAGGGTGGTATAGCTTTTATTCGGTAAAATCAAGTGGTGACCCGTATTTTTATCTACTTACTGGATCCACTTATTTAAGTACGGTACTAAGTTCTGTGGGGAGTGCCGGATGTAAGAATACCAGCATTAACAGCTATGTTACAACTTACAATGACGATGCAAATGGGAATTATGATTTTCTTGTAAGCAATCAATATCTGACAGCAGGAACGACCTATTATGCTGTATGTACAAAGTACTCCGCGACAGCTACCAACTATACATTTTATGTTTCCCGTCTTAACTCTTACTACAATGTAAGCTACAACGCCAACGGCGGTACAGGTAGTATGAGCAGTCAGACAATGTATCACAATTCAACCTATTCGTTAAGAAGCAATACCTTTACAATGGATGAATATACCTTTGCCGGTTGGAATACCAACGCTTCAGGAACTGGTACCAATTATAGCAATGGACAGTCTGTTTCTAATTTGCTTTGGAGCAACGGTGGGACCTTCCCACTCTACGCTAAGTGGACACGAAACACCCATAGTGTCACACTGAATCGTGGAAGCGGCAGCGGCGGTTCAGCAAGCGTCAGCAGCTACTATGGCGCGACGGCTATGCCATCCATCACCAAGCCGACGGCGCCGACGGGATATAACTTCCAGGGCTATTATACCGGAACCAACGGAACCGGGACAAAATATTACAATGCCGACGGCACATCGGCACATACGTTTGACTTTACAAACTCAACGGCAACGAAAACCAAAAACACGACTCTTACTCTTTACGCTTACTATGCACCGCAGCAATATACCCTTATATTGAACAATCAAGGCGGTACTGGTGGTAACTCGGCCCCATTGGTTTACAATCAACCATACCCCACAAGCGTAACGGTTCCTACACGTACAGGCTATGTCTTTGACGGTTATTACGGTATTGACAATGCCAACGTAATCAACCTGAGTGACAAATATTACGATGGTACAGGTGCGCAAATAAAAGCCGGCAACTTCACAGGTAGTGCTAACGTAACCGTTTATGCCAAATGGTATAATGCCAATGTGACGTTAACCGTTGATTTGGATGGCGGTACATGGACGGACTGGGACGGTAATTTACAAAGTGGAGAAAAAGCTTATACCCTTCTTGGAAACGTACAAAAAGCCATAACCAATGCACCGGTGCGCAGCGGATATATTTTCGCTGGTTGGACGATGGAAGGCAATGCAAGACTTAATGACGCAACCAAGATTTTGACAATGGACAGCACCATGAGCACAACACAGACAGCAAGGCTGACAGCACTATGGAATGCGCCGGAAAATCTTGTTACGGTTGTTGCAGACGAGAATGCCAGTGCCAATCAGAATGCTCTTACCGAAATGTATAACAATGATAATCTTGTTACCGACCCTGAATTTGGTATCACAGCAGAGGAATTGGCAAATAGCCCGACCTTGACACTGAATGTTAACCCGATTACCGTTCAGGCAGGAGAGGGGGAATATGGCTCTCGTTACATATTTGAAAGTGAGGAAGGCAATCATAACTATGCTGTGCAGAGTCTGATCAACAGCACTTCCGGAACCGTTCCCGATACCGGTGCAATATTTGATGTGTATGTGGAGAAAGCGGTTGGAGGAGAAACAACACGACTGAAACAAATACCGTCACCAATAGGGGTGGATATTCCTTTAACCGGTGAGCTTGCAGGACGAACCAGCTATCAGGTTTGGCATTTTCATGAAAATCAGGTGGAACTGCTTACCGAAGCAACCGAGGCAGACGGTCTGTCACAGTGGTTTGAGTATGACAATCCGGGTACGCCGACGAAAATCACCGTTTACCTGTCCCGTTTTTCCGAAATCGTCGTTGCTTATGGTCAGGTACAGACGACCGGACAGGGACTTGCTTCGGAAATAATCTGGGATAATAGCAACAACACCGATTTTGATGTTCAGGGCAAGGTTCTTGAAAGTGACAGTATGATTTATAAGGTTGACATTACATGGGGCGCAATGGCGTTTGAGTACAGCAAAGGCGCATTATGGGATCCCGTCAACCACGAATACACCTCTGCTGCCATCAATGATTGGCTGCCCGAGGGCTTTATCGACGGAAATAATGAAATTACGGTACATAATCACTCCAATGGCGGGTTATTTGCCAGTTTTAATATCCAGCCGCGAACAGGGACGATTGCCAAAAGCGAATCGAATACCATCAATTTGGATGATGCATTGGCTGGTGTGGATATGAAAGTTCGGGTTGACAATAGCGATTATTCGGATGAAGCATTGAATATGTCACTTCCCAAGGTTGCATACAGCGGTGATCTGACCGCACCGAGCATTCAGGTGTTTGTCAGACTTATGGGTACACCGGCGGATGTTGCGGGGCTTGATACCGCAAATAAATATCAGGAAGGACTAGGTGCCGGGTACTATTTACGGCTTGCGAAGGTCACCGTAACGCTTACTCCGAATGCAGCAGATGGTCGAACGCCTTTGTATGTGCCAAGGATACCATAAAGGCTGATTTAATCGTGGTCATGGTAGAAACAGAGGAAGCTAAAATGCACAGATTCTGAATTTCACGAAACAGCTTCTGCAGGAGGGTTTATGATAAAAAATTTAGATACAACCGTTTTGAATTTTTTTGCCAGACTGCATGCGCCTGACTGGTTGGAACATGTGATTTTTTACTGGGTGAGTGCCCTTCAGCTAACGCTCCTGGTGGTGCTGATTTCCATGCTTTTCTTTAAAAAGTCAAGAAAAAGTGCCTGGATAGGACTTTTGGCTGCACTCTTTGCCATTTTGTTTATGGAAGGTGTCATGAGCCATGTTCTCACACGTCCTCAACCATATGAAGTATATAGTTGGGTGAAGCTTTTGGGAAACCCTATTAATTGGTATTCCTTTTCTCACAGTCATATTGCGTTTACGTTTGGCGTTTTTACCAGCATTGCTTTCTATCGGACAGCGTGGAATAAATTCTGGCTGTATTTTATCGCAGTCATCACAGGAGCTTGTTGTATTTACTCAAATACCTATTGGACATCCGATGTGATTCTTGGTGCTATTATTGGCTTCTTCTGTGCCATGATTTCCTTTGGCGTGATAAACTGGTTTTATCGTAGAATCAGCAAAAGAAAACATCGGAAGATGCAGAAGAAGTTAAACAAAGAAGGGAAGCATGCACAGCAGTGGAAACAGGCAGAAACAGAGGAGCCGAAACCAATGGGAAAACAAGCATGGAACTCCAATGAAAGTATCGAGCAAAAGATCAGTATTGAGCAAAAGATCAGTATCGATTCAATAGTCTCGTCTTCACTGGAAGAAGATGACGGATTGTGGTGAAAGTCATTATTCAATTGAATATCAAAGGGTTGTTACGAGCATTTGTAGCAACCTTTTTTTATTGTCGCACATCTGCCTTTTTGATTTGATGTTAATTTGATGTAGTTGAATTTTTATAATAAAGTATAAAGTAGAACAATACCTCAAAGGGAAAAGGGGGTGAGCTTATGTGTGAAACCAAGTGGAAGAAAATCAGTATACGGCTTTTAACAGCCGTCATACTGGTAGTACAATGTATTGGCATACACATAGGCACCTTTTCATGGAATGGATTTAGCAGTAAGGAAACCATGGCGGCGGCTTATTGGGACAGCTATACCGCTTTAACGACCAGCAGCAGCGGGATGGCTCTTTCTGCTGGAAACTATAAAGTGACCTCTAATCTTACAATATCTAATTCTGCTGCAGGGGGAAATGGAATTACCATAAGCTCCGGTGTTACGGTTACAATTTATATACCGTCTGGCTATACCCTGACGGTAAGTGGTGGTAATGGTAGTGGCACCATAGGTGGTGGAGCTGGTATTTACCTGCCCAGTAATTCAAATTTGATTATTCGGGGCGGCGGGACCCTTGTGGCAATCGGAGGGAACGGAGGGAATGCCGGGAGCGGTGGCAATGGCGATCGGGCATATTCCAATGGCACGTTTCTTTACTCTTCGACACAAAGTGGTTCCAGGAGCTATGGAGGTGCTGGTGGTGGTGCAGCAGGTTCGGGGATTGGTTCAAGTGGTGCTTCCGGAGGTGGAAATACAACCAGCTATGCCTCCAATAATACGTCAGCCGTGACGTCGACTACTAACAGTCTGGGTAAAAATGGAGTCAGTGGGAACGGCGGAATGAATGGGGGAAGTATGGGAATCCTTTACATTATGGATTCTATTACAGTTTCCGCAACAGCAGGAACCAAAGGGTCCGTAGGCTTAGGTGGACAATCTGGTGCAAACAGTGCCTGGGTAGTTACCGGAAAAACCGTTGGACTGGGTGGAACCGCAGGCGGAGGCGGAGGAGGTCGAGGAGGTAATTCGGCCAATATTGGTGGAGCCGGAGGCGGAGGCGGATCTGGCGGAACCGGTGGAACTGGTGGAAGCTATTATTTATCTAGTTCATTAGTGGCATATGCGCCTGCGGCAGGCTGTGGCGGCGGAGGCGGCGGCGGTGGAACCGGCGGAACGGTCAATAGTGGCATAACTACCTGGTATAACTATAATAGTCCAACTACAACAGTTACAAAACCTTCTGTATGCACAGATATACGTACCTGGGGAGCAGCTGGTACCACGACTAGTGAAAGTACCCTGGCAGGAGGTGCGGGAGGGGCATCAAACTCTGGCAGTGCCGGCGGCGGAGGCGGCGGTACCGGCGGCAATCGCGGAATTGGCGGTAGTGGTGGAACCGTATTCAAGGCATCAACAGCCACAATTACCTATGCTATAGGTGGTGGAACAACGAGCAATGGCGATGGCGGCGGAGCAGCAGTAAGTACCGCACCATATACCATAACCTATGATGCCAATGGTGGAAGCTTGGCGTCAGTTCCTTCAACGGAAAGTAAATTCACTGGCATAACAAACTATATTACTAATCAGATTCCAACCAAAACGGGATATAGCTTTTTGGGCTGGAATACTTCCAACACAGCAACAACGGCAAATTATGTATCAGGCAGTTCTTATTCAGCCAATGCAAATTTGAAATTATATGCCATCTGGATGGCAAATACCTATAACATTACATATAGTCTAGGGAGCGGAGGGATGGCAGGGGCCAATGCGCCAACAACCGGAAGTTATGACACGGTTTTTTATGTATCAGCCCCAAGTAAAGCTGGTTATACCTTTGAAGGTTGGACGGTGACCAGTGGATTAGTTTCAAGTACAGCTAAATATGGGAGCAGCAGTTTGGCAGCAACATCTGTTTCCAGTAATACAGTCAGGTGTAAAAATGGTGCAACTGGAAACGTATATTTTATAAACTTAACAACCGCTCCATCAGGAGGTGTTACCCTAACAGCAAACTGGACGGCCAATACTTATACAATAACCTTACATAATGAGCCATCGGACAATGGGGTGATGACGCTCGCTTACGGCAGCAGTGTACCCGCATCGGTATCTGTGCCGACGAGAGAAGGCTATGAGTTTTTGGGATACTTTGCGGGCGAAGATGGAAGCGGCCTGCAATATTACAGCAGCACTGGCTCCCGAATGTATACCGGGACCTGGACTACAGCCGCAAATGGTACTTTGTATGCAAAATGGATTATGAAACGATTGGTTTATTTTGATCGTCAAGGTGGAAGTGGTGGTACGGCTTCTATTTATCAGATTGCAGAAAGTGCAGCGATGCCGCACATTTCTTCACCAGCCCCACCGGTAAGCAGTGAGGGCGCTGTTTTTCGTGGATATTATACCAGACCCAATGGCAGTGGAACGAAATATTACAATGCGGATGGTTCCAGTGCTCATGCCTTTGATTTTGCGGAAGGCAGCAATACCCTCTATGCCTTCTGGGCATACACCTTAAATCTGAATAATCAAGGCGTAGCAGGCGGTAGCGAATCTCTTGTTTATGGTCAACTTTTACCAGAAAGTGTAGTCATCCCGTTACGGCACAATTATGAGTTTGAAGGCTATTATGGAGCCATCAACGGAGGCGGTGAAAAGTATTATGATGCGGCCGGTGTTCGGGTATATAGCCATGTCTGGGATAAAAATACCAGTTTAACTATCTATGCTTTATGGAAAAAAGGAAAAAATACCTTTACAGTAGACTTAAATGGCGGAAGCTGGAAAACAGCAAAGGATCAGTTTGCCATGGCGGCATTGACCAGTGCAGGCGGTCTGGAAAATTACAGTGGTGTGAAGATAACCATCCCCGAGCCAGGCTATCCAGACCCCGGTGATCCAGATAAGCAGGCCTATACCTTTGTTAAATGGGAGCTTACTGGTGCCGGTACGTTTGCCAATCGGGTTTATACCTATGACATTGGCGAAAGGGCGACGCTGAAAGCACTTTGGGGACCAGCGCCCGTAACCGAACTGAAAAAGACCGGTGAAGTAGCGGAAAGTGTTCTGGGAAAAGATCAGGCCGCCTCTGATTTAGGAGCCGCCTATAAAAAACTGGTGGAAGATGAAACCAGGGGAATTACCCAGGAAGAAATGCTCAAGGCCACCGAGATCAAAATGACATTGTCAGTAGTGGACAGCAACAGCAGTGCAGTCGGGGCAACCAATATCAAGTCGGCAGCGCAGGGAGAAGTGGCACAGTTTTATGACATCAGTGTGGAAAAAACGGTAGTCGAAACCATTGGTGAGCAGATAGAGGAAACTTCAACAAAACTGGTAGAGATACCGGCTACGGTGCAGGTTCGGATACCGCTTATCGGTGAACTGGCTGGGAAGACCGGATATGCCATATATCGGTATCATGATGGGATTGCCGAACGTCTTTCCGTGGATGATAAGGCCGAAGAATATTTTAAGTATTCTGCCAGGACCTATTCCACTGGCGAGGAGATGGCCGATGAGCTGCTTATCTATACCAGAAAATTCTCTACCTATGCAGTAATTATCAATGAAACCTACATCCAAGGACATGGTGCGGAAGAGCTGGTCAGAGCTGCCAACAACGGCTCAGACCTTGATGTTCAGGCTAAAATAAAGGAAGACAGCGATGTAATATACAAAATCGATATTTCCTGGGGAGCCATGACCTTTGAATATTCCACCGGAAATCAATGGAATCCGGAAACTCATTCTTACGACGGTGAAGTCATGAATGATTGGATGGCAGAGGGCTTTGCCAATGGAAATAACAAAATCGTCACCGCCAATCATTCCAATGCCAGTGTAATTGTTGATTTCAATGTACTATCTAACATTGATGGCGTAGATATGGAAATAAAGCAGGAGAATGCATCCGATGCCGCCCCAGCCACAGATATGGCGCTTTCCAAGGTGCCCGGAGAAGGAGCTGCTGCACCAGAGCTTATTACCTATCTGTGGCTGGTGGGAACCCCACAGGCACTACCGGACGGGGAGGATAACAGCCAGACGATATGGGGCTCCACAGTGGATAAGAGATACCGCAAAGCAGGTATTATCACGATTACTATACGGGTAGATGAAGATGATACAGAATTAACCCCAAGAGGAAGATAAAGGCATAGGAATTCTGTACTAAAATTGGAAGACCCCTGATATTTTGATGTATATTTGATGTAGGTAGTACATTACAATATAGGCATAGTTAAAAAATTGACAAAACTCATAATACAATACCTGCATACAATGCGAGAATGTGTATAGAAAGGGGGAGACAGAAGATGACTATTTTAGCAGTAGATAATAACCAAGATCAGCTTGACCAGTTAGTCGAGCATCTGGCGAAAATATACGAAGGAGAGACCATTGTTGCTTTTACCGACCCGCTTATGGCAGTAAAATACAGTTTTAATAATTCGGTGAATATGGTATTCACAGATGTGGCTATGCGGGGGATGGATGGTTCGACTTTAGTAAAGGGCATTAGTACCTGTAATAAGGGGATTAAAACTTTTTTTCTAATCCGTTCCGAAGAAGAGGTTGTATATGCCAAACAGGTCAAAGCAAGTGGATGCTTATTGAAGCCAATTACCGAAGAAGGTATCCGTAATATTTTACTGGAGTGTGGAGAACTGGAACAAAATAATCGAACTATTTTACAGGCATATGATAGGCGGTAATAAAAGGAAAGAGAATTACATTGGGAGTTAGTATTGAACTAGGTTGGGAAAACCGGACGCAACCCAGGAAAGGTTCGGCGGGAACGTGGGGGATGGGATGGAAAAAAATCCACCTTCGCAGGGCAAGAAGGTCTAGGGCAAAGCATCTGGACTGTGGCTGGTTACGGGCCGGGCTCCATGGTGCATCCGTGCACCAATCGCCC
>JAVBLX010000047.1:0-38142 GCA_031553075.1 Acetivibrio sp.
GAGCATCAATGAGTACAACATTCCAATGTACTAAAGTGCGAGTTATAGTTTTTGTGGGGGTGCCCTTAGCAAATTTTTAAAGTCTTAGTTCTTTCGGTGCTTCTACGCTAGCCAGAAATCTTTCGCATGCGAGCCGTTTTCGAAGGAAGCCGTTCCTGGGAGGCACTCATCCACCCGCTCTTTCGGCGTTCGCAACCTAGATTTCAGGAGCGTCCTCTTGGCAACTATACACAAAGTTATCTTTCGATCTGGGAACTAATTAAGGCTACCAATGGGACGGTTAGGACAATTCCAATACTTCCGGCGATTCCCTGAAGGATTTCGATCGCTATTAAATCGGTGTTGATTAACTGGGTGTAGGGGATTCCATAAGAATAGAAGGCCAGGAGAAGACTGAGTGAAGCCCCAGTGAAGGCTAGAATCAGTGTGTTGGACATGGTTCCCATGGCATCTTTTCCGATGTTCATCCCTGATTGAAATAATTCTTTTGCGGTTAGCCGGTTGTTTACTTCGTGGAGTTCGTGAATGGCTGACGCAATGCTCATGGCTACATCCATTACCGCTCCGAGGGTGGCAATCAGTATTCCACAGGTTAATAGATTGCCTACTTTTAAACCGTTTTCTCTGGATATTAATAGGAGGGTTTCTGCTTCTTCCAGTTGAAATCCACCGATATGGGCTATTTTTCCGAAAAGATAAGCTAATATTCCGGCTGAGATTACTCCTGCCATGGTTCCCAGGAAAGAGGAAATGGTCTTCTTGTTAATTCCATCTATGAGAATGAAACCAATCATGGCGGCGAAGGTAATGAGCAGCATGGTGGTAATCATGGCTGGGTAGCCTTTAATTAATAACGGGAGAAGTATCTTAAGAATTCCCACCAGCATAATCGCTAAGCCGACAAGGGAGGAAAAACCTTTTTTTCCGCCTATTATACATAACAAAACGGCAAATAAAAAAACAAAGCTGTATAACGGAAGGGTTCTGTCGTAGCTGTAAACCATATACGTATTCTCTTCATCAATTATGGTACGGAGTATTATATGGGTTCCTGGTTTGGCATAAATGTTGTAAAGGGCACTAATGTAATTATCAATAACTGCTGTCTCGCCTTTGTATGGCCCACTGGTGACCTCTACTTTTATGACCTGACTGCCTCTTCGGATTCCTTCTGTATCCTCATCTACTACCGTGGTATCTCCCAATACTTCAAGGACTTTTCCGGAGTAATATTGAATTCCTTTTTCTGCATTTTGCACTTTTTCCCCTTCGGCAAAATGAATCACAACTGCCATAATAAGACAGGCTATTACCCCAGTTAATATTTTTACCTTGGAATCTTTTCTAAAAAATTCTTTCTCTTTTTTCATGAAAAAGTCCTTTCTTGCTTTATCAAACTCACTCTCTAATCTATTTAAACTCATTTATAAACATTTGATCCATTTCATCCAAATGTTTTAAACCCCTCAAATGCTTAAGCCATTCAAATGCTTTAAACAACAAATACTCTAAACCACTCAGATACTTCATGCCTTACCTTTTCACTACAAATGGATTGCTGCAAATCCCCCCTTTGCAGCAATCCAAAATTATTTTATTTTACTGTAATTTTTGTTTTATATGTCTTCTTTTCTCCATCAATCACTACCGTAGTACTAATCACTGCATTCCCTTTTTTCTTTGCAATGATTTTTCCGGTCTTACTTACGGTTGCAATGCTCTTGTTGCTGGTTTTGTACGTCATGGTGGATTCACCTTTTGCATCAATTGGCAATTTTATAATTACGCTTCCGCTCTTTCCGGTTTTAATGGATTTTGATTTGGTTACGGTTATTTTATCAAAAAGAGTCGTAACAATTGCTTTGTTTGGCTTAGATGGCAGGATGACATACTTGGAACAGTGTTTGATTTTGAAGGAAATGGTTCCGTCTTTGGCTACCACTGCCTTGCTGTTTGCCAGACTTTCCAGTTTATCCCCAAAATAGTATACATAAACGGTCTTTCCTGCTTTTATTCCTGGCATGTTGCTGACATTTGCTTTAACTTCAGCTGTCGCTGGTAATACGCCGCTATGGGCAAAGTCAAATACGATACCATTATTGGCGGCCGTTTTTCCAAGGTGGCTTTTCAGAGAGGACATTACTTCTTTGTCCTTGCTTAAGCCGCCGATGGATACGGCTGCATTAACTGCAGTTACTTTGTTGGAGGAGTCTTTCAGCTCTTTTCCGTCAAATTTCATGGAATATGCTTCCTTTCCTTCCTCGTCCATAACTGCTATTACCAGATCTTTTCCTGCTTTCTTGCTGGCATTTAATATTTCTTTTCCTAAATCAATTCCACTGATAACAATGTTATCACTGGTTGTTACACTCTTTGGAAGTGTAACGGCTACCGCCACGGTTTTTACATTTTTTGCGGCAATTTGCTCAAGAAGAGTATTACTTTCTACTTTAATCACAACTTCTAATGGTTTTTCTGCCGTAGCAGTTTTTGCTGCTTCTAATAATAAGGACTCAGACACTTTGGTCTCTACGGTTGCTTTATTTTTTTCTTTTACGGTATTGACTGCACCAAGTTCAACGGTTGCGCTGTTCTCTACGGTTTTTCCAGTGCTGTCCTTTTTGGTATCCACAGTAATTGTGGTTTTGGTTGCTTCATCGGTCTTCGTTGTTGAAGTGCTGGTATTGGTATTATTCTTTGTATTGTTATTGCTATCTGTTTTAGGTTCCGTTGAATTAGATGGATTACTTGGTTTATCTGCTGTTTTCAACACAATCTCAGAACGGTCACGTACCCGGATTCTTTCACCATCTGGGTCGTAAGATACCAGACCAATTGCACTGATTTCCTTACCAACGATGCAGAAGTTTTCCAGTGAGGCTCCCGCTGTAGAGTAACGTACATATCCGTCAATAAATACTCTTGCGTCAACACCACTGGAATCTTTCACCAGGATGGTTTCAACAATTCCTTCTTTCATAACTACATCAGAGATGGTTCCCTGTACTTTTACAAGTCTTCCGCCATTGGCTGCATAGTCCATTGCTTCACTTGTTTTTACAGTGGTTGGTTGCAATGGAGTTTTTGCCGTGTTTGTTACCTTTGCTGAAATAACTCTTAATTCCAAGTCACCCAGATACTCATCCAAATAACCCTCAACACGAACCTTTTGCCCCACTTCGATTAATCCCTCATTGATTGGGAAAATATTAATTCCGGTCGTCTGATCCTGAATGTAAATCGTATCGAAAAATGCATTTCCATCTTTGGTTCCCGCTGTTACGGTTCCTTCCACTGCGTAAATGTTCCCCCACTGTCCATTTCTTACATCGGCAATGGTGGTAAGAGGCATTTGTTTTTTCACGCTGCTTACAATGTTTTTAATAATGGTGTAGTTGGCATACTGCACATCCCAGATGTTATCCACTTCTGCTTTTACTTCAAAGTCAGACATGAATACACCGCCGGCAACAAATAAATCGGTTCCGCTGCTAAGTTTTTCATATCCCATAAATACGGTATTACCCATGCCAATATCGGTATAGCCCTCACCAAGGGTTTTGGAATCAATGGAATAGGTTGTTTCGAAACCGGTAACCAGTGCTGAGGCTTTCCCTGCTGCCACTGCTGCATCATCCATCAGAATGGTACAACCGCTGTACTGACTATATTTCTGTCCGGCTACAATTCCTGTCAGAAAAGCCGAGGATGTATCGAAGTTTTCCGGATACAGTCGATAAGCCTGACCACCATTCTTTGAATCATCCATTGCTTCGTCACTGTTTACTCTGGTGGTTGCACCAATGGCACTTAACAACTTATTTAATTCGGTAGAGGTCTGCCCATCGGCAGTATCCTGATAATCTGCAAGACCGCATAAGATTAATGCGCCGCCCTGCTCTGTATACTCTTTTACCAGCTCAATGAAGGAGTCTTCAAAGTGGGAAAGGGTATAGGCTCCGGCATTTGCTGTACCCGCTTTCTTAGCCGGAGCGGAAATAATCAGCAAGTCGCATTCGGCCAGCTTTTCAGCGGTTAAGGATTTGTTTATAATTTCAACTCTGACGTTTTCTTTTGCTGCTATTTTTGTAAAGTTACCCATGTTTCCGCCATAGTATCCGGCAACATAATCGTTGGCATGACTTCCGTCTACCAACACTTTCGTTATCATGGAAGCATCCACATACGTTAGTTTCAAAATACCTTTGTATACTTTTTCCGTTCCCCGTAACGTGGCACGAACGGTGGCATTGATGCTGACTGCACCCACCTTGTCATAGGTATAGGAGAAAGTATAGCTCTTCGTTCCGCAGGAAGGAATCTGTTTTAGGCCTGCTGCGTCTAAATCAACGGTATGAATGTTATCGCCTGCAACATCAAATACGATGGATTCAATTTCCAAATCTTCTTTTTCGTTGTTATATAAATCTAATGTAATATCCAGTGCTTCATCTTTTACCGGAAGAGGTTCATCGGTTGACATTCCAGAAATGCCCACTGCTTCTACTTCATCAATCCATACTGGTGCGGTAACTGCTATGTTGTTATCATCCTGGGTTACCCGGATATAATAGTAGGAGTAGTCTGCCGGAAGCATAAAGTTTACAGTTCCCTGCTTCGTATTAAGGGTCTCTGTAGCAATGCTCAAACCACCGTTTACGATAACTTCTACTTTGCCTGCGGCAGCGTCTGTAGGGTCTTTCAAGGAAACTTTGATATTAACATCATTCGGACGATTATCCATTATGGTACCCATGCATTCTCCATTGAGGGTGTACTGGATTTCCAGGTCATTATCCTCGGTTGCATAGGTTCTCATATTTACTAATGCTTCATAAATGTTATCTCTTGCTAAAGAATCGGCTAATACAACGGTTCTGGCTGTGTTGGCATCCCCCCAGTAACCTTTATGGTTATCCTGGTTGTTGGTAGGTGCTACATGCCAGCCTTTGTCCAGGGCTCTTGTGTAGTACTCATAGGATGGGAAATATCCGCTGCTGCCAATAGCTCCTTCGCCGTTTCCTACTTCAATCAAAGTGATTAAGCCGTCAATTTCACTGTCATAGTAAGCGAAGTCACTGAAATCACCAAAGGTAGTCCCGGGATGGTTAAACTGACTGAAAGAGGATGGTTCTGTTTTTAAAGCTGCATAATAATTCTGAAGTGCGGTTCCATAGGTTGCATAAGCCGTCTGGGTTCTGCTCTGAAAACCGGTACTGTTAAAGGTATTCATATGTCCAAGTCCGTTGGACCAGGTCATTTCATAACCGTATGCACCGACAAAGGTACCGTCTGTATATTGGTCGGCCAGCTCATGACCTTCTTTCCACTCTGCACTGGCACTGCCATCTTTGATGGAGGCTTTATCGGCATTGTCAAAGGAATTGGAGTGGTCTGTCACAGCGAGGAAATCGATTTGTTTTGCTTTGTTTTTTGCATAGTCAAATGCCTGATCACAGGTTCCTGCCCCATCGGAATATTCGGTGTGAGAGTGAATCTGTCCAAAATAAACGTTGTACTCTTCATTAAGTCTTTGAGTGAAGGAAACCGTTGATTCTACACTGTCAATAAAGCCTTCTCTGGTTGCTTTGGTCTTAATGGTCATTGGAAGAGAAGTCAAAGTAATTTTATTGTCCACATCATAATTTTCCCAAGTACTTCCATGGTCCAGAGAATATAAAATGACTGCGCCTTCGGTCTCACAGGTAAGGCTCACCTTGGTACCAATGGTCCGGGCTCCTCCGTTTGGACTTGCCTTGACTGCTACTACCTGGTTCTGGGTATATTGATAGGTTGCTTTAAAGCTCTCTTCCAGCCCGCTCTTTACTCCCCAGACTACGATTTTAGCGGGAAGTTGGGTAAAGACTGGTTTGCTGTTTTTATCATAGATGCTCTCTGCACCATCATTATAGGTATAATGAATTTCTGCATTTAAAGTCTTGGAGGTCATGGTAATCTCTGCTCCCAAAGCAACCATACCCGAATTTGGTGTTATGCTTGGTATGGACACAATGTCTGGAGATTCGATTGGACTTCCCGTGATGGAAACCTCCTGCAAATAGTTGCTTCCGCCGCTTTGAATTGTACCATTATTAATTGAGATTGAATTGGCCACCTCCAGACGAATGTACAGATTCTCCGCATTGTTGGCACCGGAAGGCAATGTTACACTAAATTTTTGAAATGTACTGGCAGCGGTTATGGAATAAATCGTATCATTTGCTGCCACAAAATTTGTTCCATCTGTGCTATATAATACCTTAAAGTTTTTTGGTCCGGTGTTGGAACCCTTCATGGAATAATTCAGTGTAATATTTCCCAGCTTTTTACTGTTTAAAGAAAACTGATAATATTTTCCCTCGGTTGCGCCCGATGTGCCAAGGTTTTTATTACTATTTACGGTAAGTCTCTCGCCAGTTGAATAGGACAAATAGGCATCGGTACTTAAGCGATCATCGGCGGTGTTCAAGTCCGCATATACAACGTATGTATCACCTATTTTAGATGCTTCATCACCTGCTTTTACTCCTGCCCAATTTGCAATTGGTAGTGTTACAGAAGTATTTACTGTGCCAGATTTTGAGATATAATCTGCACTTGTTCCATTACGGAATTGGTATGTAGTATTATATTTAGAATAGACTCCACAAATATGTATGGTATCACCAGCCACTACTCCTGCCGGGAATGGTGCTCCCTTATACAGATTCAACGTACCAGTTGCATCGGTCAACGTTGTATTGGAACCGGAAGTATAGGTTCCTAACGTTACGTCTTTTATCATGACATATTCCGAAAGATAGTTATCTCCGCCAGCTTCCAGCTGGGCTATGGTAACTTCCTGGGGCTCAAACAGTTCTTCTTCACCCAGTACTTCCACCTTAGTAGGAGTAATCTGGATTACGCCTCCATAAAGGGATACTGCCCCAGTCACTTCTACAACCGTTCCCACGGTATATGTATTTTTTGAATCATAAATTTGCAGGCCGACAATTTCCCCTTCAATGTTGTCTTCCAGAATAATACTGGTTAGCCCTGAGCCTGCTGACCCGTAGATATGTGCTACGGTTCCTTGTGTTGTAACGGTCTTACCGTTTTGTCCGTAAACCTCCTTGAGATTTAAGATTGTTGCTTCTTGCGCTTCTTCCGCTCTTGCTGTTCCGACATCATAGCTTAAAACACTGGTAAATACCATTACCAAAGCCAGGACTGCTGCCACCCAACGATGCCTTAGTTCCCTCTTCATGTTACATCCTCCTCTTTCTCACAATCATATACTCTTTGCTTTTTTGCGTATAGCATGCCTTATTATACACGTTGTGTGAATTTCCAAAAAAGCCCATATGTCCTATTTTTACCACTTTTTAACAATTTTTTACTAACTTTTCCATTTCAACTGTGCACTCTCACCAATTCGAAATAAATATCCTCTTTTCCAGAATGTGATTTTGTACATTTTTTATATTTCTTCATGCAGAAAACTCAGTACATTTAATTTAAGGCCTACTCAAAAAAATCTGAAGATTGGCTCGGAATGAAAAATATCAAACGGAAAATATTAAACGGGAATATAAAACGGAAATATAAAAAGTTATTAGTGCAACTGAATTAGCCGCTATGCTGAATTTATAATTGCTTTTAAATAAAATAACTTGTATAATCATACATGTTCCAGTTTGATAACCATACAAGTTTAGGAGTTATACATGAGAAAACGTAATTGTATCATCGGGCAGTCTGGGGGCCCTACTGTAGCTATTAATTCCAGTCTGGCAGGCGTCATCGATGCTGCCAATACAAGTAGCCAGTATGACCATGTTTATGGCATGTTAAACGGCATCGAGGGGCTTTTACAATATAAAATCACCAATCTATCCGAAGAATTTTCTTCTTTCGAAAAAATCCAACAGCTAAAAAAGACACCGGCTATGCATCTTGGTTCCTGCCGGTATAAACTTCCTAAAAACAATCCTGCATTTTTCCAGAAGGTTTTTACCATCCTGGATGGACTTCAAATTGATGACTTTTTCTATATTGGCGGAAATGATTCGATGGATACGATTTTACAGCTTTCGGATTATGCTAAGGAAATTGGATCTTCCATTCGCTTTATTGGTGTTCCTAAAACGATTGACAATGACTTAATGGGTACAGACCATACTCCAGGGTTTGGTTCTGCGGCGAAATATATTGCTACCGTTATGCTGGAGGTTATCTATGACAGCAATATTTATAAAATTCCCAGTGTAACGATAGTGGAAATCATGGGGCGGAATGCTGGTTGGCTGACTGCTGCTGCTGCATTGGCGAAAACGGATTCGATTGATGGAGTGGACTTGATTTATCTTCCGGAGATTCCATTTGATTCAGAGCTGTTCTTTCAGGATGTTCAGACTTTATTTGACGCTGGTAAGGAGCAGATTGTGATTGCTGTTTCGGAAGGTATTAAAGATAAGGATGGTAACTATCTGGACAGTATTGGTGGAAATAACACCGGTGATGCTAATGCAATGGTTGATGCCTTTGGACATGTTTCCAGAAATGGGGTTGGAAAGAATTTAGAGCACCTGGTTTCTGGACATTTTGGATGTAAGGTTCGAAGCGTGGAAGTGAATGTGCTTCAGAGAAGCTCTATGCATTGTGCTTCTCTGACGGATATACAGGAGGCTTTTGATATTGGAAGAAAAGCCGTATCGGCTGCACTGGATGGCGAGACCGGGGTTATGCTGGCATTTAAGCGGAAACCTGGACGGGAATATTATTCTGAAATTGTTACGGTGGATGTTCATACGACTGCTAACTTTGAGAAGCTGGTTCCCAGAGATTGGATTACTCCGGCGGGTAACCATGTGAATGGGACAATGATAAATTATCTTCTTCCTTTGATTCAGGGTGAGGTGGCATTAGAATATAAAAACGGAATTCCAAACTATTTATAGTTACGCATTATAATATATAACGAGGATAAGTTTAATAGAAAAATGGCCTAAACCATTGATTTTTTCTGTGTTTTTAGCATTTTTAATTGTTATACTTTCCGTGAAGGCAAGCTACAAAGTAATCAATAATTAACAAAGGAGCAATCTGAATGAGTGTATTTCATTTAGATTGCTCCAACTACTTTGGGATACATCGTTTGAAGTGCGTACAGTTTCAAAATGTCCAAATTTTCATTTTAGATCATCTCCTCGATCAGAAAAGTTTGTATTTATTGAAACACCAATAGATTCAACAAAATTAGTCGTCTGATTTATCTCAATATGTACAGAAACGTAATTTTTAGTATAAGTATATATGATGGAATATATTAAGGAATTAAAGGACTTTTCATTATAATCATAAAAAACAAATCCTAAAGTTTCTAAATTTTTTATAGCCTTATTTTCTGAGCAACCAATTTTAATGCCACATATATTAAAATCATGAATATTTTCATAAATACATAAACCTAATAAGTTTATATTATCCTCAATGTAATATGTGAACATTAACTCATATTCTAAATTTCCATTTGGTAAGTACTTTTGATATTGAATATTATCACCAAAATCTTTTTGTTCATAATTAAAATACTCTCTGATTTCTTCATAAGAAATTAGCAAGTCAAAGGGAAGAGTGCTATTTTTGTTAATCTCGTTAACAGTTGCAGCAACTAAATTAAATTTTTCTGAATCTGTTATTTCAACCATCTTAGTAATATCATTTTTTTTGCAGCTAGAAAAAGTAAAAATAAAAGATATTAAAAGTAGGATAATTAAAGGTTCAATAAATACTAGTTTAAGACTTTTCTTCATTACGAATCCTCTTAAGGGTGTACTTGATATGGGAAGTAAATTTGTGACTTTGATTTCCAAGTTGAGATTATTGCTCTTAAATGAAGTGAAATTTCTCAAGTCAGAATTAAGTTATAGACTTTTGCGGACATTGATGTTTGCATTCAATCAGGCCTTTTACGGTGAGACGAAAAAAATTGGTTGTTGACCGTGGCATTATATTACTATGCGCTTACTTTATATGTTTGGAATTCCGTTTATTAAATTCATCGAGATTTTCTTCTCCAATTTTTCATTTCGTCCCATATATCCTTGTTATCGCCTCCTGTCCCTGGCCATAAGCCTACGAAAACAAATATTAAAAGGACACATGCAGAAATAAAATAGCGTAAAAATCTTTTTTTCTTAATCTTCTCCATCATTAGCTTCCTTTCTTAGAAATCTGATTTATAACGAACTCTTTCTCTTGAAAGCACTACGTTTCATGAATTACAGGTAGTCGACATAACATTAACACGCTTATACGCTTTGAAAAATAACCATATTCCTATACCTGAAACCAATACTTCAATTATTACTAATGCTATATCATTACTTATATAACTCATGATTATTTCGTTTTCAATTGCCGGCCAAACGGTTCCTACAAAATTGGCTGCCGCATGTATAACGATCCCCGCGTATAAGGTCTTATACTTCTTATTAAGGTGCCCATTCATCATTCCTATTGGAAAAGCATATAATGCTTGGACTATATTAAGATGACATACTGCAAATATAACAGATTGCAATATATTCGACAAGTTGAAATTAAGGCGCTTTTGTAATTTTTTCATGATAAAGCGGCGAAAAATCAGTTCTTCAACTATTGGAGTGATAATGCACAGGTCAAATAAAACAAATATGTTTTTTATTATATCTTGACTAAACGAAAAGGAATTATTGCCCATATGCCTGTTATACTGAGCCATCAAATCTCCAAAAGTCAAATTTCCTAAAATTAACATCATCTTTACTATTAGTATATATCCAACTCCGACTAAAGCCAACTCAAAAAGAATTCTCCGTTCCAAAAATTTTTTAAAATTTTTTATCTTTTTTCTTATCCATTTTAACATCTTATATTCCCCCTTAACTTTCATACTTATATTTTATCACTATATTTTTTCGTTTCAATCATTTCGTGCTCTTTGGTAAAAATACGTGCTCTTTGGTTCAGAAATGCTATATAAATTCTTTGTATTTTCACGTATAATAACATTATAAAAAGCGTTACATAGGAGGATTTATGGTAATTTTATTATCTTTATTTTTAGCATTAGTTATGTACTTTGAGTATCATTTCCCTTTAAGAGTCAATCCAAAAACTTATAAAATTCTTTATGGCATTATGATAGTTACTATTCTATTATTGTCATTCGCTTACTTCTCTGGACTTCTTATATTATTTTTATTTCTTTTTATTTTTGCATTAATCGTCTACGAGGGCTCATTTTGGAGTAAAATACTGCATTTTATTCTGTGTAACATTTATTTATTCCTACCCTGCTTTCTTTTAGGCATTGTACCTCCGCTGTTTTTACACGGAATATTTCCAAATACATAAAAATGGAAATATAGAACAATCATTGCTGGAGCCACTCATGCCGTGGTCAAAAACGCTCCCGGCTGATTGCTACAGCAAGCGTCGCAAATAAGCGGCGCTTAATTTATAGGGGAGCGGACGATTTGACGCTTACGCTATAAATTCCTTTTTCCTATATTTCTTCCTATTGTTAATGTTGTTTCCATAGTTGATTCTTTTCATTGGTAAAAAGAAACTATTTCACCAGTAATTAAGAATGATTCCTCAGTATTCTTCAGAAGATTATCAATTATAAATATTTTTGACAAAAATACCTTGATCCTTAGCATTTTCACATTTTATCTAATCTCTTACAATTTACTAAATAACAATAAATAAATTAATATACCTATTAAAATCAATTGCATAATTATCCCCAGTACAGCCAAAGCCTTTGTGATTCTGGGGGATACTGTGCTTTTATTTCTTTTACCATCCACTGTCATTAGAATCATTGCTAAAAGCGTAACTCCAATTTGAATATAAAACCATACTCGCTCTTTTGTATACTTCTCTATTGCGATTAACACAATTACCATTACCATGGAAAAAGTTGCTGATATTCTTAATTTTGAAATCTTCATTTATAATCACTCCTATGCTATCCTGACTTTTTATTCCGCCAAGAACCTCTTGTACCATTTTTCTTTAAGTACAAGAGGCCCCATTTATTAAATCAGATTAACACCCCAAAGCATTTGCAAAATCTGCTGCCACACCATATCCAATTGCACTAAGACCCCAAAGCACACTAGCTGGCGCTCCAATTCCAGTAGCTGCACATGCTACTCCCGCTAGCGAGCTTACAACTGCCATCGTCTTACAAAAACCTTCTATCGTTCCCCCTCGCGCGACAAGTACTTTGGTGCTTGATAATACCACCCATATGTATTTAGTTAATGAATATTCTCTTCCGTTATGATCAATTATTTTAAATACTTTTAGCTAATCTTAATCCAATGCAACAACCAACAACAGCTCCAACTGTCACAAAATGATGCATTGTTTCTACTTTTTAAGGATTACGCCGTCTACGGCGTCAAGTGAAGACCTCCATTTATTAATGTAGCCATTTTTAATGCTAATTTATCACCTTCTTTATTATTTCTAATAAAAGTCAGTGCGTCCTTACCTTTTTGAAGTAATACTATTATTTCTAACTCCCTATCTTCCCTTACTTCAAAAAGGGTAATCTCCTCACGAGGAATTCTTTGTGTATTAACAATTTCTGACACCCCTCCCCATGTTGAGTAACTTTTTGTTTCTATAAATAAGTTATCCGGCGTAAGAATAAGAATAAAGTCATTTGGTATTCTCCCACCTATTCCTTCCTATTCTGTCAAGCCTAAATTTATTTATTTTACTGGCTTTGACGATTTTTATTTACCTCTGAAACAGAGCCGAGAGTGATGGATATCGTAATATCAAGTACCGAATAGTTGATAAATGGGTATAATTTTTAAAGCATCCCTTTTTGTTTGCTTTATAAAGGCTATTTTCCCTCTGCTCAACTATGATGATGAACCTTCCGTGTCTAAGGGGATCGTGTCCCAACTTCCTTCGTACCATCTACCATACACCGAGTGCCAGCCAAGCTCCTAAACGGGGTCATGCCCCACGGAAAAAACCGATGCCAGCTACAGCTCTTGTTTTTATTTGATTATTACTGACCTGCTTTCATCTACAATGGTACTGATTTACTCAGTGGACGCAATACCATCATATCTTTTCGTTGGTCTTTTTGATGATGCAGTCCGTTTCAGACTCCATCGTTTACGGGTTTCTGTTCCAGAACCCTGCCCAGCCTCCGATGCCTATTATCAGAACCTCGGCAGAATTCTGGAATCGATTGCTTATATTTAATGTCTATGCAACTGCTTTTGATACTACATTTACCGGATGTTTGATATCCTTCAACAGTTTTTTCGGATCATATGTTGTCCCTGTCTTTAGAATGGTATAAATCACCCTCAGTATCTTGCATGCTATTACAATCAGAGATTGCATCTTTTTCAGTGGATTGTTGGCACGTGTCGTATAATACTCATGCATCTGTTTGAATTCATCTGCATGGACAACGGCTGACTTTGCAGCCTGAAACAACCAGTATCTCAGCCTTTTGCGTCCTCTATGACTGATTTTGGTCTTTCCCTTGTGCTTGCCCGAACTACATGCTACAAGTCCCATTCCACTTAATTTCTGAATTTCTTTTACATCGTCAAATCTGCTGATATCCCCCATTTCTGCGAGAATTCCTGCCAGGATATTCTCACCCACACCATTGATTTCCAGTATGTTCTCTGCATATGGTATTTCCATGCATTTCTTATGCAGCTCAGTTCCAATCACTGCAAGCTGTTCATTCAGTTTTATGATCTGCTCCGCAAACCACCTCACGGCTTCCTTTCCGGCAGCTGTTCCATCTGTCAATCCCACACTTGTTTTTGCATAGCTTACTATATCATTGGCTCTGCTATAACCGCGTCCTCTTAGTTTCGCAGTGTGCCAGATATTTCTTAAACCTTCTGCTCCAAGCGTTATGATATCTGCTGGAATTGGTGACACCTTCAGTACTTCCAAAGTAAATGTACCATCTATCTTACCAAATGCGTCCATATATTCTGGAAAGTAGATTTTCAATTCTCTGTGAAGACGATTGATGTTTCTGATTCGATCTTCTGTAAGCTGATCCCTGAACATGGAAAGTCTTCTCATATCTGCATAGATATCTTCTGGTAGATATGGCATACCATAATTACCGTCTTTCACAAGATTGGCAATCAGTTTGGGATCTTTTCTGTCATCCTTGCGCTGACTGTTATCTTCGATTTCTTTACTCTGCTTTACCGCATATGGATTTACCTGAACAACGCTGATTCCATTTAAAATCATCCATGTAGCCAATGCAAACCAGTAATGTCCTGTCGGCTCTAAGCCTAACACTATCTGTTTCTTATCGTTTTTTGCTGCAAGATCCAAAAGCCATGCCTTGGCATTCATAAATCCTTCCACAGTATTACTGAATTCGAACGCACCTTTGCTCAGTTCCCTTCCTCTGACATCAATTGTTCTGATGTAATGAGTTTCACTGCCTATATCGCATCCAACTATAAGCATGTCATCTGAGATGAAGGAAAGCTTATCATTCTTCGCAAATTTTCCTCCAGTTTCTAATTCTCTCCAGGTTAAAGCTTTGAGTTCTTTCTCAATAAGTTCTATTTTCTTATTGATATCTCCTTTTGATAAAAAATTACTCATTTGATTTTCTACACTTACTTGCTTTTTTGTTCTCTTTACTTTAGAATTCATTTTAGATACCTCTCGTGTTTTAGATATTTTACCAACTGTCCGGTCAGTAATAATCTAAATTTACTTGAGGTATTCTTTTTGGTCAATTCCTTTTACTCTTTAAAGTATACAGGAAGCTCCTGCTTCCTTATCACAAATATTTTACTGTTTCTTCAATCTCATTCACCTCTCATCTGCTTCCTGATTCTATTATAATCAAAAAGTGCACATTTGTCTCCAAGCAAAATAGCAAAGTTCCAGTCGTCGAAAATCTGTGGATTGATAGAACGTGGAGAACAGGCTATCAGCCTTCCAAAACTCCTACTTGCCTGCGAAACATACGTTATTCCAATTGAGGACGTGATTGAGCTTGATTATCATTCTTCAAATAATATCGAATTGCAAAAAGAAATCAATTCATTAATGGAAAACTGCAATCATAAGCAGCTTGAATTAATCAAGAAATTCATTCAGGATATAACAATCACCGTATAACAAATGTAGTAAACTGGTATCAATCTTATTAAATTCCGAAAAAATAGAGGTGGCAAGGCACCTCCATCTCCTAAACCTCTTGCAAAATATGTAATTCTGGTTTATAATCAAATTAGAAACCGACGGATAATGCAATGTCCAACGGTTGCAATCGGAAACTTATTGAGTGTTAATAAAAAAGAAATTAACGGATTATAGGCTGTCCTCTACTGCCAATAGAGGATAGCCTTTTTGTTTCCAGAAAGGACAACCAGCATTATTAACTCCTACATGGCTATATACAGGAAATGCACAAATACTTCCTCCACATAAACATTTTGGCGATTTTCCCTGATTCCACATATTAACATCGTTATATTCCTTATTACATCTCAAGCATTTGTTAATTGCAAAGCTACCCTGTATCTCAGCAACATTTCTATTGCCTGCTACCGTATGCATACAATCAATATTTGTTGTAACAATACCAAGTAGTTTTCCGCTCTGCTCTAACTCGTATAGTTTTTTATGTGCAATTGTTGCGCCATTTATAAACGTTGCATCTAAAAACCCCTTACGCACAATTTTACAAATAGTCTTTATCCTTTATTAATTTGTAAAGTTGTTCATACAATCCCCTGGGCGGGTTCATATAGCGATTGATATAAATATATCTGCTCCAATATGACCAATGTTCTTCCAAAGATTGAAACGGATAAAAACCACCTGAATACATATCCCTAATTCTATACTTTTCGATAAAATCATCGAAATAATTCTGGAACCGCTCTCCTGAATAAGTAAATCCTGATGCTGTAGAAAGTCCTGCTCCTGCTCCGATAATAACGGTTTCTGCATAATCCATTACTTCCTGTAATTTTTCTATATCTGTCTTTGCATTGCTTCCGTTTGTTCCTCGTAATAACATATTTTTATCCCCTTCTTTTCACAGCTTGTGCCGGACAATGGGTAAAACAGTTTCCACAATGAAGGCAATGCTCCTGTTCAATCGAAAATATATTTCCTTCCTGAATACATTTTTGCGGGCAATAGCTTTTACATGTTCCGCAGCCCACACATTGTTCCGAGATATAGTACCCCTTATGGGAGCATTCTGCCATTCCAATGACATAAGACTGTCTGAAAATAGGATGTGTGCCCAGATTAAAATATTCTATTTCAGCATCTTTAATCTGAAAGATAATTCCAGCATCCCTTGTACCTTCTGGATAAACATTTTTAAGATAAGGCTGTTCTTCAAATATTTTATCTATCCAATTTTTTTGCTCTGAGTCTGGCACTGAAGTTGCCTTTGCAGATAGACGAATCATCTCTTTATATTTTGTGTAACCAAGTATCTGTACCCGTCCATCACTTGTAAGCTGCCTTGCAAATTCTTTTCCTTTCGCTGTAAAAAAATACATTCCATCAGGTTCATAATGAATCGCACTGATATTCCTTATTTGGGGAGCGCCATTTTGGTCAACCGTAGCAAATGCCAGTACACCGATATATTCTAATTTTTTCAGACAGGTTTTTGCATCCATTTTTATTCCTCCACGATTTGAATTCTTCCTGGTTTTCTAGGCTTTGTATGGGGCTGTTCACCTCTAATATATCCCAACGCAACAAAGCACACACAAGAATAGTTTTTAGGTACATTCCATTTTTCCAGGAGCTGTTGACCTTTCACATTTTCGAAGGTTTCTTCTCCTCTTGATATAATACAGGACGCAATTCCAAGTTCTGTTGCCTGCAAAATCATATTTTCCGCGCAACAATAGGCGTCCGCTACCCGAAACATGAAGTCGCTTTGTCCAAAGATGGCAACCACCGTCGGTGCTCCATAAAACCCATTTTGAATCTTCGGATCATCAATTGTACTCGGCTGCTCCTTTGACACAAATGAGCCAGCAAGATGGGTTCTGTCAAATCTCATCATATTCAGATATCCGATTTTTGCTGTCAGTTCTTTATTATGAACTGCAACCATCATGCTGCGCTGACCTCCGCCTGCATTTGGTGCAAAGTTACCTGCTTCTAATATTTTTTCCAAGTCTTCTCGCTTAATCTGCTCATCTGTATACTTCCGGATGGAATGACGTTTTTTAATAATATCCATTAACTCCATAGTTCTTCTCCCGTAATATTATTTTTTGTTTTCCAACACTGCGGATCAACATCATAAAAATCTCCCATAGTAGTTTTACCACTATTCGTGCCACTTGCTACCGCCGGACATCCTCTGCACCATGCTTTTAATTCACATCTGGCACACTTTTTAAATTTATCATATTCACGATATTGTTCCATTTGGCATACCCATACATCGGCAATTCTGTCTTCAAAAACATTGGCGACTTTACTATTTTGGACCCTACGGCATGCATATATATCTCCTGTCGGAAGAATTGTCAAGTGACAATTACCACAATTACAGCCTCCATAAATTATGCCTTCTTTTGCATCTTCTGGTATGACAAATTCGTCTGTTTCATATGCATACAAAGTCCATAAATGATCTTTCTTGTTGAAGTAAGTTTCACAGCCAGTAGCTTCATATTCTTTGAACTTCTTATCACAGGTTTCCAACAGTGCTCGATAAGGCATTGGCTTAATATTGGTATCCTTTTCTTCACTGGTGGGGCAATATCTGGAAAAAGCAAATACGTCTGCTTTATGTGATACTACCGTATCAATAATACTAGGTATCTCCTCTATATTAGTACCTGAGACTGTTGTCATAATGACTGCCTTTATTCCAGCTTTTTTGATAGTAGCAATCTTTTCAAGTGTGATGTCAAAAGAATCTGCTTTACGAAACCAATCGTGTGTGTCTCGCATTCCATCAATAGATAACTGATATTTTTGACAACCACATTCCTTTAACCTTGCACAGACATCATCTGTCAAATGGAATGGATTACCAAGAATTGTAAATGGAATTTTCTTTTCTTTTAACAGTTCCATCAAGCTCCAGAAATCAGGGTGAAGGATTGGATCACCACCAGTGATATAAAAATAAGGAATACGATGATACATATTACAGAAGTCTTCACAATTTGCAATTACTTCCTGCATTTGATTCCAATTCATAGTATCTATTTTTTTACAATTGTTTTCAGAAAAGATATAACAGTGTTTGCATCGTTGATCGCACTCATCTGTAATATGCCACTGAAACGCAAAATACTGCTTTGATATATCCATTTTTTTCATGTTGACACCTTCTTTGGCTTTCTTATTTATCTAAATTTTATTATATTTTTATTTTGGGATATTGACCATTCAAAACAGAGTATTGGCACTCCGTTTCGAATGGTTGTTTTACTTGTTTACTTATCCCCTGCACCACATGCGGAACCACATGCTGCTGGTTTTTCTTCCGGAGCAGATGCTCCACACGCTGCTGGTTTTTCTTCTGGAGCTGATGCACCACATGCAGCAGGTTTTTCCTCTGGAGCTGATGCACCACATGCACTTCCACATGAAGAAGCTGCCTTATCCTCTTTCCAATCTGCAATGTTCGATAATGCCATAACGCTACCTCCTTAAATGAAATTTAGTTTATTAGACGTTTTATCTCGTCTGAATGTATCATAGCATCCCGTATTTCCCCTGAAAAGTACGCACAAAAAGGTGCTCTGGTTACCTTTTTATAACCCATTGTTTTATATCTAATATTGCACTATAATCAGAATGTAAGTATTAAAAAGCAACTTTTGAGATGAGGTGTACTATGAAAGCGAAAAGCGAATTACCAGAATGTCCTGTTGCTACAACAGTTTCGATAATAGGAAGTAAATGGAAACTACTAATTATGAGAAATCTTCTTGCACGTCCGTGGCGTTTCAATGAATTAAAAAAAGATTTAGATGGTATCAGTCAAAAGGTTTTAACGGATAGTTTACGATCTATGGAAGAAGATGGCATTATTATAAGAACAGTGTTTCCTGAAGTCCCGCCTCGAGTTGAATATGCATTAAATGAATTGGGTGAATCCATGCGTCCAATTTTAGATGCAATGAAACAGTGGGGAGAAGAGTATAAGAGCAATCTCCATGATTAATCCAAACTCTAATTTCTTTTCTACAAATTATTTGTAGGAGTGTGAATAACCACTCCTACTATTTTTTGCACATTCTTTTTATGCTCTATATTTAATTTGAGAGGTACAAATTTAGGGACTTATACCTTTCTGGTTGGTTTAGACATACTGTTTAATAGATTTTGAATTGACCACGTTGGAATGTGTTTCCACCAAAACATATTTACTCATAAAATCCATGCTCTACAATACCCTATTCCAAAATAGTATGTATTAATTCATCCAGCTTTCAAGTGATACAGGGATTTTCTATACTCAACCCGAACAACATATTGGTAAGGCATATCTTGCCATTCCTGTCCAACCTTGGGGGTGCCGGATATTACAGTCGCTTTGTAAGGAACAGTTTATCCATTATTACTGCCCTCCTCATGTTCTTCTATTAGAAGTTTCAGTTCTGCCGCCTGTTCCGGCGATAGTTTTTTGCCGCCGAAAAATGAAGTAATGAACTTCGGCAGAGACCCGCCAAATGTATCTTCTACATAGCGGCGGCTTTGCCTGGAAACAAACTGCTCCTGAGTACAAAGCATCGTTACGATTGAGTGTTTATTTTGAGCTACGCCTTTCTCTATAAGCACCTTGAGTACGCTGAATGTAGTGGACTTCTTCCATCCAAATTGTTCCTCAGCAATTTTTATCATTTCCATAGATGCAATCGGAGCTTTATTCCAAAGAAGCTCCGCAAGTTTCGCTTCAGCATTCGTCAGCTTGAATATAACTCCCATAGTGGAATCCCCCTTATACAAATAGGTCGGAATGATTTAGACCTTATCTTTGGTCTAAATCATTCCGACCTATTTGTCAACTGTTGAATTGCGGAAACTTTACAGGGTTTGGGCTTGCCCGACAAGCAAATTTTTACCAAGAACGGCGAGAGCCCAATATCTCTTGTACCAAACATCCTACTATTTTGCATAAGGACATCTACAAGACTAAGCCTGCGATTGAAGTTAGGCATCATCTACTTAGTTTTTGCCCATATCCTGACAATGTTCTATTGATAATACCTTTTCTGTCTGGAGAAGCATAGGAAACATAGTCCTGTTCCAGCTTGATCCATTCGGCAGAAGTGCAACGATAGGGATTATCATGAATCACCCTATTTTTAACATCGCGCTTCGCCATTTCCACCAACTTATCTTTAATTTGCCCCTTGCTCAATTTTGACTGACCCTTTGTAGTTATGCTGTCAGGTATTGCTTAAATCAGCAAAAAAGGTGCAAAGCCTTTGATAATTCAATAGACTTTACACCTTGTATAGTTTACTACATATATTGGAGTTTTCCTTTTGGTTCTGGTATCTCTTGACCTCTTTCTTCGGCGCATTCAATCCATTCCCTAATAATAACTTGCGTATTTTGAATCGCTTCTTCAGGAGTTTTGCCATCAGACATGCAACCTTTTAATTCTGGTACTTCGGTCGCGAAACAATTATCGTCTTTTGACCAATACATAATTATTTCATATTTGTACATATACTACACCTCCTTATCAGAGAAATTAATCTCATTATCTTTTAAGAAGTTTCTAATCTGTTTGGCTTGATATGATTTGGTCATATTGTCCTTTGTTGGTTGGTTATTGATATTGTCCGGGATATCATTATAATAATATATGAAATGATCACCCGTTCAGCACATAAGGTGGTAAAAATGTAGTATTTTTGTAGTATTCAATCTTCGCTACACCAATCAAACCATTGATTTTACTGGCTTTATTTATCCAATGACTTCATCGTCGGAAATAATAAAACATCACGTATCGCTGCTGAATCCGTAAGTAACATAATCAAACGGTCAATTCCAATACCAATGCCACCCGTTGGCGGCATACCGTATTCCAGCGCACACAAGAAATCTTCATCCAAATGCTGTGCCTCTTCATCACCAGCCGCAAACTGGGCTTCCTGGGCCATAAACCGTTCTCTCTGGTCGATAGGGTCATTTAACTCAGAATAAGCATTTGCCATCTCTCTACGGGTAATAAACAGCTCAAACCGCTCCGTAAAGTTTGGATTCTCTGGTTTCTTCTTAGTAAGAGGTGAAATATCGGTAGGATGGTCCATAATGAAGGTTGGCTGATCCAGCTTCTCTTCACAGTACTTTTCAAAGAAAAGATTCACAATCTCGCCCCATGTATGTCTTTCTTCATACTCTACATGATGCTCCTTAGCCAGCTTTCTGGCATCTTCCAAGGTAGTAACCGTATTGAAGTCCACATTAGCATATCTCTTAATAGCGTCTACCATCGTAAGTCTCTCAAAAGGCTTCCCAAGGTCGATTTCTACATCACCATAAGTAATCTTAGTGGTTCCCAGTACCTTTTCAGCTACCGTACGGAATAAATTCTCCGTCAAGTCCATCATACCATGATAATCTGTATATGCCTGATATAATTCCAAAAGAGTAAACTCCGGATTATGACGAACAGAAAGTCCTTCATTACGGAATACTCGTCCGATTTCATATACTCGCTCTAATCCTCCTACAATCAATCTCTTCAAATATAATTCAAGAGAAATTCTCAGCTTTAAATCTTCATCTAAAGTATTGTGATGAGTTAAAAATGGCCTTGCCGCCGCTCCACCGGCATTCTGTACCAATACTGGAGTTTCCACTTCCATAAAGTCCTGGCTATCCAGATAATTACGAATCTCCCGAATAATAGCAGAACGCTTGATAAAGGTATCCTTTACCTCTGGATTCACAATCAAATCAATATATCTTTGACGATACCGTACATCCACATCCTTGAGTCCATGGAATTTCTCAGGAAGAATCTGTAAGCTCTTGCTTAACAAGGTAACAGCAGATGCATGAATGGAGATTTCACCTGTTTTGGTCTTGAAAACTTCTCCTTCCAGACCAATAATATCACCCACATCCATCTTTTTAAAGTCAGCATAAGACTCTTCACCAATCGAATCTCTTGCCACATAACTCTGGATATTTCCCAGTTTATCGGCAACATTGCAAAAAGATGCTTTACCCATAACACGTTTGGACATAACGCGACCAGCAATCCGCACGGTTTTGCCTTCCATACTTTCAAAATTATCTTTAATCTCTACGGTATGATGGGTTACATCATATTTCATAATCTGGAAAGGGTCTTTCCCCTGTTCCTGAAGATCTGCTAACTTGTTACGCCTTACCTTTAATAACTCACTCAGGTCTTTCTCCTGTAGTTGCTCCTGATTATTTTCCATTTGAATAAACACTCCTTTAGTTGGATTTTTGTATTTCTAAGATCAGATAATTAACGGGGCCTGCCTGCGTTTCAACTGTGATTTTTTCTCCCTTTTTTGCACCAATTAAAGCTTTCCCTACGGGTGATTCATTTGATATTTTACCCTTCAGGCTATTTGCTTCCGTGGAACCAACAATTTTATATTCTAATTCTTCATTATATTCCAAATCCCTAATGATGACCTTACATCCAACATTAATTCGATTAACATCCACGTCTTCTTCTACAACAACTTCCGCGTTTTTAAGAATCTTCTCAATTTCTTCGATTCTCGCTTCAATATCTCTCTGCTCATCCTTTGCTGCATCGTATTCCGCATTTTCCGATAAATCGCCCTGTTCTCTGGCTTCTTTGATCTTTTCTGCTACTTCTTTACGCTTTACAACCTTTAATTCTTGTAATTCTTCCTCCAGCTGTTTCAAGCCTTCATAAGTTAAAATATTTTTCTTCTCCGCCATTTTTTCTGTTCCTCCAATATTTTTGTTTCCAAGGTAAATTCCATATCTACCTTGGAATTTATATCCTTTTCGTACATTTTTACATTCTTAGTATTATAACGTATGAACCCCGTATTGTCAATGATTCTGCAAAGATTCAGACTTTTTAAGGAATTCTTATTATTTACTAAAATCTAAAATGCAGCATAGAAAACACAAAAGAATATATTCTGTCCCAATATGAGTTTATGCCAGGTTGGAAATTTCATGCAGCCATCTTTCGTTTTTACAAATTTTTCTCTGATTAACCTTCCAATCGGCCTTCCCCAGAAGGCCAAAATATGCGAAGAATATATGAACTAACTTGGAAAAGTCCGGTTCATATCAGCCATAATATTCATTAATCCAATAATATCCGGACATAAAAATGCTTTCTTCCGGCACTATCCCAGAAGAAAGCATTTTTAAAGTTTATCTGATTCTTATAGTATGCACAACTTTCTATGATAATTTTATTAACAATCCCGATGGTTTTAGTCTATAATTCATCCGTTTTATAGATTGTATATCCTTCATAATAATAACTATGATCAATACCCTTCCTATAAATCTCCCGATCATCTATTTTATTGGTTAGCGCCTTTTTCAACAAATATTTTATCTCAATATCTTTAATTGGACTTCGTTCCATCGCTAATAAATAATCATCTTTGTCGACCTTGCTCCAATCAATGATTTGATTCAATTCTTTTTTCAGAATTAAATCCAGCCATATTCTCATACTTCGTCCATTTCCTTCTCGAAATGGATGAGCAATGTTCATTTCCACATATTTTTCAATTATTTCATCATAAGTAGATTGCGGCATCTTCTCAACATTCTCAAGCGCTTCCTGCAAATACATTAGCGACGCAAATCGAAATCCGCCTTTTGCAAGATTAACATTTCTCACTTCGCCTGCAAATTCATAGAGATCTCCAAACAAATGCTTATGGATTTCTGCCAATGTTTGAAATGTTCCGGCCTCCATTCGATTCAGCGTTCCACTTTCAAATAACTCGATTGCTTTTTTCTTACTAATTCTTTCCTCTTCTCTTGCCAATTCAACGGAATCACGAATGCCTAATTTATTTTCAAGTGCCATACAATCACTTCCTTTCAACAAAAAATTATACCATTTACTCACCCATATATCAATCATGCTAATAAATATTACCCAAAAGGATATTTTCAAACCAATCTTTCCCTTGGAAGGCGGTCATGAGAGTGCAATAAAAAACCCGAAAAACGATACTGCTCTTCGGGTTTTTATTAAATCTATTTTATTAATTACTTGTGGGTAAACTTACTTACTGGTAAATTATTTATTGGTAAACTATTTATTGGTAAACTATTTACCTGCTTTAGCTGCAAGAGCTGCATATTTCTCTTTCGCATCCTGCTCAGCCTTACTAAACAAAGCCTCTGCTCTCTCTGGATTAGACCGCATCAGACGGCTATAACGAACCTCACTCTGGATAAACTCCTGGAAGTCTGCGCTAGGCTCTTTGGAGTCTAACTGGAATGGATTCTGTCCAGCTTCCTTGAGACGAGGATCGAAACGGAAGGTATGCCAGTAACCAGCTGCAACAGCACGTTTTTCTTCGTTCTGTGCACCCTTCATACCGCCCTTAATACCATGGTTAATACATGGCGCATAAGCGATAATAATAGAAGGTCCTGGATAACTTTCAGCTTCAACAAAAGCCTTAATACACTGATTATAATCAGCTCCCTGTGCAATCTGCGCTACATATACATAACCATAACTCATAGCAATCGCAGCAAGGTCTTTCTTCTTCACTTCCATACCAGCCGCTGCAAACTGCGCAATCGCTCCGGTAGGAGTCGCTTTAGAAGCCTGTCCACCTGTATTGGAGTAAACTTCTGTATCAAATACAAGGATATTTACATCACGTCCGCTTGCGATAACATGATCCAATCCGCCAAATCCGATATCATAAGCCCATCCGTCTCCACCAAGAATCCACTGGGATTTTTTAGAAACGAAGTCTTTGTTCTGTAAGATATAATCTTTGTCTTCACTGGTGCAATCACAAGCTTCTAATGCTGCAAGCATTTCTCTGGTTGCAGGTGCATTTTCAGTACTGGAATCCTTAGTAGCAAGGTATTTTTCCAGAGCTGCTTTCACCGTATCATTTTCCGCTGTCTGAAGTAAATTCTCAGCTCTGCCAAGGATACGCTTTCTTAAGGTGCTCTGCCCTAATTCCATACCATATCCATACTCCGCATTGTCTTCAAATAAGGAGTTTGCCCAAGCAGGACCTTTGCCTTCTTTGTTAACGGTGTATGGTGAAGCAGGTGAAGAACCGCCCCAGATGGAAGAACATCCAGTTGCATTGGCGATATACATTCTATCACCAAATAACTGAGTCATTAATTTAGCATAAGGTGTCTCTCCACATCCTGCACATGCTCCGGAGAACTCAAGGAGTGGCTGGCTGAACTGACTTCCCTTAACGGTAGAAATCTTATACTTGTCCATAACTGCAGCAGATGTCTTAATGGAGTTACCATATTCGAACAGCTTCTGGGAATCTCTCTGGGTATCGATTGGCTGCATAACAAGTGCTTTTTCACCCTTCTTACCAGGACATACATTTGCACAAGATCCACATCCGGTACAGTCAAGGATTGATACGGAAATCGCAAATTTATATCCAGGCATACCCGTCATATCTACCATAGCGGTTTCAGGAGCGGCTGCTGCCTGAGCTTCATCCATAGCGATTGGACGGATAGTTGCATGAGGACATACATAAGCACAGAAGTTACACTGGATACAATTTTCTGGAACCCAAGATGGAACATCAATTGCAATACCACGTTTTTCAAATGCTGCAGAACCTGCTGGCAGAGTTCCGTCTGCATATTTAACAAATGCAGATACTGGAAGGCTGTTTCCGTTCTGTGCATTGATTGCATTCTGAATCTGATTTACATAATCTACTACTTCTGCACGTCCATCAGCTGCCTTTACACTTAAATCTTCATCAGCAGCATCCGCCCAGCTTGCAGGGATATCAATCTTAACAACGTTCTTTGCTCCGGCATCGATTGCATCATGGTTCATCTTAACGATGTCATCACCCTTTGCAGAATAAGATGCGGTTGCAGCGTCTTTCATATATTTCATGGCATCTTCAACTGGAATGATCTTAGCAAGATTGAAGAATGCAGACTGAAGAACGGTATTGATACGTCCGCCAAGTCCGATTTCTTTACCAATCTTGAATCCGTCGATGGTATAGAAGTTGATGTTGTGCTTTGCCATGTATGCTTTTACTTGTCCTGGAAGCTCTGCTTCTAATTCTTCTGCTGTCCAGTGTGTATTCAAAAGGAAGGTTCCGCCATCCTCTAAATCCTGAACCATGTTGTACTTTCTAATATAAGCAGGCATATGGCAGGCAACAAAGTTAGCTTTGTTGATGGAATAGGTAGCCTTAATTGGGTCTTTACCAAAACGTAAGCTGGAAATGGTTACACCACCGGATTTCTTTGAGTCATAATCAAAGTAAGCCTGTGCATACATATCGGTATGGTCACCAATAATTTTGATGGAGTTCTTGTTCGCACCAACGGTTCCGTCTGCACCAAGTCCCCAGAATTTGCAGGAAATTGTGCTTTCTGGTGTGGTGTTTGGAGCTGCTTCTCTTGGCAGAGAAAGGTTGGTTACGTCATCAACGATACCAAGGGTAAATTTAGATTTGGTAGTATTTTTGAAGGTTGCAATCACGTCTGCTGGAACAGTATCCTTAGATCCTAAACCATAACGTCCAGCAAGTACTGGTGTGTTGTGGAATTTGCTGTCTTTTAATGCAGCAACTACGTCTAAGTATAATGGTTCTCCCAGTGAGCCTGGCTCTTTGGTTCTGTCAAGAACGGTAATGGTCTTAGCAGATTCTGGAATCGCATCAATTAAGTGTTGTGCGCTGAATGGACGATATAAACGAACCTTGATTAAACCAACTTTTTCACCAGCTGCTACTAAGTAGTCAATGGTTTCTTCGATGGTATCACATACAGAACCCATAGCAATGATAACACGCTCTGCATCTGGAGCTCCGTAGTAGTTGAATAATTTATAGTCACTTCCAATTTTTGCATTAACCTTGTCCATGTACTGCTGTGTCAGTTCTGGCACTGCATCATAGTACTGGTTACATGCTTCTCTTGCCTGGAAGAAGATATCTGGGTTCTGTGCTGTACCACGAGTTACCGGATGTTCTGGATTGAGGGCACGTGCGCGGAATGCTTCTACTGCTTCCATGTTGGTCATTTCTTTTAAGTCTTCATAATCCCATGCTTCGATTTTCTGAATCTCATGAGAGGTACGGAATCCGTCAAAGAAATGTAAGAAAGGTACTCTGCCTTCAATCGCGGTCATGTGAGCAACCGCTCCCAAATCCATAACTTCCTGCACGTTACCTGCACAAAGCATCGCAAAACCGGTTTGGCGGCATGCATAAACGTCAGAGTGATCACCGAAAATAGATAAAGCATGAGATGCAACTGCACGAGCGGTTACATGAATTACGCCTGGAAGTAATTCTCCAGCCATTTTATACATATTAGGAATCATTAACAATAAACCTTGAGAAGCGGTATAAGTAGTGGTAAGTGCTCCTGCTTCCAAGGAACCATGAACTGCACCTGCTGCACCTGCTTCAGATTGCATCTCAGAAAGTACTACTTCATGTCCAAAAATATTTTTTCTGCCCTGGGTTGCCCACATATCGGTGTAGTCAGCCATAGGAGAAGATGGAGTAATCGGGTAGATGGCAGCAACGTCTGTAAACGCGTAAGACACGTGAGCAGCGGCTGTATTTCCATCCATTGTTTTCATTTTTCTTGCCATTTTGGTTTGTCCTCCTTTTGATAAAAGATTCACAACTTCTATTTTATAACAGAATAGAAGAGTAAAGTCATCGTTTCTAGTCTACCACTTTTGAAATAAGTTGTAAAGATTTCCATCTATGAATTTTTAGTAAAATTCGTACAAAATGTGGAAAAAATTTGCTAAGAAAACTGCTTAATAACTTTTTTTCATTTTTTTACCAAAAAGGTGTTGACAATTCCACTTTTAGGATGTACTGTTGTATTAAGCACCTAGTACACTAATACAGTGATACAAAAAAACAACGATCAAAGGTGGATACAGCAAAATGAGAATACATTCAAAAAAATAAAGGAGGATACCAAACATGCCTTGGGAATTAAGAAACGACCGTCCCATCTATCTCCAATTGATGGAACAGATTAATTACCGTATCATCTCCGGCGAGTACCAGCCAGGTGATAAGCTTCCATCCGTAAGGGATTTAGCAACCGAAGCTTCCGTCAATCCAAACACCATGCAGAAAGCATTATCAGAATTGGAACGAAGCGGACTCATCTTCACCAACCGAACCAGCGGACGATTTATAACGGAGGATACTGCCATGATTCAGAACATGAAGTTAGACCTTGCCAAAGAACAACTCCAGGCTTTTATGGAACAGTTAAAAAAGCTTGGTTTTACCCCGGAAGAAGTAAAAGAATTTTTGAAAGTACAGGCGCAGTAACTATATCGAAAAGAGATTACAATATTACAATATTAATGGAGGGAAAATAAATGAGTTCTTTACTTGAATGCAAATCACTTATCAAGCAATATGGTAGTTTTACCGCCTTGTCAAACGTAAACCTCACCTTAGAACGAGGTAAAATCGTTGGTCTCTTAGGGCCAAATGGCAGTGGCAAGACGACACTAATCAAATTAATCAATGGGCTTTTAGTCCCCACCGCAGGCGAATTACTGGTAAACGGCCAGCGCCCCGGAATCGAATCCAAAAAGGTAGTTTCCTATCTGCCAGACAAAACCTATTTAAACAGTTGGATGAAGGTATGTGACCTGCTGGATTACTTTGAAGAGTTTTATGCAAATTTCGAAAAAGCCAAAGCTTATGAAATGCTTAACAAGCTTCACATCAACCCGAATGACCGGCTAAAGACCATGTCCAAGGGTACCAAAGAGAAAGTGCAGCTTATCCTGGTCATGAGCCGCAACGCTGACCTGTACGTGTTGGATGAGCCAATCGGCGGCGTGGACCCAGCTTCCAGAGATTACATCCTGGATACCATCATTTCCAATTATAACCCTAATGCCACAGTCCTTATTTCCACTCACTTGATTGCAGACATTGAAAATGTATTAGATGAAGTTCTTTTTATCCAGAATGGTCAGATTGTACTCTCCTCTTCTGTGGATGATATCCGCATGAAGGAAGGAAAATCCGTAGATGCTTTATTTAGGGAGGTATTCAAATGTTAGGAAAATTATTAAAACACGAATTAAAGGCAACCGCTCGCTGGTTTCTGCCACTTTACTTAATTGCCATTGTAATGTCAATTGTGACCCGCATCACAATGCCTTTAGGACACATTGATAATGCTTTCTTTCAATTTATTCCAGGTCTTATCACCTTCGCTTATGTCGTCGTACTGCTGATGGTGGGTGCCGCTTCTGTCATCCTGATGATTTTTCGTTTTTACAAAAGTATGGTAACCGAAGAAGGTTATCTGACTCATACGCTTCCGGTCTCTGTCGGCTCTCTTCTCTGGTCAAAGCTTTTAGTTGCTGCCCTTTGGTCATTCGCCAGCATAGTTGTTATTATTCTGGCAATTGTAATCTTAGTATTTACACCAGAAGGATTTGCAGAATTCTGGCATGAGCTTAATTACTACGGCTTACGCTTAATTGAAGAGTATATCACCAAAGGCCAGCTTACCATTCTTATTACAGAGTTATTTATCCTTATGATTGTTGCTTTACTTACTGCTCCTCTTACCTACTATACATCGATTGCAATTGGTCAAATCATCAGCAAGAATAAAATTGCTGGAGCAGTTGTTGGATTCTTTATTATAAGCATAGCCGGAAATATTATAGGTACTGTATTAATGATTCCCTTTGGTTTTGCGGTAAATGACACGATGAATGCCATGGATGCCCTCAATGCTACCCTAAAGGTAATGATGCCTGCTGCTATTGTGGTATCGTTGGGTAGTGGTGCTATTTTATACTTTATTACTTATTATGTATTTAAAAATAAGTTAAATCTCGAGTAAGCCTGTTCAAAATAAAACTTAATACACAACTTATTTAATAACAATCAGCCCTGAACCCCAGACAGTGATTCAAAAGAGTGAACCCTCTTTGTCATCACTATCTGGGGTTCATATTTTTATGATTTTAATTACGTATATCTTCTTAGAAAAACCCCAAGACTATTCTTATATCGTTTCAGGAGGCCTTTTCAATGGAAAGACGCAATTACTTTATTATTTATACTGGTATATTCATGATTCTTACACCTTTTGTATTTTTCCAGTTCCTCATTCATGACAAATCCTTTATTTGGGCCCAATATGACGGAATTGCCCAGCACTTTGTCGCCCTTGAGTATTATGGAGAATATTTGAGAGGAATTCTACACTCCTTCTTTCAAACAGGAAGGTTTGAGGTACCCATGTGGGATTTTTCCATTGGAATGGGCGAAGATATCATAACCGCCCTTTCCTACTATGTCATTGGCGACCCTTTTGCATTTCTGTCAATTTTGATGCCTGGATACGGGGGAACTGACAGTCAATCTTCCTGGCTCAATCCAGAAATTTTTTACAATTTTTTAATCCTTCTTCGCCTTTATGTGGCAGGAATCACCTTTTCTCTCTATTGCTTTTATATGAAACAAAAGGAATTTAACACTTTACTGGGAGCCCTTTCGTATGTGTTCTGCTTCTATGCTTTGTATGCTGGGGTGAGACATCCTTATTTTCTCTTACCCATGATTTATTTCCCTTTACTCCTCATTGGTCTGGAAAAAATCTTTTCCGGCGAAAAAACCTTCTTTTTTATTGCTTCGGTTTTCCTATCAGCAATCAGCAATTTTTATTTTTTTTATATGCTCAGTATTCTGCTTTTCCTTTATGGTGTGATACGTTACTGGGACTTTTTTCCTTACCGTCAGAAAACAGATTTTTTTCGCCTGTTTGGAACCTGTACCGGGTACTATCTTCTGGGTGTAGGTATGGCTGCTGTAACCGTCCTTCCTGTTGTGATGTTCCTTTTTTCCGGGGAGCGCCTTTCGGGAGGACATACCTCCCAACTATTCCTTTATGACAAAGGCTACTATTTATGGTTCCTTCTTTCACAAATTACTCCTGTTGAGATGGCAAGCTGGACTCGCCTGGGATATGTTCCACTGGCACTTATCAGCATAATTACATTGTTCACCATTAAGAGGAAATTTCGAACCGCAAAGATTTCATTTCTTATTCTTGTATGTTTTCTGCTAATACCTTTTTGGGGGTATGCGTTTAATGGCTTTGGTTACGTGGCAAACCGTTTTTGTTGGATTTACAGCTTCCTTGTTTCTTTTCTTATTGTACTTATGGGGGACTTCCTCTTCCAACACAGACCCGTTTTTTTCAAAAAAATGAACCTGATTGCTTTTTGCATTTACAGTACAATCGCAATCGCCGCTATATTCTACTACCAGTTCAAAAAACAGGTACTTTATTATTTGATTGGTGCAATTTTCTGTTATTTATTTACCTTATTAGGAATATATTTTTTCCCCAAATTAAAGACAGGCAGAAAAACGCTTATTGCTCTCCTTATGGTAGTTATTCCAGTCATCATAAATGCTCAGCTGACCTATATGCCCCAGACAGAAAATTACATTGCTGAGTTTCTTCCCAGCAAAACAGCTTTTAGCGCCCTTAATCAGAAGAAATATGAAGTACTCCCTGGATTTGCCGAGAACGACTTTTACCGTGTCGATATGGATGATTCCTTTGTTTGGAAGGCAGACAATGCTTCCATGGTCTGGAATACCTATGGAATATCTGCTTTCCTAAGTCTTCTTAATGGTAATGTAATTAATAACTACAAGGAACAAGCCATTTTAGATTTGACAAATTATTCCCGCTATGCTGGACTGGATAACCGCACGGCTCTCAATACATTAGCCGGGGTAAGATATACGGTAAAAGAGTCAGGAAGTCCTTTTTTTCTCCCTTATGGTTTTGAAAAAATCGCATCCCAGACAATTAGCGACAAAAAATATACATTGTATGAAAACCGAAATTTTCTTCCCCTTGGTTACACCTACACAAACCAAATTTCCCCTCTGGAGTATTCCCAGCTTTCACCCTTGGAAAAACAGCAAGCTCTTTTAGATCGAATCGTCCTGGAACCACGCTCTACTTCAACCGCAAAAGAAACTCCCCTCCAGGCAGATCCCCTATCAGAAGCACCGCCACAAGCTTCTCCACAAACTTCTCCAGAAACAGACCTTAGCAGCCAAAAGCTTCCCTTTGTTGTTAAGACGGATGAAAATATAACTCTAACAGAAAACAAAAAAACGGGCGAACTCCTCCTCAATGTAAAGAAAAAGAACGCCAGTTTAAAACTCAACTGGGAAGAAGTATCAAACACAGAACAATATGTACAGTTCAAGTTGTCTGCTCTTAAATTTAATGACTCCGCTGCAACGGCAGGAAATGTGTATGTTAAAACCAGCCTTGGAAAAAAAAGAATTATTTTCCGCACCCCTGAAAATCAACATTATATGCCTGATATGCAATTTTTAGTGAATCTTGGTTATACTAAGGACAATCTGAAGCATTGTACCATAACCTTTCAAAAAACGGGGCAATATCGCTTAAGGCAGTTTGGTATCTATCGTGTTTCTATGGAAAACTTTGACCAGAAAATTTCACAGCTAAAAGAAAATGTTCTGGAAAATATTGAAATTAAAACCAACCAGATCACTGGCCTTCTTAATTTAGACCAGTCTAAGATTTTATGTCTGGCAATCCCTTTCAGCAAGGGCTGGAGTGCTAAAGTTGACGGAAAAAGTGCAGATTTACAAAAAGCCAATGGCATGTATATAGCAATCAAGATGGAAAAAGGCCAGCACCAGATTGTCCTTCAATATGAAACCCCCTGGCTTCGAACCGCTTGTTATCTTAGTATTTTTTCATGGCTTGTGTTAGGAGGAATGATACTGTGGAGAAAATTTCATTAGTAATATCTGTGTATAACGAGGAGGAAGTACTGAATGCGTTTTATGAGGAAACCCATAAAATCCTCAAAACCATAAACTGTAACTACGAAATGATTTTTGTAAATGATGGCAGTGTAGATAAAAGCCCTGAGGTATTAAAGGATTTTGCCTTAAAAAACACCAATGTGAAGGTAATCAACTTTTCAAGAAACTTTGGACATGAAGCGGCTATGATTGCCGGAATCGACCACAGCTCTGGAGATGGAATCATCTGTATGGATGCAGATTTGCAGCACCCTCCCTGCGTAATTCCAAGGGTAATCGAAAAATTTGAAAAGGGGGTGGAAATCGTCAATATGGTCCGTACTAAAAATCCTTATGTAGGTGTTATGAAACGGACCTCTTCCTCCTTATTTTACAAAACAATTAATGTAATATCTCCGATTAAATTTCAGAAGGATTCTTCCGATTTTTTTGCTATAACCGCCAACGTGGCTGCCGTTCTAAAAAAAGACTATCGGGAGAAAACCCGTTTTTTGCGTGGTCTGGTACAATGTGTAGGCTTTCATAAGGATATCATAGAATTCGACCCAGTTCCAAGACAGGGTGGTGAAAGCAAATACAGTATTGGAAAACTGATAAAATTCTCTCTCCATGCCCTGCTAAGCTTTTCTAATATGCCCCTCCAGCTGGGTCTGTTCGCAGGAGGTATTTCGGCACTGATTGGCTTTGGTGTCATGGTTTATTCCATATATAACAAAATAGCCTTTGGTGCTCCCCAAGGCTATTCCACTTTGATTGTTACGATTTGCCTGATGTCTGCCATGCAATTTTTTATTATGGGGATTATCGGCGAATATATTGGTATTTTATTTCAGGAAATAAAAGGACGCCCCATTTACATCATTAAAGATGTGATTGCCATGGATAAGGAGATGCCTTATGAACTACCGGATTAATAAAATTCTAAATCGAAAAATAATACGGTATCTCTTCACTGGCGCACTTACTACCCTGGTCAATCTGGGCGTCTTCTATGGTCTTAAATACATTTTTTCCGTTCAAAGGGATGTGTCCAATATCATCGCTGTTTTTACTGCGATTCTCTTTGCCTATGTGGCAAATAAACATTTTGTATTCCAAAGCCGGGGACTTGGTTGGAAACAAACCTTTCATGAATTTTGGTCCTTTTTATGCTCCCGCCTGTTTTCCATGCTGGTTGAGGTTTTTGGCTTTATCTTTCTGGTTGAATCCCTTTCCATTCAGGAGGATATGGCTAAATTGGTATTACAGTTTATTGTGTTTTTAATGAACTATCTCTTCAGCCGGTATCTCATATTCCGTCAGCACAAAGCCGCGCCTCCCTGATTATCTGACTGGACCCAGACGATTCAGCGGCCATGTCCGGAATATTACCTTAGCCAGGATTTCCTCCTCTTTTACAGGCCCCACCTCTTCGTATCGGCTGTCCCAACTCACATCACCTTTACGATTGTCACCCATAAAAAAATAAGCACCCTCCGGAATGGTATAAGGCATAGAAGCAATACCAGAATATTCGATGGGACCGCTGCCATAAATATCTCCTTCCAGCAGCTCACCATTAATATATATGTTCCCTTCCAGAATTTGAATGGTTTCTCCTGGCAGCCCAATGATCCTTTTTACCCAGTGATCTTCTTCTATTGGTGAATTAATGACAACGATATCAAAACGCTCCGGACTCCCAAACCGGTAGCTTAATTGTTCATTAAAGAGCCAATCCCCGTCTTCTAAGGTATGCTCCATAGAGTGCCCGTCCACGACGGTCTTTCCCCAAACAAACTTTGGACATATTACTACAATTACTATAAACACAACAATGTATAATCCGTATTCCTTTAAAATCTGCATTATACTTGATTTTTTAGTATCCATCCTCAAACTCCTTTCCCTGCAGCCATTGCTTCTTAATAAAATCGTAAGAATAAAACATTTTCCAACTAACTGTTTTTTGATATAATAACCATGTGATAGCAAATCATTTTCTACTATCATAATTTTATATTGTGACATTCTTTTGTTATATGCCATCTTTCTGATAAAGAATCATTATAATAGAAAATAACTTAAGAATCTATTTGATAACAACAAGTCTATGTTATCCTAAAATCTTTCAATATGCAATTACATTTCAACATTACCTTTCGATCAGAAACACAAGTGCAGCAATGCACAGATAGGAGTACAAAATGAGTTTAATAAAATCAAAAAAACATTTACTTTCTTACATAGTTTGTCTTTCTCTGATATTTTCAGGGATTTTTATACCGGCTCAGCCAGCCGAGGCTCGTACCAGTTTGACGAAGGGGATTGATGTTTCAGCCTATAATGGCATAGTAGACTGGGAAATGGTGGCCGGACAAGGATATACCTTTGCCATGATTCGAATTGCAGAAGGGCAAGCTCCAGATGTTGATACTTATTTTGAACGAAATTTAGACGGAGCAAAGGCAGCCGGACTAAAGGTTGGAGTTTATCATGACTGTTGTATCCGTACCCCTGAGGATGCGGCTTTAGAAGCAGCTTATTGTCTGGAATTATTGGATGGAAGAGAACTGGATTATCCCATTGCTTATGACATGGAAAAACCAGGTACCTTCCTGGGAGGAAAAGCAAACACAACAGAAATTGCCAAGGCCTATTGCGATGCGATTATAGCCGGTGGATATACTCCGATGATTTATTCTTTTGCTTCCAGATTAAACAGCGATTTTGACTGGAGCCAGTTAGAAGGTATAAAGATATGGGTTGCTCACCACGGAGTGGATGATGCCAACTATACTGGTCCTTATGATATCTGGCAATATAGCTCTACCGGTTCCGTGGACGGTGCCAATACGGATAAAGGTGTCTGTGATCTAAACTACTCCTTCATGGAGGCCGAAGGACTTAGCTTATCCCTCACTTCAGCCACCATAGGAATTAGTGAATCCGTCACCATCGCCGCTTCCCTTCTTCCCGAAGGCTGTACGGATTCCGTTACCTGGAAATCCTCCAACAAAACCATTGCTAAGGTTTCCAAAACCGGAAAAATCACCGGAGTTGCAGCAGGAAAAGCCACCATTACCGCCACCACAGGAAGCGGGTTAAGTGCAAAGGTTACTATTACAGTAAAAAAAGCGCCAAAATTCGTAGCTTTTTCCATCAGCAAGAAAACCATTTCCAAGGGAAAGACCTATCAGACAAAAATTACAATTCCAAGCGGAAGCGCAAGCTATAAACGCACCTTTACCAGCAGTAATAAAGCAATTGCCACCATCTCCTCCAACGGACTGGTAACCGGAAAGAAAGCCGGCACTGCAACAATTACCGTAAAAACATTTAATAACAAAACAGCCACAATTAAAATTGTAGTTAAGTAATTTAAATTCATAGCTAGTACATTGAGGAATAAATAGAATATATCAACTATTTATCCCTCGATGTACTAGTACAGTGTATCATAAGTTCATTAAATTTTAGTGTACAATATAGAGGTTTGTATCATGGATAAATTAATTTTTCATATTGATGTAAACAGTGCTTTTTTAAGCTGGGAGGCACTTCAACGACTACAAGAGAATCCCGATTCCATCGACCTTCGCAGCATCCCCTCTGCCGTAGGCGGAGACCAGGAGAGCCGACATGGTATTATCCTGGCAAAATCCATTCCCGCAAAAGCATACGGCATTCAAACGGCAGAAACAATCGTTTCTGCCTTAACAAAATGTCCAGATTTAGTTATGGTTCCTGCCCGCTTCGAAGTCTACAACCGTTGCTCAGATGCTTTCATGGAAATCTTATCCGGGTACTCTCCTGATATGGAAAAAGTAAGCATTGATGAAGCCTTTTTAGACATGAGCGGAACCTGCCATTTATTTGGCGAGCCATGGGACGTTGCCGAGCGTATCAAGAATCAAATTCGAGATGAACTGGGTTTTACCGTAAACGTAGGAATTTCCGTAAACCGCCTACTGGCCAAAATGGCTTCCGACTTTAAAAAACCAGATTTATGCCACTCGCTATTTCCAGAAGAAATCCCAGAAAAAATGTGGCCTCTCCCCGTAGGGGAGCTCTATTTTGTAGGCCGCTCTGCCAAAAGGAAAATGGAACTTCTGAGCATCCGCACCATCGGTGACCTGGCAAACTATGATGTAAGCATCCTGATGAGTAATCTAGGCAAAAGCTATGGAAAACTCATCCACGAATATGCAAATGGAATAGCCGATGACCACATTGGATACGAAGAACCTGCCAACAAGGGCTATGGCAATAGCACCACCCTATCACACGATGTAGAATCCTACGGCACCGCCTGTCAGATTCTATTATCCTTAAGTGAAACCGTTGGCATGCGCCTTCGACGTGATAAAGTAAAATGCAACTCCATCACAGTAGAAATTAAAGATTCCGACTTTGTCTCCCAAAGTCACCAAATGACCCTTGACATTCCTACCGATATCACCGATGTGATCTACGAAAAATCCTGCCTTCTACTGAAGGAATTCTGGGATGGCAGGCCGCTTCGCCTTTTAGGTGTCCGGACCGCAAAAATATCCGAAGAAAACTTCACTCAACTAAGTCTCTTTGAAGTGAGCACTGACCAGCGACGAGAAAAACTGGAAAAACTAGATGCCGCCATGGACTCCATCCGCAATCGCTTTGGTGCCGATGCAATTAAACGTGCCAGCATCGCAGACGAAAGCAGGGGAAAGAAGCATTTTAAGTAACTTTGTGTATAGTGGGCACGAGGACGCTCCTGAATGGTGGGTTGCGAACGCCGAAAGAGCAGGTGGATCCCTGCCTCCCAGGAACGGCTTCCTCCGAAAACGGCTCTCATGCGAAAGATTTCTGGCTAGCGTAGAAGCACCGAAAGAACTAAGGCTTTAAAAATTTGCTAAGGACACCCCCACAAAAACTATAACTCGCACTTTAGTACATTGGAATGTTGTACTCATTGATGCTCAAACAATAGCTTTTTGTGGGGGTAACGCAAATTTTTAAAGCCTAAGTTCTTTCGGCACTCCTACGAATGCCAGAAATCTTTCGCATG